>CALMUT010000356.1 GCA_937872925.1 uncultured Myxococcales bacterium | reverse complement strand
CGCGCCCCCGCCGGGGCCATGGGGGGGGGCGGTCGGGCCCGCAAACCATGGTTGGGGCTTTTCCCGCCTGGATGTGCAACACGCCACGGGCGACTATCTGGTTGCCCGGGCACGCTACGGAGTCCACTGGGTGGATACCTTGTTCCGCATTTCCGGAGCAACCCTGGAAAAAGACTGCGAAGTCGTGCCCGAAGCCATGGCCGAGCCCGTGGCCGCGGCCCGCAGGGTCGAGCGGCGCCGGGCTGGGTCCTTGTCAAAGAAACACAGCGCGATCGTCGCGATGGTCCGGGAAGCGCTGCCCTTTGACGAGCCGCGCACCGAGGAGGGGCAGCAAGACGGCAATCTGCGGCCGGCATGGCTTTGGGCGTACAACCACGGTTGGGATATGTACACCTTCAACGACGACAACTATTTCGTCTTTGATTCGGGCGGACGACCCAAGGTGCCTCAGGTTTGCATCGACTTCATCACCGATACCCTGGAACGCGCCAGCGGCACATGGTGGGATCCCCGCGACAGCGGACAACGCAGGCGGGTGCAGGGCGGGGTCGACTTTGATGCGGTCGGGATCGAAAACCGTCGTAGCGTTGACGTCTTCATTCAGTTTGCCAAAAGCAAACCGGAGTGGTTCGACGTATACGAATTGGACCCGAGCGAACGCAGCCGGTTCCTCGATCGGACCGAGTTCTTTGCGCATTTGGCACAGAACGCCGATCGCTACGCCGCAGGCGACGTCGTGGCCATCTTTGGCCCCCGAAGCGACGGCGAAAATCACTGGCACTCGTTTTTCGTTTACGACTCAGACCCGGTGAGCGGCATGCCGCTGGTGTTGGCAAGCAACGCCGGGCGCCCGCGGATCCGAACTTGGGAAGCGGAGATGCGTTCTGCGCCGCTGCGCAGCATCAAAGCGCGCGTGCGGTTTCGTATGGATTGGCTGGACCGCGTCCTGGGCACGTCGGACGCGCCCGCTCCGCCGCCGCTGATCTCGGCGCCCATATGAAGCTGCGGCGTCTGCTCGGGCTTACGGCCGGGCTGGCTGCATTTTCGTGTGCTGCGGCCCCCGTGCCACTGCCCTACGATCCGCCCGCAGCCGTTGCGCCGCGGCCGCTGCGCCCGCTTCCCGCGCCCCGCGGGGACGGTCGGCTCGAGAGTTGGGCCGTGCCGTTGCGGTACGCCTTGGATCTCTCTGTAGATCCCCGGGAGAGCCGCTACCTGGGGCGGGTTCGTATCGATGTGCGACTGGAGCGCAAGACGGACTATGTCGTGCTGCACGCGGCAGGCCCCAAGCTCCTGACTGCCGCCGTGCGCCAAGCGGATGTGGTGCATTGGGTCGAGCATCGGCAGCGACCGGGAACGGGGCCCGCGGCGGAGGAGCTGGTGTTGCAGTTTGAGAAAGCACTCGGCCCCGGAGTGCTGCAGCTGGATATGGAGTTCGAAGCCCCCTTCGCCCATGGGCTGCGGGGCTTGTATCGGGTTCAGACGGGCGGGCAAGCGTATGCGTTCACGCAAATGGAACCGAGCGACGCAAGGCGTGCTTTTCCATGTTTCGACGAACCCGGATTCAAGACGCCTTTCGAAGTCTCGCTCACGGTGCCCAATGGCTACGTTGCGGTGGCGAACGCTCCGGCGGAAGAGCAGCGAAAACAGCTGGACAGTGGGCTCACGACGACGCGCTTTGACAGCACCCCCCCGCTGCCGACGTATCTAGTGGCGTTCGCCGTCGGGCCGCTTTCGGTGACCGCCGGGCCGCCCCAGGAGCCCCCGATCACGGTCGTGTCGCTGCCCGGAAAGGGAAGCCTTACGTCTGGCTCGCTGGCCACCGCAGCGAGCCAGCTCGATCTGCTTCAACAGTATTTTGGGCAACGCTATCCCTACGCCAAGCTTGATTTGTTGGCGGTGCCGGAAATGAGCGCGGGGGCCATGGAAAACCCGGGCTTGATCACGTTTCGGGAAGATCTGCTGCTACTCGATCCGGAGCGCGCATCCGCCGCAGCGGAGCGGGCGATGGTGCGCATCATGGCGCACGAACTCGCGCACCAGTGGTTTGGCAACCTGGTGAGTCCACGCTGGTGGGACGATCTGTGGTTGAACGAGGGGCTCGCTTCGTGGATGGGGGAGAAGATCGCCGATCAGAGTCGTCCGGGCTTTGCGCTCGGGGACGAGGCCGCGGGCGCGAAAGGCGTTGCCATGCAACTGGACGTGCTGCCCGCCGCGCGCCGGGTACGCGAGCCAGTGCGCACACCAAGCGACGTGCTTTCGGCCTTCGATACCATCACCTATGTGAAGGGCGCCGCCGTCATCCGCATGGTGGAGGGGTGGCTCGGCCACGAAGTCACCCGACGCGGTATGCGACGCTATGTACGTCGTCACGCGCACGGAAGTGCAAGCGCCGCCGATCTCTTCGCTGCGCTTGAGGCGGAAGCAGGTCGTTCCGTCACCGATGTCTTTGCGAGTTTCGTGGACCAAAGTGGCGTGCCCGTCCTGCACTTGGACCTGCAGTGTCGTGGACAGAAGACCGCGCTCAGCGTGACGCAGCGGGAGTGGATCCCCGTTGGGCGCGCCGCCGGCGGACCGAAGCTTTGGGCGGTGCCCGTGTGTATTCGGGCGAAAACCCCCCGGGGTGTCGAGCGAGTTTGTGTGCTGCAAACCCAGGCGACCCAGCGCCACGATTTGGAACTGTCTGGCTGCCCGAGTTTGTGGACGCCCAACGATGCGGAGACGGGCTACTACCGCAGCGCGCTCACGCCCAAGATGCGGAAGGTATTGGCTCGCGCAGCGCCGACCTTCTTGACTGCGCGGGAACGCGCCGGGTTGGTTTCGAGCAGTTTTGCCATGGTCGAAGCCGGACAAACCCCGCTGGCTGAACACGTGAAGCTGCTGCGTGGCCTGACTTCGGAGCGTACCCGCGGCGTGTGGTTAGAGGTGCTGCGCCAGTTGCGCGTGATCGAATTTTGGGTCCCGCAGGGCGCTCGGGCGAGCTTTGCGGAGTTTGTGCGCGCGCTACTGGGGCCCACCGCGCGTCGGCTCAGCGCGGCGCCAAAAGCCGGCGAAGCTGACGACGCCCGATTGCTGCGCGCCGAGATCTGGGACGCGCTGGCAGACCTCGGCGCGGACGCGGCCGCGACGAAGCAGCTCGAGGGATTGGCGCAAGCATGGCTGAACGGCGGGCAAGTGCATCCAGACCTGGCGCGGGTGGCTCTGGCGCGGCACGCTGCCGAGGGTGGCCCCGGGTTGCTCGGGAGCTTGCTGGAGCGGCTTTCAAAAGCGGAACTGCCCGAGCAACGCATGATCCTGCTTGCGGGCCTGGCGGGAGCCGAAGACCCTGCGCAAGTGCGAACGGTCCTGGACGCCAGCTTGACCGAAGCGTTCCGCGTTCAAGATCTGCGCAAGATGCTCCTGGCGTTTCTCGCGCGTGCGTCCACGGCAAGGGTGACGGCCCAGTGGATGACCGATCATGGGGCGCCGCTGAACGCCAAGCTTCCGAATTTCGCTCGTGGGCGGGTCATTGAGCGCCTGGGATCGGTCTGCGACGTCGCTCTGGTTGCCGCGGCGGGCCGGGCAATTGCAGGAAATTCCGGCGAACCCAAGATGCAGCTTTCCCGTGCGGAGGAGCAGGCTAAGCTCTGCGCCGCCGCGCGGCGGTTCCACGAGGATTCAGCCCCGCAGGCGTTTCGGAGGTAGTTTTGGAGAAGGAACGCGTTCGGTTTCCCATTCGGATCGGGCTCTTGGGTTGCGGCACGGTAGGCGGTGGTGTGTTGCGGCTGATCCGCGACAACGCCGAGTACTTGGCGTCGCGGGTGGGCGCGCCCCTCGAAGTGCGCCACGTACTAGTACGCGACCCAGAGAAGGATCGCGTCCCCGAGTGCGAGAGTGCGTGGATCACGACAGATCCGGAAGTAGTGTTGGGTTCGGACGTTGACGTCGTCGTTGAGGTCATGGGCGGTGAGAGCCCAGCGAAAAACTACGTGGCCCGCGCGATCAGCAGCGGCAAGGGCGTGGTAACGGCCAACAAGCTTCTCCTCGCCAAACACGGCCCCGACTTGGTCGAACAGGCCATCGCCGCGGGGGTAGACCTGGCGTTTGAAGCCTCCGTAGGCGGCGGGATCCCGATCATCCGAACGCTGCGAGAGGCGCTTACGAGTGACTGGGTCGAGTCCGTGCATGGGATCCTGAACGGCACCTGCAACTACATCCTCACCCGCATGCGAGACGAAGGCGTGAGCTTCGACGTGGCATTGGCCGAAGCCCAAGCCAAAGGCTACGCCGAGGCAGATCCCACCCTAGACGTGGACGGACATGATGCAGCTCAGAAGCTCGTTGTGCTGAGTATGTTGGCTTTTGGCGCACGGATCGATCCTGCGGCGCTTTCTGTGGAAGGCATCCGTGCCATTGATCAACTCGACTTCCGTTTTGCGGATCGCTTTGGCTTCACCATCAAGCACCTTGCCATCGGCAAAGACCTGGGGGAGCGCGTGGAGTTGCGCGTGCATCCCACCTTGGTGCCCAAGGGCAGTGTCTTGGCAAACGTGGACGGCGTGCTCAACGGCGCGTTTATCATGGGGCGGGCCTTGGGGCCGTGCCTCTTAGTCGGTCGCGGCGCCGGAGATATGCCAACGGCGGTGAGTGTCGTGGCGGATGTGGTGGACGTGGCGCGTTCGAAGATGGAGGGCGAACCAGGGCTATTCACCCGGGGAATTCAGATGAAAGCGCGCCCCCTCGTCCCGATGGACGACGTAGAGTCGCGCTTCTATCTGCGCTTCGACGTGGACGACAGCCCCGGGGTGCTGGGTCGGATCGCCACCTTGCTTGGCGAAGGCGGTGTGAGCATCGAGCAGATGGTGCAAGAGGGGCGCGCCAGCGCCGAGAACGACGCAGTGCCTGTCCTGATCATCACGCATGACTGCCGCGAGGGTGGCGTGAGAAAGGCCGTACACGCCATCGCCCGCGAGGCGTTCATGCGCGGCGCGCCGCGCCTGATCCGCATCGAGGACGTCTGAGTGGCCGTGGATCCGAGCCTGCCGTTGGGCGTGTTCGACTCGGGGCTCGGCGGCCTGACCGTCGTGCACGCGCTGAGTCAGGCGCTGCCGGGAGAAGACATCATTTACCTCGGAGACACTGCGCGTGTCCCCTACGGGACGCGCTCGCCAGAGACGGTCGTGCGCTACGCCCAAGGTTGCGCTGCGGTGTTGGTGCGACGAGGCATCAAAGCGCTGGTGGTTGCCTGCAATACTGCCAGCGCCGTCAGTATCGACGTGCTGCGCGCAGAGTTGGACCTGCCGGTCCTCGGCGTCGTAGAGCCCGGGGCCCAAGCCGCCGTGCAAGCCGCAGAGGAGGCGCAACGCCATCAGCGGGAACCGGTCAAGATTGGCGTGCTGGGCACCGCGGGTACGGTGCGCTCTGGGGCCTACCCGCGCGCCGTGGCGAAGATTTCCACGCGGCTCGAGGTCCTTGCGGCTCCGGCGCCGTTGCTCGTGCCCTTGGTTGAAGAAGGCTGGCTCGACGGAGACGTCCCTGAGCTTGCCGTGGCTCGCTACGTCGAACCCCTGATCGCCCAAGGCGTCCGGGTGCTGGTTTTGGGGTGTACCCACTATCCGCTGCTACGACCGGTGATCGAGCGTGTGGCCGCGCGCATCGCCGGTGCGCCAGTTCCCGTCGTAGACAGCGCGCAGGCAACGGCGGACGCATTGCTACGCTATGTGGACGAGGAGCGCCTGGCGCGCCATCCCGCGCCCACGAGGCCGCGCAAGCTCGAGCTCTTGGTGACGGATCTTCCGGCGAGCTTCGAGGTCGTGGCCGCCCGCTTCTTGAGCGAGCGGCTGCCCGCGGCCACCCAAATAGACTTGTAGCCGCGCGCTGCCTCAGCCGGTGACGTCCGTCAGTGAGGCTTCGGGCTCGCTGGCGCATACGTACAGCACGGCCATGCGCACCGCGACGCCGGCTTCGACCTGGTCGAGCACGACGCTGCGGGGGCCGTCGGCGACTTCGTCGGAAATCTCCACTCCGCGGTTCATGGGCCCCGGATGCATGACGATGGCGTCGGGCTTCGCCAGCGCAAGGCGCGCGGTGCTGAGGCCGTACACCTTGGAATACTCCCGCAAGCTGGGGAACAGCGCGGCTCCCAAGCGTTCGCGTTGGATGCGCAGCATCATGACCACGTCCGCACCCTCAAGGGCAGGTTCGAGGCGGTCGAAGGCGCGGACTCCAAGGGAGTCGGCAGGGCAGGGCAGCATGGTGCGGGGGCCCGCCACACAGACGCTGGCACCCAGGCGTGTGAGCAAAATCGCATTGGAGCGAGCAACTCGGCTGTGTTGGATGTCGCCGACGATCGTGACCCGCAAACCGTCGATGCGTCCAACCCGTTTGCGAATCGTGAAGGCGTCCAGCAACGCCTGGGTTGGGTGCTCGTGCATGCCGTCGCCCGCGTTGACGACCGCCGCGCGGGAGCGCTGCGCGACGTAGTGTGCGGCGCCACTCGCGCCGTGGCGCACCACGATGACGTCTGCATGCATAGCGTCCAGGGTGGCGACGGTGTCCTTGAGGGTTTCCCCCTTGGTCGTGCTGGAGCTGGAGCCCGCCATGTTCACGACGTCGGCGCCGAGGCGCTTGCCCGCCAACTCGAAGCTGGTGCGGGTGCGGGTCGACGCTTCGAAGAAGCAATTGATCACCGTCTTGCCACGCAGGGTCGGCACTTTTCGGATCGGGCGCCGCGAAACCTCGAAAAACGCCTCGGCTGCGTCGAGGATCCGCGTGGCAGCGGGTGCGTCCAGATCGGATGCGGAAACTAGATGACGTAAGCGCTCGCTGTTCATATGAAACTCGGCACGACAGAGCGTGCTCCCGTGCTGTGTACCAAGGCGCGGAGCCCAAGGGCATCGTCGAGAACTTCCACGCGGTCTTCCGGCTCCAAATCCAGCTTGATGACTGAATAGTCCGGGACGATGGGCAACTCGCGGCCGCTGCGTTCAACCAGGGCTGCGAGTTCGATGCGGCGCGGCCGGCCGTAGTCCATCAACGCATCGATGGCAGCGCGCACCGTGCGCCCTGTGAACACCACGTCGTCGCATAAGATGACCACCTTGTTCTGCAGAGATCCCGGGACTTGGCTTGGGCCAATCTTCGGATTGGCCAGCGCCGTGGCGGTGTCGTCGCGGTACAGTGTGATATCGACGCTGCCGCGTGGCACGGTTTGCCCCTCGAGTTCCAACAGCCAATGGGCGAGGGCGTCCGCAATGGGCTCTCCTCCCCGACGGATCCCGATCAGCACCACATCAGAGAGCCCGTGGCTGCGTTCCACAATTTGCCCGGCTACGCGGCGGAGACCGCGCTGCACCGCTTCGGCATCAAGTACCACCTGCACGTTGCCCGGGGCTTAGCACGGGCCCCGGCACCGGCAAAACGGAAGCCGTACCGCGCGCGGTGCGCCCTAGTTCAGCAACTTGCCGTCGGGACCACGTTTGTCGTCATCGTCGTCCTTGGCCGCCTCGTCCCGGGCGCCGGGGATCACGCGCAAGGACGAGCCCTGCACGCGTCGCTTGCGGGCCTGGCGGTCGCGTTGGGCTTCGCGTTCGAGGCGCGCCAAGCGCAGGCTGAGCCAAAAGCGGCGCGCGGGCGAGGGCGTGCCGCCGCCGAAGAGATACCCCGCGATCATTCCGCCGAAGGGCGAGAGCAGCCCGCACATGGGCCGCTCCAGGGTGATCACGTACAGCACGGACATGCCCACCACAAACAGGATCAGGCCGCGCGAAGTGACCGGCAACACAAAGAACAGCCGTACGGTCTGACCTTTGAAAGTGAGCGCCCAGGCGATGGCGATGGCCTCGATGGCGGGGACGAAACTCATCCAGTATTCGCCCACAAGTTTGGCGCTGAGGCTGGCTCCGAGGGCGAGCTCCAAGAGCGCTTGGAACGTGTAGGCGAACAAGCTGGACACTGCCAGGAACCGCAGCAGGCGCGGGCCACCCCACTGCTCCTCTAGCGTGGGAGTCAGGAAGTACAACCCAATCAATACAAACGCGATGCCGCCGACGCTTGGCACGTGCAGGAGCGGCGCGGTGAAGATCCGCCAGACTTCACCCTCTAGGATCAGCTGGGTGCTGCCCGCGAAGAGATAGAAGGTCTCGGGCGGCACACCACCCCAATTCATCCCCAAGGCAAACGCGAGCCACACCGCGAACAGCGCGAGCATGACTGCCTTGAGCACCCGGCCAGGCTTGGGCAGAACGAATTGGGACTCCTGTCCGTTGCTCACGGCTCAACCCTAGTGTGCTGTCTCGGAAGTAACAATCCTTCGGATTGCTGAGAGCGCCTGAGGGGCGCAAGTTGCGTGGCTCACTCGGGCCGACAGTTCGCACGGCGTGCGATCCCAGGGACCACGATCGCGTCGCAGATGGCTTTCGGCCCCGCGGAGCCGTCGGACTTGAGAGTGGATACGTGCACGCCGTAGCTCTTCGGTTCGAGACCATCGAATCGAATGGTCGCGCCACAGGGAACACTTGTGGGATTGCCGGTGGCAATGATGTCGCCGGCCACGCTCACGATCGCGCCGGGGCCGCAGCTCTCCCCGAGGCTCGCGATGACAGCTGCGGTCTCCACTTCCATGCTGCCCGAAGCGAGCAGGGTGCCGCAGCCGGCGTCGACGATGGCTCCAGATTGTGCGGTGCGGAAACAGCTGGTTCCCCAGGTCGGGAACAGCTCGCCGGCCTCGTATCCGAAGAGTTCGAAGTGATACGTCTGCGAGCCCTCAAGCCCGCCAAACACGATCGCTTCACCGCAGTCTGCCGTTTGCACTGCACCGGTTTCCACCAGCGTTGCCTCGAAGCGCTCGACCTGTCCCGGATCTGAGCCGCATGGGGGGCCCGACGCGTTGTCGGTCTGGATGCGGATTGCGGTTTCGGTGCTGTACGCTTCAGAAAGAGGACCACAGCCACGCACGTATCGGGTGCGGTAGATCGCGGCGACGACAGGTCCCTGTCCGGGCACGTCTGAATTGGTGCCGCAGTGGGTCGTCCAGCGAGGCGGCACATAGTTGCCACTTGCGGGATCGACCAAAACGCGACTCCCTGGTCCAAGCGCGACCAAATCCGTGCGGTCGTAGGCTTCCACTTCCGCGGAGTAGCGGTGGCCAGGCACGACGAAGGAAAACCCTGCTGCCTGCAGGCAGCTCACCGGAGCAAAGCGACCGCCGAGGGCGTCGGAGCGCACGACGGAACTTGGCAGTGAAAAGCTCGTTGGCTCTTCCTTGGTACCCAGATCCGTCAGCGTGGCGACGAAGCTGCGCATGGCACCGGGTGCGTTTGAGCAGGGCACCTCACCGCGGAAGTCCTCCGCAGACACGGCCACCACGGTCGGCAGGTCGATCCCGGTGCCGACGGGGCTAGTTCCGCAACCAACGAGGAGGGCGGCGAGCAGGGTGATCGGACGTGGGTTCATGCGCGCCGCGACACTTAGCGGATGCGGGCCAGCGCCGAAAGTCCCTGGATGAGGCAACTCGGATTGTGGCTATTTTCCGGCCGGATCCGCCGGGAGGTAGATGCGCGCGTCCCCAAGCGGTTCGTAGGTGACCAGCTGGTCCGAGCGCAGTTCGAGTCGCGCGGGGCCACCAGGCATCTCGATGGCGACCTCGGGCGGCGCGCCATTGCAGTTGCGCGTGAGCACGATGGGCGGACGGGAGAGTTCCAAAGCCGCCTGCCCTTTGTGGCGCCCGTATCGGAGAGTCGCGTGGGCGCCCCCGGAAGCCTCACAGATCAGACGAGTGCCGTCCCGCAGCATCAGCTTCTCTTTGATCAGGATGCGCTCTTCGGCGCTCGCGACGCCGCGCGCGAGCTTTAGCTGCGATCCGATGGTGCGTTCGAAGGTCTCGATGGGATTGGGCGCAGGCAAGAATCCGCGTTCTTCTTGCTGCGAGCCCCACAGCAGGGCCACCCGCAGCACTTCCTCTTCGGGAGTTTCTTCCTTCGGCTGCTCCGGGCCGGGGCTTTGCGGGGCACGGCATGCGGCGATCATGCTGGCTGCTATGGCGAGCGCCCGCAGACGTTGCATCAGTCGGAGCCCGCGTCGTTCGCGGCGCTGTCTGGGGCAGCTGCCTCAGGCAATGCGTCCGCAGCAGCGTCCGGCAGCACCACGGGGGTGGCCAGAAACTCGCATTCCTGCACGCCTTCCGGGTTCAGGATCACTTCGCACGCCGTCGAGTGCACGGTCTTGGCCGAAACGGCAGGGGTGCAGGTGGACAGCTCCGGCGTGCCCGCTTTCGCGCATCGCCCCGCGGCTTGGATGGTTGCGATGCAGGCTTTGACCTGGGGGGAGCCGGGTCGATCTCCCGACGCAAATCCGTGCAGGCAATGGTCGCGATAGAAGCGCTTGCACTCCGCCACGTCGTCGACCAAGCCGCAGAAGACGCCTGCTTCGCAGCGGGCGCTTTCGATGTCGCGGCATTCGTCCACCGCCACTGCGTCCGCACCGCATCCGGCGGCCTGCACCACCAGGAAGGTGTAGCCAAAGGCCCAGAGGGCTGCGCTCGTCGAACGGAAAGCGGGCATGGCCTAGGCCGGTAACACGCAGGCGGGAGCTGGGTCGAATATTCGGCCAAAGCATTTTCGCAATCGAAGGACGGGTCTGACATGATGGCGCGTGCCTTCTGCGATGGTGTTGTGTGCGGGGCTGGGCACGCGCCTGCGGCCCCTCACCCTAGAGCTGCCGAAGCCCCTGGTGCCCTTCGGAGACCGATCCGTGCTCGCCCACATTGCGGGGCGCCTCCGGGCCGCGGGCTTTACCGAGGCGGTGGTCAACACCCATCATCTTGCAGAGAAATTTGATAGCAATATCCGCTGCTTGAGCTTGAAGATTCAATTGGTACACGAGCCGCGTATCCGGGGTACGGCCGGCGGGTTGGAGGGGGGCCGGGCGCTACTGGGTGCGGCTCCGGTCTTGGTTTGGAACGGCGACATCGTTGCCAATCCGCCCATAGAGGCAATGCTCCGGAGCGTCGCCGACGGGGGCCTGTGTTTCGCCGTTGCGCCGAGATCCCCGAGGGAGGGCACCCTTGGGCTGTCCGAAGCGGGTCACGTTGTGCGACTGCGCGGCGAGGTGTTCGGAGACGAGACCCAGGGCGGGGACTACGTGGGGATCGCCGCGGTGGGAGCGGACGTCATGTCGCAGCTGCCGGAAACGGGCTGTCTGATTGGGGATGTCGCGCTGCCACTGTTGCGCGGCGGGGCTGCGCTCGCCACCGCGGCGGTTGGCGGCCCGTGGTCTGATCTGGGAGATCCCGGCGCCTACCTCAGGGCAAATATGCAGTGGCTCGAGGGTGAGGTGCCCAGCGGCGTGCATGTCGGTCCCGGGGCGCGGATCGCCCCGGGTGTCCATCTCGAGCGAGCCATCATCGGCGAAGGCGCTGTGGTGGACGGGCATGGCCCAGTCTCCGGCGTGATCGCCTGGCCGAAGGCGCGATTGCGGGCGCCGCTCCGCAACGCGATCGTCACAAGCGCGGGGCGCGTTGTCGAGCTGGACGCGCCGTAGGGCGCGGCGCGCCAAGGGCCGGTTCAGAGGCTCAACGGGCGGTGGGGAGCAACTCCAAGTTTCGGGCGGGCGTGCCATCCGACGTCTGAGTCCCGCCGACCACCGCGAGGTGCCCAGTCGGCAGCAGCAGCGCGGAGGCAGCCGCACGCGGCACGCGCAGGGGCAATGGGGTTCCCGAAAGGCCCAGTTTGACTTCAGTGGCGCCGCTGGCGGCGACGCCGACGACGACGACCTCCGCATCGGTGGTGAATGCCCGGGCGTCCATCAGGGCGAGGGGCGCACCGACGGCCGCGGCCGAGCAGTTCGAGCCGCAATTCAGTGATAGCTCGACGCTTTCTGCGTCCGTTGCTCCGCCCAGTCGCCAAACCGAGTCGCCGCGCGCCACGAGCGCTGCGCCGACGCTGGGGTCCGGGGGATAGGGCAGTACCACGCCCGCTGCAGCGCCAGGCGCGACCACCTCGGCTCCCGCCGCGGTGTCGCTGCCGCCCACCAGAACGAGTCCGCGCCCGTCCACCCAGGTTGCGGCGGCTCCCTGGCGCTCTGCTAAGGCGACGGTTTCGAGGGTGAGTTCCGGAGTCAGCAGCACGGCGCTGCTGCTGGGCAGGTCGGCGCGGGTGGGCCCAACGATGAACTCTCCGCGGTCCCCAGCGCTCACTGTCTGCCCGCCCGCCACCGCCGCCCAATCGCCCAGGCCCGGTGGTGGCTCCGCTTTTCCGTTCGAACCATCCGCGAGGTCGACCCAAATGGCCCAGCTCGCGCCGACCGCCAGGATGGTCGTGCCCACGGCAGCCAGGGAGCGGATCGCGCAAGGTGGCTCGGGACAGCCCAAGCTGAACTGGCTCTGGACTGGCGCCCACAAGCCCAAATCGTAGGACTCGGTGGCCGCGCGCTCGCCGATGGTGCCTCCGGTCGCGAACAAGGTGCGACCTCCGATCATCGCCAACGCAGGGGTGGGCCCCACTTCACCGCGTAGCAGACCCGGCGCCGAGGCAAAGCCCTCGGTCCGCGACACAAACAGCGGAAGCGCCAAGCCTGCCACGCCCGCCGTTTGGATGGGGACGCTGCGGCCCCAGACCCGCGCGACGCCAGCGGCGTCCGTCCCGCGCAGTTCGAAGGTCGCGATGCCGCCTTGACCCAGGTCGATGCGTGCGGGCGGAGCGGAGTCATCATGGATCGTCTTTTTCGATCCGGAACTCAAGATGCGGTCGACCATGACACGTTCGGTCCGCGGGTCGACGGTGAAGGGATCCTCCTCTTCGCCGTGGACCAGGTACAGCTGTCCGGGGTCCGCGAGCTCGCTGCCGCAACCCACTGCCGTGGCCGCGATTAACAAAACCCAGGCTTTCATCGGTCACACCTAGCGCGAAGGCGCCCCTCCGTCACGCGAACACGCAGGGACTGCAAAGCCGACCGCAGCGCGAGTAGGCTAGGGCCATGCTCAGCGCCCGCCTCGTTGATGTGCTCGCCGATCCGCTCCAGATCGGTCGAGCACTGGCCAATCGACCTGGCTTCGCCATGGCCTGGGATGCGCGGCCGGGGGGAACCTCCTGGATCGCCTGCGAGCCCGCGGGCGAGTCGGCGGAGCTTGACCCCGAAATAGAGCTCCCGACTCAAGGACCCCTCGGCCTGGCCCACGCTCCACGGTGGATCGGTTTGCTCCCCTATGAAAGCTGTCGCGGTCTTGAGCGGGCGTACGACACCGAACGCGACGCGCGGACGCCGCCGCATGTCCTGCAGCCCCGTTGGCTTCGCTACGGCGCGGTCGTCGAGGTGCGGCCCGGCAGCGTGCGGGTGATTGGTGACGATAGCGGTCAAGTCAGGCGCTTAGCCGCGGCCGTCTTGCGCACGGCGGCCATTGGGCCGGCGTGCTTGGAGCTGGTCGCGCCGGTGGAGGCCGAGGCGGTGCACGAGCAGCGCATCCGCGAGGCCCTGAAGCTGATTGCGAAGGGTGAGTTGTATCAGGTGAATCTCGCTCGGCTTTTCCGCCTGCGTGGGAGCGGACATCCCATCGAACACCTGGCGCGACAGGGCGGGCGAACGCGCGCGGCCTACGGCTTCGCTCTGGACACGGCGGAATTGGGTGTGGTGAGCACATCGCCGGAGCAGTTCCTGCGCACCTACGCCGACGGGCGGATCGTGACCTCGCCGATCAAGGGCACGCGGCCGCGTGGGCGACACGCGATCGACGACGCCGCGCTTGCCCGGGAGCTCGAAGCCGATCCAAAGGAACGGGCCGAGCTGACCATGGTGGTGGATGTCGAGCGCAACGATCTGGGGCGGATCTGCCGGGCCGGCAGCGTGCGGCTCTTGGGGCCGTATGCCACGCAAACCCTGCCCACGCTGCATCACCGAGTGGCCCATGTGTCGGGGCTGCTCCGCTCCGGCGTGAGCCGTCGTGATGTGCTCGCGGCCATGCTTCCGAGCGGAAGCGTGACCGGCGCGCCCAAGGTCCGCGCCATGGAGGTGATCGCGGATCTGGAAAGCGCGCGTCGGGGCCTCTACACCGGTGCCTTTGGCGTATTGCGCCACGATGGTTCCCTCGAACTGGGCATGGCGATCCGCACCCTGACCCTGGTGGATGGCGAAGCGCATTACTACGCCGGCGGTGGGATCGTGGCGGACAGTGATCCGGCACGGGAAGTCGCAGAGACGCTGTGGAAGGCCCGTCAGATCTCCGAAACCGCCCAAAACTGGCCCGCTTGAGCCAAAGTTCGGTACGCCAGGGGTAAGCACCCATGGAAACCGTGAACGTTCGCAATTTGGAGCAAATCCACGAAGACGATCCCCGTCGCCGTGGTTCTCGTTTGGCGACGCTGCTGCTGGCCTCTCTCGGCGGGGCTGCATTGGTTGTCGTTGGCGTGATGAGTGCCAAACGCGCCGGTCCGCCGCGCCAAAGCGGTCAAGATCCTTTGGCCGCCCTCGTCGCTTCATCGAAGAACGAATCCCAGCCAGCAGGGCAGGTGGACGACGAAGATGTCACCTTCCCTGGCATCCTTTCGGATCAAGAGAATCCGACCACTGCCTTGGCGGCCGTGAAGGATGAGCGCGGTCGGCTGATCGGAACGAACGACCCTCTGGCCCAACCTCTGGCTACCGCGCCGCCGGTTGCCGCAGACCGTTTGCCGGTGGTCCCGTTGCCGGCAGGCACGTTGCTGTCGTCGACTCCGGTCACGAAAGACCCGAAGGATTCTTTGACCCAACTCGCGACGGAAGTCTCGAAAGTGGACGATAAGTACTTGGCTCCCCCGGGCGCTGAAGGTGGCTTCCAAATCCAGGTAGCCAGCTTCAAGAAGCAAGAGGACGCCGAAGCCTTCGTCGACGACTTGCGCAAGCGTGGACATAGCGCGTTCCGACAGGCCGCGTACGTGCCGGACCGCGGACTGTGGCATCGCGTGCGGGTGGGGCCTTTCAAGAGTCGCTACCAGGCCGAACTGTACAAGAAGAAGTTCGAAAAGAACGAGCGCGTCAGCCCCTACGTGGTCGACCCGCACAAGGTCAAGCTTGCGGACGAAATCCGCGCCGCGCGCATGGCAGCGCAGAAACGCCGTGACGAGCGGCGGCAGAAACCGCGCTAGCCTTCCCAGATGAGCAAGCTGGTCCGCTTTGGGGTTGCGATGGAGGAGGACACCCTCGCTAGCTTCGACGCATTGGTTGAACGGCGTGGCTACGAGAACCGCTCGGAAGCGCTACGCGACCTGGTGCGCCGCGAACTAGACCGTGAAGCGTGGGAGCAGGGGGCGCCGTCCGTAGCGACAATCACCCTTGTTTACGATCACCATGTGCGGGAGCTCAGCGAGCGCCTGACGGAGATCCAGCACGATCACGGGGAGTACATCATCTCGACTCTGCACGTGCATCTGGATCACGATCACTGCATGGAGGTCATCGCCGCCCGAGGGCCTGCTGGCGCGCTGCAAGGCATGGCGCAGCGGCTGATCGGAACGCGCGGCGTGCTCAGTGGCGATGTGGTGGCGGCAGCGCTGCCCAAGGGCTCAACGCACACACATTAGTGGGCTGCCAGGTAGGTAGCCATCCTTGGGATTGCCGCTTAGGCGCTGGGTCTTAATTGCATTAGGACTTCTGACACCACCGCCCTCGATCAGCGCTTGCCGCCGGGTTGTTTGCGCTGCAGCTGCTGTCGCACGGCGGTGGAAACCGCGCCCGGCACGTTCTTGCTTTTGGACAGCTTGCGCAGATCGGATTCCCGAAGGTGTGAGATCAACCGAGATGCAAACGTAAATGGCGTGCGTGGATTGCTGACGAGATTCAGTTTGACCTGATAGTTCCGGGTGAAGTCTCGGTTTTTCGCGATTTCGCGCAGCACGTCTTCGCCTACGGCGCGGCTGGCGCTGATGCGGGCTGCTTCGTCCTCGCGCATCATCGGGCTCTTTGCCACCGCCATGGCCACAAGCCGATTGGGATCCCGCACCAGCAGCATGCGCTCCGCGGCGCTACCGAGGAGGGCACGGCGGATCTTTTGGGTGACGTTCATCTGCGCGACGCGTTGGTACAAGGGCAAGAAGCGATCTTTCAGCTTCTCTTCGCCTTCATCATCGACCTCGTGGGTGTCTTCGTCTGCTTCGAGGGCCGTCTCTTTGGCGACCTGTTCGGTCTCCTGGAACAACAGGTCGTCAAAGGTGGGCTCGGGGGTCGGCTCTGGGACCAGTTCGTGCTGGATGGCGGTCGCGGCTTCTTTGAATGCCGGGATGTCCAGTTCCAGGTTGTTGCGGACGGCCAACTCAAGCAGACGGTCCGCGGTGGACATGCGTACCTGCTTGTTCATGTAGAGCCGCTCGATCGCCCGCGGGCTCTGCAACAGACGCTTCTCATTGGTCGCGATCAGCTCGCCGGTCTGTTCCGTTGCGCGCATGGCCAGCAGCGCCAGGCTGTCGGAGGACAGCTGAGCCATGCGCAAGAGCTTTTCTACGACCTCTGCTTCTTTTGCGTAGTGTTCGACGAGTAGGTCGATCACGAACTCGTGCAGGTCGGCCCCAAGCGCCCCTGTAAGCATGGGCGGCGGTAGCTTTGCGACACTAGCCTTGGCGGCTTCGGCAACTTTGGCGTCGTCGTTCAGCGTGAGCAGCGCGATGACCGTCACGATCTCCGCGGGCTTGAGGCCGGGGATGATCCCACGCGCGGCCATGATCTTGGCCGGCCCCGGCGCTGCCGGACCGAGGAGTTTTTGGGCCGGACCGGGGAGGGTGGCCAGGTCGATGGGGAGGCCGCTCATGTGCCGCCGCATTAGAGCATTTGCGGAGCCACAGGGCTCCGGTTTGTGGAATTTTCGCGAATCGGTGGGCGCCCAGCCGCTGGCCAGTTGCGGCAGATTGAGCTGCTGATTATGTTGTTCGCTATCGCCCAGCGCGGCGCTGTCATCTTGCAGTCGCCCGCGACCTGAAGCGGCACATGAAAGAAGGAGAAGAGCTCAATGGGGATTGTTGACTTCGTGAAGGGCGGCGTGCAGCGGATGATGATTGCCCGACCGGACGACAAGAAGGAGATCGTCGTCTACAAGCACCCCGATCAGACGTTCCCGTTTTGGAGCCAGCTGACGGTTGATTCTGACGAAGTCTGCTTGTTCTTCAAAGACGGCCAATACAAGGGTGGGCTGGGTGCTGGGCGCCACACGCTGCAGACGCAGAACATCCCGTTCTTGAACACCCTGGTTGACAAGTTTACGGGTGGCAACGTCTTCATCAGCGAGCTCTTCTTCGTCACCACGAAGCCCGTCTACAATCAAGGCTTCGGTGGCCCCATCGGCTCGATGCGCGATCCGGAGCTTGATATTCGAGTGAACCCGCGCGCGTTCGGCACTTACGCGTACAAGGTCGTCGATCCCGTCAAATTCGTCGTGGAGTTCGTCGGACAAACCGGCGCTGCGGATCCGGATCGCGCCATGCAGTGGGTGCGGGATCAGATCTTGATGGGTCTGAAGGCGACGCTCACGCGGCTGATCAAGAGCGGTGATTTGACGATGATGGATTTGGGCACGGCCGGGCCCGACGTGGCGCGAGCCATCGTCGCGGACTGCCCGGACTTGGCAAAGTGCGGCATCCAGGTGCTCGAAATCGCCAAGATGAACATCAACCTGTCCGAGGAAGATCAGGCTCGCATCGACGAGTTTCAGGACCAGATCGTTCAAGCCAAGATCGACGCCCGCAAGGCGAAGATTGGCGTGAGCCAGGCAGAGGCCGAGGCGGCCCAGCGCCAGCACCAACTCGACCAGGATTTCGCGAACCGCCAGCGTTACGTGAACCAGATGGACGTCGGGCGCTACCAGCAGTTCGCGCAAGCGGAAGCCATGATGGGCCTGGGCCAAGGGCTGGCCGAAGGCGGCGGAGATGGCGGCGGCGGGGGAACCGCAGCGGCGGGCATGATGGCGGGCATGGGTCTCGGGGCCGGCATGGTGCAAGGGGGGGGGGTGCCCGCCCCCGGCTATCCCCCGCAGCAAGGCTATCCGCCCCAGGGCTACCCGCCCCAAGGCTACCCGCCGCAGCAAGGCTACCCGCCCCAGGGCTACCCGCCGCAGCAAGGCTACCCGCCCCAGGGCTACCCGCCTCAGGGCTACCCGCCGCCTGGTTATGGCCAACCCCCTCCCCAGGGCTACCCGCCCCAAGGCCCACCCCCCGCGCAGGGAGGCTACGGACCTCCGCCCGGTGCGGGCGCGGCGCCCGGCGCGCCGCCACCAGCGGTGCCCGCCGCCGGTGGCGCAGCTTGTTCGAAATGTGGCGCCGCCAACTCCGGCGGGAAATTCTGCGCAGAATGCGGCACCCAGCTGGGTTGAGCCGGGTGGCGCCATGACCGCCGCGACGATTCGGGCTAATCTGCCTGAATCGTCGTGAACAAACCAACGCTGCTTCAGTTCGACGGCGAACGCACCGCCTCGGCCTGCGGTCTGTGTGGGCAGCATTTCTCCGGGGACGCGCGATTCTGTCCGTTCGACGGCGAACCTCTCACCGCCGCACCGGGCTGGGATCCCGCCAGGGATCCGCTCCTGGGCTCAGTCATTGACGACCGCTACGCGGTAGAGGGCGTGCTCGGCGAAGGCGGCATGGGCACTGTGTACCAAGTGCGCCACACCTCCCTGGGTCGAAGTTTTGCGCTGAAGGTGTTGCGCCGCGACCTTGCCGAAGACACGGACTTGGCGCCGCGCTTCACTCAAGAAGCGAAGGCGGCCGCATCGATCGCACACCCGCATGTTGTGCAGATCACTGACTTTGGCGCGTTGCCGTCGGGTCAGCCGTACTTCGTCATGGAGTTGGTGGAGGGACGACCCCTCGGCCACATTGTACGCGAGAGTGGTCGCCTCTCGGCGGCGCGCGCCGCGAACATCGCCCGCCAGGTCGCCGAGGCCCTTGCCGCAGCCCACGCGTCCGGCGTCGTCCACCGAGATTTGAAACCGGACAACGTGCAGGTGGTGCCGTCCCCAACGGGTGACATTGTCAAAGTGCTCGACTTTGGCCTGGCCAAGGTGGCCGGAACGAGTCGATTCACGCGCAAAGGCATGGTGTTTGGAACGCCCCACTATATGAGTCCGGAGCAGGCGGCGGGCGAACCGGCGGACCATCGCGTGGACATCTACGCCTTGGGGATCGTGCTCTACGAAATGCTCACGGGGCGTCTGCCATTCGAAGCGGACAGTTTCATGGGCGTGCTGTCGAAGCATCTCTATGAGCTACCGGACGCGCCAAGCCGCGTAGCTGGCACGTCGGGAACGGAAGCTTCCCTCGACGCCATCGTCATGCGTTGTCTGGAAAAGAAACCTGACCATCGCTACGCCGCCATGGGCGAGGTCGTGCTGGCGCTGAGCAACGTCGCGCCGCCGCAGCTATCCGAGCCCGCGCCGCCGACCTCCTCGGAGAAGTTTGAGGGTGAGCCGATGACTTTCGACGCCGGCCCGATGTCCGCGCGACCCGCTCGGCGTCCCTTGGTCTGGCTCGTGGCGTTGGGTGCCGGCGCCGGATTGGGCCTGGCGTACACGGCGTACTCAAGCGTCCGCGCTGAGCCCGAAGTGGCAGCCAGCCCTGCCAGCGGCAGCGCGCTGGCAACGGCTCCGCCCTCCGCAGCACCTTTGCTGGAACCGGCGCCAAGCGCGACCACCCTGGCGCCGCCCACCCTTGGGGAAGGGCTCGTGGGATCTGCTCCGGCGCCGACCGAAAAAAAAGACGCGCCGGCGTCGGGCCCGAAGCCCTCGTCCACCGGTGCCGCCGCGGCCGCGCCCACGCCCCGCGCCAAGCCGCCGAAAGGACCGGCGTTTTCCGGGAGCGATATCGTCAATCCCTGGGGCGAATAGGCTAGATCTCCCGGTTTTCTGGCCGCAGACGGCGCCCCGTCCTGGCGTCCCCGGCAGGAGCCCGCTATAAGCCAATCGCGTGGCGAAACGGCAGCTGCTCTTGGTCGACGCAGACCCGCGCAGCGTGCGGGTCTTGGAGGTCAGTCTAAAAAAGGCGGGGTATAGCGTCACCACCGCCTCTGACGGCGCCGACGCGCTCGCCAAGATCCAATACTCGACGCCGGACTTGGTTCTGACCGACACCAAGTTGCCGCGCCTAGACGGCTACGAGTTGGTTCGGCGCCTCAAAGAGAATGGGGATCTTGGAAACATCCCGGTGGTGTTTCTGACCAGTCAGAAGTCCATCGAAGACAAGATCCGAGGCTTGGAGCTTGGCGTCGAGGACTACCTGACCAAGCCGATCTTCGTCCGCGAGTTGATCGCGCGGGTCAACCTCTTGCTGGCACGTCGCACCCAGGAGCGCATGGCGACGACGGTTCCGGCGAGCGCGCGCACTCGCTTGGCGGGTTCCCTCGAGGATATGGGGGTCGTGGATCTGATCCAGACCTTCGAAGTTAGCCGCAAGAGCGGCGTTGCCAAGATGCAGGATGGTAGCCGTGAGGCGTTCGTCTATTTCCGAGACGGAAAAGTGGTGGACGCCGAGCTCGGTCGACTGCGCGGCGAGGAAGCCGTCTATCGCGCGCTGATCTGGAGCAGCGGCAGTTTCGAAGTAGAATTCCGGCCGATTTCCAACGACGACGTTATCTCGACCACGACGCAAGGGCTGTTGATGGAGGGCATGCGGCGCGTCGACGAATGGGGGCGCCTGCTCGAGCAACTGCCGCCCTTGCGCACGATCTTCGAGATCGATCACGATCAACTCGCCGCCCGATTGAACGAGATCCCCGATGAACTAAACGGCATCCTGAAACTCTTCGAGGGCAAACGGACGCTGATTGACGTGGTCGACGATTCGCCTTTTGAGGATCTGTCGACGCTTTCGACAATCACCAAACTCTTCTTCGAGGGGCTCCTCGTTCTGAAGGAGACTGAGGAGCCCGTCGTGCCCAGCGTCGAACCCGAGCCCGGCGTTCGCGTGAGCCGCGTCAGTGTCGAGGACGTGGTGCCGGCGCGCGCGTCCATCGAACTCGGCGCGGACGGCGTGCCGCTCTCCTGGCGCCCGCCCGAACCGGATGCGAGCATGGATGACAGCGCGGCGCGCTTGGGGCGGACGATCCCTGGCGTGGGAACTCCGGCGATGCTCGCGGCGCCGGGACTCCCGCTGGTGGTCCCGCCGAGCGATCCCCTCGAGGACGCTCCGAGCACCCAAGGCGGCCCGCCATTCCAATCGGTGCCGTCGGTGCCGCGGGAAATGCCATCGGCGAAGCGTCCCGCGGTCGGGGCGAATTCCTTGTCGAAGACTACCAGTGGATTGGGCGGACCGGAGAAGTCCACGCTGCCGGACACCCCGGACGCAAGGGCCGCGGTCGCGATCGCCAAGAGCGTGGTCGACGGAACTCCCTCCACCATGCGCGCCACGCCGGGGGCGTTGGGACCCCAGGGAAATGTGATCCCGTTTCCCGCCGCGCGGCGCGAAGAAGAAGAAGAAGAGGCCGAAGAGGGGGAACTGGCACACGCAGCAAACGCGATCGAAGAGCAGGAGTCCGAATTGGCACGAAAGTCCCGGCAGCCCCAGAACAAGAAAAAGAAGAAGAGGGGCCGCAAGTCCACCGCGCCATCGGCAGCTGCGCCGGCTGCGAAGTCCGCGCCAGCCCCCAAGCCATCGAATGGCGCTTCGGAAGCGCCAAAGGCGAAGGCAGAGACCCAGACCGAGCCAGAGGCTCAGCCGAGCCCGTCATCGCGCCGTGGCGGCAAAAAGGGTGAAGAAGGTTGGCACGACGACTTCTTCGCCGAGGGCGACGAGGGGCGCTACGAAGGCGGCCCGGCAACCGTGCCACCCCCAGAGGTGTTCGAAGATCTGGACGCCGAGCATTCGTCCCGGGCGTCGCTGACTCCGGACCAGATCGCGCGTCGTACTCGATCCCAGCGCATCGTCGCCGGAGTCATCGGCTTTCTCCTGGCAGTCGGTGGCGTGGCCCTGTGGCAGATGCGCTTCCGGACGCCTGCAGCGGCAGAAGCGCCGCCGGCGCCCCGCGCCGGGCAGTCGCCGGATCCGGCACCGCCCACGGCAGTGAAGACGACGCCCCCGGCGGCTCCCACACCGGCTCCAGAGCCAGAGCTAAGCGCCGTGCCGCCGCCCGTGGAGTCCGTCGCGCCAGCCCCGGAGCCGCCGGCTCCGCCTCCGGAAGCCCCCAAGCCCCCCGTGGTGGCGCCGCCTCCCGCGCCGAAACCGGTCGCCGTCGCTCCAAGGCCCCCGCCCGTCGTGGCGCCGGCTCCCGCTCCGGCGCCACCTCCGCCTGCGCCCGCACCGGCCCCGGGCGAGAAGCCCCCCACGGCGTCCTTCCCGTCACCCTGACGAAAACTTGGGTCGAGCGCGGCCCGTGGCTACCGTTTCGGGGCCAATGAATCATTTCTATCGCCGGCTCGGCGCCGGTTGTTTGGCGGTGCTGTTCGGAGGCTGCGCCTCCAGCGGCCCCCATGACGTGGCGCCCCGCGCCGTCGCGCCCTCGCCCCAAGCCCGCGTGGTCACACCGGCGGAGCCCAGGCCGCAAGCCCCCCGGCCTGCCGCCGCAGCCACCGCCGCTCCGCATTCGGTCCCGGCACCCGTCGCGGAGTCCCAGCCCGTAGTGCCGCGGTTCCAACAGCCCCTGGTGGAGCCCGAGGAGACCCGCGCGGTGGTTCTTTTGTACCACGCCTTCGATCGCGGCACGGCGCCGCTGAGTGTGCGCAGTAGCAACTTCGAAAAGCAGCTGCGCTGGCTGCAGGCCGCGAAAGTCGAAATCGTGCACACCAGCGAGTTGCTGGAGTTTTTGGAAGGCAGTCGCAGGCTGCCGAAACGCGTCGCAGTGATCACTATCGATGACGGTCTGAAAAGCGTCTTCGAGAAAGCATGGCCGATCCTGAAACAGCTGTCGGTCAAATTCACTCTTGGTCTCCCCACGGGGGTGATGGAGGAGCCAAAGAACGCGCCAGTGATGACCTGGGATCAAGTCCGAGTCATGACGGCATCGGGGCTGTGCGAAGTCGCCAGTCACGGACACATGCATCGACGGCTTGTCGGCCTTGAAGGGCGGCGCTTGTTCGAGGAACTCGAGCTGTCTCGCCAGATCATTCAGCGGCAGCTCGGAATCGAACCGGTTGCGTACTTTTATCCCCTGGGCGCCTACGACGCGCGCTCCGCCGGCGAAGTCGAAAAGCGCGGATACCGTGCTGGATTTCGCGCGAGCGGCGCGCCGGTCGCGTTGGGTGCGAGTTCAAGCTTTTGGATCCCGAGGACGAGTGTCTTCCACGATGACGGCGCTCATATCGGCTTTTACTTCAGCCAGCGTTTCTTGAGCCAGGTGCGGGCGGTTCCCCCCGCCAAGCAAACCGCCGCCACGGACGCTCCCCACGCCCCGGTGCTCTAGCCTGGCGTGGCGCCGTGCGGCTCGGCACCCATCCAGAAATGCAACGCCGTGCCGAGGTCGACTCAGCGTTTGCGTACCCGTGGGTCGAGCAGCGTGTACGAAACGTCTACTAAGAGGTTGGCGAAGACCACCACGGTAGAAAATAGGATCACAACGCCCATGATCACGGGGCCGTCGCGTTCGACGATGGCGTCAACGCTCAAGGCGCCAATGCCCGGCCAACGAAATATCTTTTCGGTGACGATGGCGCCGCCGACGAGTGTGCCCATGCTTAGGCCGACCACCGTGACGAGCGGCATCAGGGCGTTGCGCAGCGCGTGTTTGTAGACGACGACCCATTCGCGCTGGCCCTTGGCCCGGGCCGTGCGCACGTAGTCCTGTTTTAGCAGCGTGATCATTTCGTCCCGGACCAGCCGCGTGTAGTACGCCGCGCCGAACATCCCCAGGGTGATGGCCGGCAGAATCGCGGAGTGGATGTGCTCGGCGGTGGTTTGGCCGTATCCGTCCAAGGGAAACAGCATCAGTTCCCGAGCCATGAAGTGCTGCAACAAGAGCCCGGTCAGGAATGTGGGCGCACTGATACCCACTAGGGTGAGTGCCACCGTGCCCCAGTCGAAGACGGTATGACGTCGCATGGCTGCCAGCACGCCGCCGAAGGCGCCGATCGCCACCTGGATGAAGATCGCGAACACGCCTACGAGCAGCGTGGGGGGCAGCGCTTTCTTCAGCAGCACCACTACCGGTTTGCGTTTGAGGTAGC
>CALMUT010000355.1 GCA_937872925.1 uncultured Myxococcales bacterium | reverse complement strand
CGCGGCTTTGAGCCGCGGCAAGGGCGTCGGACAGACGCTGCTTCTCGTCGGAATACGCTTTCAGGTGTTGGGCCACCCGCGCTAGCTCTCCGCGCAGTTGTTCCACCAACTCCGTTGCCGTCGACTTGTCCTGCTCGGCGACGCTTGCGCTAAAGCGCGCCTCGGAGATGTTCTTGTCGCGCTCTTCCAGGCGCCTCTCGCGCTCCGCGACGGCTTGCTCCGCCGCCGCCAGCTTGTTGGAGATCGTGGACAGCTCTTCCAGCGTCCGGCGGTGGGCTTCTTGCTCGACGGAGATGGCGGAACGGGCCTCTTCGTACCGAGTCTGCGGTACGACGCAGCCGGCAACGAGGGGCGAAAAGAGCGCGAGGCGCAGAAGTGGCAGCATCGAAAGAAGTTTGTGATTCATCTCTTGGTTCCTCAGCCCAGCGCCACGCCGCGCGCGTTCAGCCAATCCAGGTGCTCGGCAAGGGTGAGTCGATCTGAGTCGCTCATCCGCACGATGCGAAACGCCTGCTGGCTGCCCCGGGCCCAAACCGGTCGGGCCACGGCGACCAGCGCACGCAGCCGCTCGGGTAGGCGCAACTCGAATCGCTGGATCAGTGACTGATCCCGGGAAGCGATCGGGCGCCCGCGGTCCACAACGATGCCCGACGCGGATACCTCGATGCCTCGACACAGCGAGACGCGTTTGCCTTCTCGCTGAATGACCTTAAAATCGGTTCGTCCTCTGAGCCCTTGTCGCCGAATCATGGGGGAAATCCTCCTACGACAGGATCGTAGAGGGTCGGCCCAGGGCGGGGCCAAGTTCACGCACACATTGTCCTACACGCTTCGTGATGTAGCTATGTAGTCCGTTCAGTAAGTGAGCGTTTGGGTGTGCAACGTCGCTCCATCCGAAGCGATGAACTTCATCGAAATCGTCGGCGGCACCGCATTCGGATCGGCTTCAAATATCGTGACGTTGCTCGTGCCCGTCTTGAAGTCGAAGTGGGGCGGGCCCGGCAGGGAAACCCAAAGGGGGTTGCCATTGTAGTCGCCGGGTCCGACGAGCACTTCCCGAAACGGCGACCACGGCCCGCTAGGTTCCACGCGCGCGGACGCGCCAAGATGAAAATCCCCCGACACGAACAGCACGCCGGGGATCTTGTTCTGAATCAGGAAATCGAGCAGCTTGGTGCGCTGCGCCGAGTAGCCCTCCCAGCGATCCATGGCAGCAAAATCGAACAGCCCGGGGAAATTCGTGATGGGCACTGAATTGACGATGATCTTGAACACCGCCGTACTGCTCTTGAGGCCTGCCGTGAGCCAAGACAGCTGTACCGGTGACAAATACTCCGCATTCGGTCCCGCCGCCGTCGACGGTTTGCGTTCGCTGCGCGCGTCGAGCACGAAGACTTCTAAAGTGTCGCCCCAACTGAATTTGCGCCACACACGATCTGGGGTGACCGAATCCCGACGGATCGCCAAGTGCTCGAAGAAGGCCTGCCTCGCGGCGGCGAAGCGTGCCGCCGGGAAGGTCTCGGGATTCCAATCGTTGTCGACCTCGTGATCGTCCCAGGTCGCGTAGTGCGCGGTGCTCTGCAGCGCGTCTTGATAGGTCCCTTCACCAATCTGGCCGAGCCACTTGCCTCGGTAGTCGGCCAGGGTCGTCGCGGAATCGTTGTAGGTGGTGTCCCCGGCCAGAATGAAGAAGTCTAGCTTCTGCTCGCCCGCTCGCGTCAACGCTTCGAAGGGCGCGCGGTCGTTCTTGGTGCAAGAAGTCCCGCCGAAGCGCAACTTCACCTTCGCGCCGGCGGCGGGCGCCGTCACAAACCGCCCGATGGGCGAGCGCGCGGCGTAGCTGGTAGGCCCCTGCTGTTCCAGAAACACGTACGAAAGCTCCGTCAGCGACGGCAGCCCCACCGCGTCGACGTGCAGGTAGCCCTGTGCATCCGGGGTCACCACGGAGTCGAAGAAAACCAGCGCTTTGCCCGGCGTCGTGGGCGTGTACACGCGAAGCACGAGGGGCGCGGTGCCCGCATATTTGGTCCACAGCACCACCGCACTCTGTGTCGGGTCCCCCGCTTGAATGCCCACGGGGAAGGCCGTCTTGCTTTCGGCGACGGGCAGCGGATCGAACGTCATTTCACTGCCGCCCGCGCCGCCGCTGCCCGCCGCGCCGGCACTGCCGCCGCTTGCGCCAGCCGCGCCGCCCGCGCCCGCGCTTCCCCCCAGCCCGCCCCCGCCGCTGGCACTTGCTCCGGCGTTGCCTGCCGCACCACCTCTCGTGGACGCTGCGTTGCCCCCCGTCCCACCGGCGACGCCCGCACTGCCGGCGCTGGCGCCGCCGCCAGCCGTAGCGCCGCTTCCCCCAGCTGAGTCCTCCTCAGAACTGCCACAAGACGCCAACAGGCAGACACCGACAACTGCAAGGGCGCGAATATGCATGGCGTTCACAAGCATACATGCCGCGCGGGACGAAGGCCGAGCCCCCCGCAAATCTTGCCTCATTTTGAGCATTTGCGCGAAAACTCGGTTGTGAAACCCGTCTGGCAGCGCGCCGGTGTCGCCTTGGCACTGGCCACGTCCCTTCTCAGCGTTGGGCGAGCCCGGGCACAATCGAACGCGGCGCTGGACCTTTCGGCGCTATCCACCAAGAAGCGATCCGTCGTGGCCAAAGACGCGCAGGGCAGCGACGTTCCGCTCACCCTCGACGCAGAGCTGCAGCGTACGGCGGGGCGTCTGATCGCCCAAGCCAACCCCATCGCCGCCGCCGTCGTCTTGGTTGACGCCCGCTCCGGCAATCTGCTTGCGTTCGTCGAGCGCACCGCGGCCGGCGACGAGTTTGGGGCCATGCTGCTCCAGGCCTCCGCACCCTCTGCCAGCTTGTTCAAACTAGTAACAACTGCGGCATTGCTCGAACACGGACACGTGAATCCGAAGCTTCGCGTCTGTACCAGCGGCGGTCAGCACCGGATCGAACGGCGTCACTTGGAACGCCCGCGCGCGCGCGATGCACAGTGTGGCCTATTTTTCTCAGCCCTGGGGCACAGTCGCAATGCCGTCTATGCCCAACTCGTCACGTCTCACCTGATGCACAGCGACTTGTCAGATACGGTGGACGCATTCGGTCTGAATGTTTCCGTGCCTTTTGACCTCCCCAGCCCAGCTGCCAAAGTCCAACTGCCCTACGGGGATCTGGAGTTTGCGCGCACCGCAGCCGGCTTCGAAAACGTGCAGCTTTCCCCCCTTGGCGCTGCGCAACTGGCAGCCATCGTCATGACCGGAGGACAGCGCATGCGTTTCTTCATTCGCCGCCGCGCGCAGAACACCCTTGTGCTCGACGGCCGCGCCATCAACTCGGCAACGGCATACACCATGCGACGCATGATGGAAGTCACGGTGCACGCCGGGACCTCCTTGGATGCCTTCAGCGCTCCAGGCGGGCAGAGCTATCTCGGAAGCGTGCGGGTCGCCGGCAAGACCGGGACGCTGAAGCCTGACGCCAAGGCGGCAACCACCAGCTGGTTCGTCGGCTTCGCGCCGAGCAAGCAACCCGAGGTCTTGGTCAGCGTGGTCGTGCAGAACGGAGTGGTGTGGCGTCGAAAAGCCAACGAGCTCGCCCGGGACATGCTGCGGGCCTGGTTCGCGCGTCGCGGCGTCCCCGGGGTCAGTGACCCGTTCGCCAGCCAATAGACGCTCAGCGCTGAACGTCGAGCCCGGCTTCGACCCAAGCCAGCATGCCATCCTGCAGATTGCTGACTCGCGCGAACCCCGCACTGTTGAGCATGGCCGCGGCACTGGCACTGCGCGCCCCCGCCCGACAGACCACCACCAGCTCACGATCCACATAACCCGCCAGCTTCGGCAGGCGCTGCTCCAAGGCATCCATGGGCACCAGCAACGCACCTGGGATGTGCCCCAAGGGGCCCACAAACTCCTCGGGTTCCCGCACGTCAATGATCACGGGCGGAAGCGCCCTTTGCAGCATTTCCGCTACACCTACGGCGGAGACACTGGCCACCCGCACGACTTCGCCCATGGCCGGAAACTGCACTTCGTCCGCCTCGAAGCCTGACTGATTCACCTGCAACGCTTGCTGGATGCGATCGGGCAATGGCAAGCCTAGACCCGCCATCAGCTGACAATACTCCTCGCGAGATCGGTTGGAAAAACGAGCATTCGCTGAGCGCTCGCGAGCAATCGTACTCTGCGTGTTGCCCTTGTAGTCATGCGCTGGATACACGACGGTGTCGCCAGCAAGGGAAAAGAGTCGCCCGGTGACTGCATCGTATTGCGCAGCGGCGTCGCCACCGGGAAAGTCCGTCCGCCCCGAACCGTCGATCAACAACGTGTCGCCCGTAAGCACGCCCCCGGCAAATACGTAACAAACCGAGTCCGGCGTGTGGCCGGGCGTATGCCACACGGAAATGGTGTCCGTGCCAAGGCGGAGCTCCTGCCCGTCTTCCAAGTGCTGATCCACAATCGGGCTGGGGCTGTTCTTGTGCATGGCCAGAGGCGCAGACAGCAGCTTCTTGTCCTCGCGGCTGAGCATCAAGTGATCCGCGTGGGTATGGGTCTCCAGCAAGATATTCAGCTTGAGTTTGCGCCGCGCCAATTCAGCAACATAGCTTGCAACACGCTCTCGTACCGGGTCGACCAGCGCCGCGTCGCTGCCGGAGACCAGCAGGTAGCTCCGACAGTTCGTGTGGTTCAGCTCGTGGACAGTGATCGTCATGCTCAGGACCGGGCAGCGCCGCGACTCCTGCGAAGCGCCAGCGCTAGCGCCAGCACCATGCCAACTAGCGGCGCGGAACCGCCACCAGAACCACCCACGGCGCGGCAGCCGCAACTGGACTTCTTCTCCACCGGAGCGTCTGCACCACCCTCCCCGACGCCCGCATCTCCGGAAGCAACGACCCCCGGGAGTCCCAAGCTCGGCACGGGCGTTTGCGCCATCGCCGCCGGGGACATCTGCTTGCGATTCTTGCGAGCCAAGTCCGCGGCGATCCAAATCTTGCGCAGCCCGCGATAGGTGCGCGGCGGCTTGCCCCAGCGATCACGCTCGGGCTTCTCGCACTTCATCATGCCGTTCCAGGGATGAAAGTGGTTGTACCGGACTTGCATTTCGTTCGCCTTCGCCGGCTTCACCTCGCTCGAAATCGTCCGCGCGGCGCCCTTCGGAACACCAGCGCCGCCTTCGATGGGGCCGGCAGGAGCCAACTGGAAATCCTCGGGCAGATTGGACGCGTCGTAGCGGTGGTGCAGGCGCGTCACGATGTACTTGTTGCGGGCAATCAGGGCTTTCTTCTGGGCAACGATCTTGCGCTCTTCTTCGAAGGTCTTTTCGTATTCCTTCTTCTCTTTGCCTTTCAGTTCCTTCTTCCGAATGTCGTGCGCCTTCTCTTCCGCTTCGGTCAACTCCGGCGGCTCCGGGTTCTTCTCTTCGTCCGGAACGTATTGCTCAAAGACATCCCCACCCAAGCTGATCAACTCATGAGGCAACAGGCGTTCATTCTGGCAGGGCTGCCCGCATCCCTCGGAGGGCCAGGCAAACTCGACAAGCACGCCTTTGGGGTTCTTCTCCAGCGATAGATCGTGCATGGCGGCGTACAGTTCGCCCATACGCTCTTTGCTCTTGAAGTCCACCGTCAGATTCGTCGGCGCAAAGATGTTGTCGTAGTTTTTGACCGCGTAGCGTGTATTCGGATCCAAGGTGTAAACGAAGATCTCCTGTTTGCCTTCAGCGCTGAGCAAGCCCAACTTCAGAGGCAACGTGGAAATCTTCTTCTCTGACCAGAACCGAATCGGCGACAAGATCGCAAAATCCCCACCTGCAAGTTCGATGCGCTTCTCGTCTACTTCGGCAACGAGCACCTTCATGCCTGCGGCGAGGTACGGCTTGAGCGCTGCCGCCGCGCCGGCGGGCGCCTTGTAGCCCTTCCCTGCCAGGTAGCCGGGCACGTCCTTGGCCTCGTCCTCCGAGAGCAACGAGAACGTGTATTCGCCTTGTTTGATGTCTGCGTCCGTCGGGATGAACAGTTCTTTCGCCACCTTCTTGGTCGGGTCGCCGATCTTGGGCCCACCCAAGAAGTCCGTCGCGGCGCTCGCCTTCACACTTTGCTCCCAGTACTGCTCTGGTTTGCCGGGTTCGCAGGGGTCCATTTCCCAGAATTCATGAAAGCGTGGGGCGGTCAGGCTCTCCAAGCGGTCAACGAATTCGCGCTTCAACGTGCGCACCCGATCGATTTCAACGTCGCCCGGCACGACCAGCACCAGCGCAAACGGCGAAAGCGGCCCCTCGTAGTCCGGCATCACAGTGACGGCGCTGGCCTCGCCGCGGTGCATCATCACGACGTGCGTGGAGCGCACCAGTCGTTTTTCGTCACCCTTGCCGGCGTAAAAGCCCGGCAACGCATGGGCTGGGAGCGTGGCTAGTAAAAGCCCGACGATGAGCAGCGGCAGCAGTGCTTTGTGCATTGTTGCGAGAGGCTAGATCAAATCCGACGGGTCGTCATGGTGCACGACGGCGCCCTGGCGAAGGAGGCCGTAGACGCCGTAGACCCGGGGGCGGGAGAAATCGTAGCCTGCCCCGACGCCCATGCAATTCGAGCTGAACGAAACCGAGCAACTGATTCAAAAGACCGCGCGAGAGTTCGCCACGCAAAAGCTCGCTCCCGTCGCCGCGGAGCAGGAGCGAGACGGCCGATTCCCCCTCGAAGCACTGAAAGGGCTGGCCGAGTTGGGTTTGCTCGGAGTGAACGTCGACGCCGAGTTCGGCGGCGCCGAGGCCGGTGTCCTGGCGTATTCCCTGGCCATGATGGAGGTGTCTCGGGCCTGCGCGAGCACTGGCGTGTCAATGGCGGTCACGAACATGGTCGCAGAGGTGATCCAGCACTTCGGCAATGACGACCAGAAACGCGAGCACCTACCAAAGATCACCAGCGGCGAGCACGTGACTGGAGCCTTTGCCCTCAGCGAACCCGCCGCAGGCAGCGACCCCGGCGCCATGACCACCACGGCGAAACGCGACGGCGAGGGCTGGGTGCTCAACGGCCAGAAGCAATGGATCACCAACGGCGCCTACGCCGGAGTGATGGTGGTCTGGGCACGCACGGGCGGCGCCGGCACAAAGGGGATCTCATGCTTCTTGGTGCCAGGCGGCACGCCAGGGCTCGTCGTCGGCAAGCCGGAGGACAAGCTTGGGATCCGCGCGTCCAACACCGTCCCGCTGACTTTCGAAGACTGCAGGGTGCCTGCCAGTGCGTTGCTCAATGACGAAGGCATGGGGTTTCGCATCGCGATGATGGCCCTGGATGGGGGACGCATCGGTATTGCGTCCCAGGCCATCGGGATCGCGTCCGCTGCCCTCGCAGCAGCGGTGGCCTACGCCAAGGATCGGCAAGCGTTTGGCAAACCCATCGCAGACTTCCAAGCCATCCAATGGATGCTCGCCGACAGCCAAACCGAACTGGAAGCCGCACGCCTGCTCACTTTCCAGGCGGCGAGCCTCAAGCAAGCGCAAAAACCCTTCACCCGGGAAGCGTCCATGGCCAAGCTCTTCGCCAGCGAGGCAGCCAATCGGATCTGCAACCGCGCGATGCAGGTGCACGGCGGCTACGGCTACATCCGAGAATACCCGGTGGAGCGCTACCTGCGCGACGTGCGCGTGACGACCATTTACGAGGGCACGAGCGAGATCCAACGCTTGGTGATCGCGCGGGAACTGCTGCGCTCGTGAGTCTCGTCGACGTCGCCACCGTGCGCAAAGCGCTCGAACGCGCCGCCACCGACAGCTCGGCGCGCACCGAAGGGCGTCACGCCGCCGTGGCTTCGATCCTACGCGACAGCCCCCGCGGCGCCGAAGTCCTGCTGATCCAACGCGCAGAGCACCCGGAGGATCCCTGGTCCGGGCATATGGCGTTCCCGGGTGGGCGCCACGACGCGTCCGACGCGGATCTCTTGTTCACGGCCCAACGTGAAACCAAAGAAGAAGTGGGCCTCGATTTGGCCCGGGAAGCCGTTTTCGTAGCCCGGCTGGATGACACGCCAGCAATCGCCCGGGGCAGGCGCCTGGGTCTCACCATCGCGCCCTTCGTTTTCGAACTGAGCGGCGTGGCGGCGTCAGCGCCCCTGGCGCCGAACCATGAAGTCGAAGCGGCGATCTGGGTACCGGTCTCCCCGCTGCTTTCGACCGCCCACGACACGGTCAAACGCTACCGCTACGAGGGGCACGATCTGGAACTGCCTGCCTGGGACGTAGACGGTCGCATCGTCTGGGGCCTGACCCACCGCATGCTCAGCACGTTGCTGGAGCGCATCCGCCAAAGCATGTAGTCGCCATCGCGCTACCTCGGGTGGCTCGGGCTAGGTTTCGTCGACCTGGGGATCGCAGGCTTGCGTGAAGTCGCAGGTGCCGCCGCCCTTCGCGGTGACCGTCAACGTGTATTCCGCACAGGTGCCCGCCACGCCCTGGGCACGCTTCACGCGCACATAGTAGCGCTTCGTGTGGGGGCCACAGTGCACCGGCGCGCTCGCGCCGCAGGACTTTTCCCCCAGGGGTTTGCCAGCGATTTGACCGCCGTCACCGTCCACGCACCAGGTATAGGACGTCAGAACGGAGTGCTTGGAATCTGGGACTTTGCACGGGCCGCCGCGCAATACGTCGAACACGAACTCGGTGCTATTGGCCGGCGCCGTGAACTGCATCCGCACATGATAAGAGTTCGTGCCGGATTCGCTCGAATCGCGCGCCTCGAAAGTGTACCAATCCTCGTCACCATCCCCGGAAAGCCGGCCTTTGATCGCGAGCGCCGTGGTGTTGGCATCCGTGACGAAACCGACGTCCTTTGCCTTCCCGCAGGTGTCGTCCGGCTCCGCAGAGTCAATGCCGCAGGGGCAGCCCGCGGAGGGCGGCAACGTAGCGGGGTAGTTGATCCAGCCAGTGTCGCAGGCGCCGATCTCGCATTGCCCGAAGTTGCACTTCCAAGTCGCGTGCACTGGGTTGCCCTGGCCTGCGCAAAGTGCCTGATCGCTGCCGTCGTCGGCGGTGCCGTTGCAGTCGTTGTCGGCTCCGTCGCAGACCTCCGGCTGAGGGGAACCCGCGGTACATCCTTCCCACTTTGCCGTACTGCCGTTGCAACTCTCGGTGCCTTCGCACACCGTGGAACCGGAGGTCTGTGAGCACTTGCGCTTCACACCAGCGCGTTCGGAATTGCACGGGCACGACTCGTCATTCTGCGGCACGCAGAAACGCGGAGCCTTGCTCGGCGGGCCTGCCTCTCCGAGCCCTGAATCGGGGAAACCGCCGTCCGCAGAACCACCACCGACTCCACCCTTCGGGTAGGTGCTTGTGGTGACGCACGTCATGCCCGTCGGGCAGATCCCGTCGAAGGAGCAGTCCCGCGCGCAGAAGCGATCGATGTTTGGCGAGGGGGTGCAACGGTCGGCGACGTTCGCGCACTCGGCGTCCGTGACGCACGGGTCGCACTGATTGCCGTTTTCCGGCACGCAGACGTAGCCCGCGTCAGGGTGGTACGCGCAATAGCCGCCGGTCGGGCAGGCAGAACCCGCTTCTGAGCAGGGTACCGTGCACACGAAGTTGGGCTTGGATTTGCCGACGTCTACGCAGAGCTTCGACTCGCAGTGGTCGTTCTTCTGACAGGCACCGCCGAATTTGCCGATGGGCCATCCACTATCGGAAGAGCTAATCGCTCCCGTGTTGGCAACTCCGCCGCCGCCATCCGTGGACGCGCCCGCGCCACCGCTTCCGCCGTTGTCATCGTCGATCCCCGCGTCCGTGGCGCAAGCTCCGCTCCAGCCAAGCGCGAGCAAAGCACCCAAACAGAAAAGAATTGGTCGCGACGACAACTCCGGGAGGATACGCCGGCCGGGTCGACTGGTCAAACAACTCAATTGGAGTTCAACAATGAAATCACGGACTTGAACACTTCACTTTGTTCCCCGCCGCGCGCTTTGAGTGACGTCCCGACCGCGGCGCGCTAAACGACGCGCCGTGGCAAACGGGCGAAAACTCGGGCAACTCCCCGCAGACGGGAAGTGCAGCGCGTGCGGCGAGCAGGTTTCCAAGGAGACAGGCCGCTGCGAAGGTTGCGGCGCTGTCTATGGCGAAGCGCATCGCTGCCCCCACTGCCGCAGCATTGCGGACGTCGAAGCCTCTGAGGCGCTCAGGTTCCGCTGCAGCGTATGCGGTGGTCCGCGCGTGGTGGCAGACGACCCCGCGCTCAAGCGCGAACACGGCGAAAACCCTGCCCTTGAGCTCGCCCGCAAAGCCCACGCACGCCGGACCGCGTGGCAGATGGGCAGTGCGGTGGTCGGTGGGTTCGGCGGCATTGCGCTGCTGGTCGCTCTGGCATCCCTGGCTGTCGTGTCTCCCGGATTCTTCCTGACGACCCTGGCGCTCGTGATGGTCGCCGCGCCGCTGCTGTTCTCCGTTTTCGGCTTCCGCAAGGCTAAGCGCGCCGGGGAGGAACGCGACGCGGCCATCGACCGCGCCTGGACCAGCGTTGCGCGCGAGCTGAGCGAAGCGCACGACGCCAAGCTCTCTCCGCGCCAGCTGGCCAAGCTCATGCGCATCGATGAGACCCAGGCCGAACTGCTCTTGGCACAAGTGAGCGTGGACGATTTTGTGCGTTCACGCATCGAAGAGCCGCCGGAGAAGAAAGCGCGTGTCGCCGATGACGACGCGATCGTAACCGACGCCCGGCAAGCCGCTGAGGAAGCCGCGGAGGCCGCGGAGGCCGCGGAGGTCGACCGTGGGCGCGTACACGCGAAGGCCGACGCGGACGCCAAAGGCTGACTCACCGCCAGCGCCGCAAGCGCGAAGCGCATTTCCCAGTGCGAAGGCGGCTTTGCACCCAAAATACCCAAAACTTTCGGCGACTTGCCAATACCGGGGGAAAAGCGCAGCGGCGCCCTTGGCATGCGTCTCGCAGAAGCTTTTCTAAGAGATGTTTGCGCGCTAAGCCTGCTCCGGACGACGCCGATGGCCATGGATCAACGAGAACTGTATCTGCCCCAGCCGAGCGATGCGGCTCCCGTCAGTGCCGTGCGCCGGTACTTGCGAGAACTGGCCGCGCACGACTGGCTCGTTTTGGTGTTTCTGTGCGTGCTTCTAGGTGCGGCGCTGTCCGCGCCGGCAGGCGAGATGCGCGATGTATCCGTCCGCCGAATGGGCTCCCTGCTGACGGTATTGGTCGCCACGCTGGTGATCGTCCGAGGCGGTCTTCTGAAGCACCGCTTTTGGGCGCCACTGCTGTACCGCCTCGCGATCTACGGAACCGTACAGCTCAGCTACTTCTTCTTGGCTGGCCTCTTGCCCATCGTGAATCCGACGACTCTGGACAAAGAGCTGTACCAACTCGACATGGCCCTCTTCGGCCTTGAACCGGCCATGGTCATGGATAGCTGGGTCACAAGCATCACCACCGAGTGGTTCGCGTTCTTCTACTTCAGCTACTTCTTCTTGCTGGCGCTACACGTCATTCCTATCTTGATGTTCTCTCGAAGCCGCCGCCTGTTGAGCGAGTTCGCCTTCGGCATGATCACAGTGGTTTGTGTAGGACACGTCGTGTACATGCTCGTGCCCGGGTTCGGACCGTACAAAGCAATGGCGGACTCCTTTCGCAACACGCTGCCGAGCGGGCTCTGGCTCGACATGGTGATGCAGACGGTCGCCTCCGGCGGCGCGCAGATGGATATTTTCCCCTCGCTACACACCGCGGGGCCGACGTTCATCGCGCTGCTTTCCTTCCGGCATCGCGACCGCATGCCGTTCCGGTACAGCTGGCCGGTGGTCGCGTTCTTCGCCATCAACATCATCTTCGCGACGATGTTCCTGCGTTGGCACTACCTGATCGATGTGGTGGCTGGGCTATTCTTGGCGTCGGTGGCGTACATCGCGGCGGTGCGGGTCACCACTTGGGAAGCGAAGCGGCGCGCCCAGCTGGGAACGCCCGGCTGGCCACTATTCGGCGAATCCGCCCGCTGACGCGCGGCGCGGTTACGCGCCGCCGGCGCAGAAACCTTCGTAGTCGATGTACTCTTTGATGGTCGGGTTGTCGCCACAGGCGGGACAGCTGGGGTCACGGCGCAAGCGCAGCGTGCGGAAAGCCATGCGCATAGAGTCGTAGGTCAGGAGCCGACCGTTTAGCGGCTCCCCCTGACCCAGGATGATCTTGATGGCTTCCGTCGCCTGCAGGGTGCCGATGATGCCGGGCAAAATCCCCAAGACCCCCGCCTCGGCGCAACTCGGCGCGTGTTCCGGGGGCGGCGGCTCCGGATACAGGCAGCGGTAGCAAGGTCCGTCAAAGGGCATGAAGCTCGTGACTTGGCCGTCGAAGCGAAAAATGGAGCCATGCACAACCGGGATCTTGTGAAAGAGACTGGCGTCGTTCACGAGGTAGCGCGTTGGGAAGTTGTCACAACCGTCGACGATCGCGTCCCAGCCCTCTCCGAAGATGCGGTCGACGTTTTCACTAAGTAGACGCTCTTGGTACTTCTTGACCTTCACGTCCGGGTTTAGATCCCGAATCGCATGCTCCGCACTGTCCACCTTCGGAACCCCAAGCCGCGATGTGGCGTGCAGGATTTGCCGCTGCAAGTTGGACGCGTCAACGGTATCCGCATCGACGAGTCCCAGCGTGCCGACTCCGGCTGCGGCGAGATACAGCGCCGCGGGGGAGCCCAAACCGCCAGCTCCCAGCAAGAGCACGCGGCCTGCGAGTAGCTTCTGCTGTCCTTTTTCACCGACTTCGGGCAACAACAGGTGACGCGAGTAGCGCTCCAGCTGCGCCTCGGTGAAATGCGGCGGAGCCTCTATCGGGTAGGCCATGTCCTTCCAGCGCACAAAACCTGGATTCACCGACAGCACGTTTTGATAGCCCAGCTCGAGCAGCGTCTTGGCCGCAAAGGCGCTCCGGGTTCCGCCCGCGCAATACAAGACGATTTCCTGATCCTTGTCCGGCAGCTTTTGTTCCGCCTGCATTTCCAAGAACCCGCGGGGGATGTGGATGGCGCCTGGGATGAAGCCCTGGCGGAACTCGTCCTTCTCCCGAACATCCACCAGGGTCAGTGGATCTTTGCGGTCCAGCCGCGTCTTCAATTCCTCCAGGGGGAGCAACTGAATCGCGTGTTTCACCTCGGAAAAGAGGTCGCTGTAGGTCTTCGACATCCGGGACGCTCCTATTTGTCACATTTTCCGATGTGACAATCTGCAAGGGCAATATTAGCGAATTCTGGGCCTCGTCAAGGCAGATACCACGGCTTTCGCCGGGGAGCTCAGTGCTCCGAGCCCAGGGCCCGCAGGAACTGCCGGGCGTCTGCCGGGCGATCCTGTGCCCCGCCCAAGCAGCGCCCGCAGACCTGTTCCATCTCCCGGCTTGCAGACGTCCCCTCGTCGCCGGCCCGGCCCAACGCGACCAGCGCATCCTCCATCAAGCGACCCAAGGCGTAGATATCGTCGCTGGGCTGCACGGGCTGTCCCGCAAGGCGTTCGGGACTCAAATAGCCCCGGCTGCCTCCCGCGACGACCTGGCCCGCGCGGTGGGCCAGCCCGAAGTCGCTCAGAACAGGAGCTGCCGCGGATCGAAACAGCACATTCGCGGGTTTGATGTCTGCGTGCACGAAGCCGGCGTCGTGCACTCGGACAAGCGCCCGGGCCAAAGGCAGCAGCCAGCGCTGCAGGGGCCACAGAAACTCCGCGTCAGAGCGTAGGAGCCACTGTTTGAGGGCCCCGGCTGGCAGCCACTCCATGACGATCAGCCCTCGCTCCGCATCGACATCGAACACGCGGATCACTCCGTTGCCACGAAATGCCACGGCCGTGCGCGCCTCCCGAATGAGCTTGTCCCGGTCTTGATCGGGTTGATGGTAGACCTTGAGGGCGACTCTGCGGGACAGCGCATCGTCGACGGCTTCGTAGACGGTGCCCGCTCCGCCACGCCCTGCCTCTCCGACCACCCGGAAGCTTGTCTCGGGAGCGGAGGCCGTGAGCAGCGTAGCGTCACCTGCGCCCAGACCGGCGTCGCCATGGGCGGCATGCCCCAGATTGCGCCGGAGCCGCCCGTGTCGCTCCCGGGCTCCCGGCGCTTCGATGTCCCGGGCCAAGGCGCGCTCCACTAGGGTGAGCGCCAGCGCCGTTTCGCCCCGCTCGGCGCGCAAATCCGCCGCAAGTAGCAGCGCGGCGATCCCCCGGGGAGCGTCTAGCAGGCTCAGGGCGCGATCGGCCTCGCCGCGCTTCAAATGCAGTTCAGCGGCCACCACGCCGAGGGCCTCCGCGACGGGGTGTGCCTCATGCGCCCGAGCCACCGCCGCCAGCGCCGCGCGCTCAAAAGCTGTGCCCTGCAGCGCAGACAGTGCGCGGGCAGCCAAGCCTGGATCCGTGCTCGGTCCCAAGGCTTCCAACACCGCCAGTTCGGCGGGTGCCGCAGGGCGGCGCTGATGTCTGGCTGCCGGCGGGGGCGCGGGCGCCGACGCGGGCTCGGCTGAGACCGCAGCCCCCGGGTCGGGCTTCTTGCTTCGAAGCCAGTCGAACCAACTCATGCCAGCACTTCAACTTGCACCGGGCCGTCGGGCGCAAGCGCCAACTTATCACCGACGCACAACTGACAACGTCCATCCACGCGCAGACCGTCGATGAAGACCGCACGCTCACAGTGCAGTTCGAGCCAGCCATCATCTGCGCGCTCTAGCGACATGCCGTCGAGCCGCAGCGGGCCCAACGGCAGAAGCACCCGGCGCGAAAGCGTCTCCAGGGAGATCCCGCCGCCGGGATGATTCTGCAAGCGCAGCTCCACCTGACCGCCAAGCACGAGAGTCAATGCGTCGCCCACCAGCACCGGCACGCAAAGGCGCACACCGCGAAGGGTCGTGCCGTTGCGCGACCCCAAATCGGCGACCTCAGGGCCGCGCTCTGTCGGCCGCAACACCAGGTGCTGGCGACTAATGCTCGGGGAACGAATCACGACCGTCGCGTCCGCGCGCCCCACGGTGGCAGGGGCACCAAACGCAACCTCCACGCATTCTCCACGCAACTTGAGCTGGTGCGTTTCTGAACGTGTACGCCGCGCCTCTATGCGACCGGCCAGCGCGCGCACCCGCTCGTCCTCCTGCTCTAGAGCCCGGGCGAGGGCAAGCGCTTCGCGGCGGCGCCCGCAGGCGTCCAAGTCTGAGATCTTTCTGACTTCTGCGTCACGCTCCCGGCGAGCACGTTCGCTTTCGGCTTCGTCAGATAAGACCTGCTCCAATTGGTCGATCGCCCCGGCTTCGACCAACGCCCGTGTGCGCGACTCGAGGTCCCCACCCAATTCGTAGAGTTCTGCCGCCAGCGCCGGCGCGGCGCTTCGCTCCACCTCGCGCGCCAGCGCAAGCAGCTCCGGCCGCGTCAAAACCAAGCTGCCCTGACGGAACAATACCAGCGCCAGCTCCGCACGCCGGCGTATGATGGGGCCCCGGGCTTCGGCCTGTGCCAGCGCCAACGCTTGGCCCAGCAATTGGTAGCGTTCTTGGGGAGACGCGGCCATCTCTGCACGCGCCATTTGCAGACGCGCGGCGTCCTCTCGGGCGCCCGCTTCCAAGTACAGCGCAAGCGCCGCCTCGAGATTGCCGCGAGCTTCTTCCCTGCGCGCGCCATCGAGCCTTCTGTCTCGACCGCGGAACAAGGAAATCGCTTTGGATAGGACCCCCATGGTCGCTTTTTTTCCTGCTTCTGTCTCTGTTTGCCCAACTCCCGGCGCCGCGTAAAGGCGAAAAAATGGCCACGGCGTAGCCGGCGGCTCGTTGCGCTGATCGGATGCGGCCAAGACTGCTAGAGTGCGAGCTAAACTCGCGAGTTCGGCGGCAACGTTAGGAAAAGAGAACGCATGAGCACTTCGAATCGACTCGGGGAGCTTCTAGTACGAGAGAAGCTCATTAGCCTGCAGCAGCTGCGCCAAGCACAAGACGAGCAGAAGAAAAGTGGGAAGAACCTCGGCTACGCCCTCGCCAAGCTTGGCTATATCTCCGACGGCGAGATCACAAACTTCCTCTCAGCCCAGTACCGCCTGCCAGCCATCAATCTCGACGAATACGAGATCGACTCCGACATCATCAAACTGGTCGGTCGCGACGTCTGCGAAAAACACAAGATCATCCCCGTTTCGCGCTCCGGCTCGTCGCTGATCGTCGGCATGGCCGACCCGACAAACCTACACGCCATTGACGATATCAAGTTCCTGACCGGCTACAACGTGGAGCCGGTGGTCGCGAGCGAGACGGCAATCTTGTCGGCTATCGATCGCTATTACAACGTGGGCCCATCCTATGAAGAGGTCCTCGAAGACTTTGACATTGGCGACGAAGACATCGACTTCACCGCCGACGACGAAGACGTCAACATCCTTGAACTGGAAAAGGCCAGCGAGGACGCGCCTGTCGTGCGCCTGGTGAATGTGCTCTTGCTAAACGCCATCCGAAAGGGCGCCAGTGACATCCATGCGGAGCCATACGAAAAACGGCTCCGAGTACGCTACCGAGTCGACGGCGTGTTGCACGAGGAAATGAGTCCGCCGGTCAAGCTGAAGAACGCCCTTGTCAGCCGTATCAAGATCATGAGCCAGCTCGACATCGCCGAGCGCCGGCTACCCCAGGACGGACGCATCAAGCTCAAGTTGGGCAAAGGCCGCGAAATGGATTTTCGCGTGTCTATTCTGCCGACCATGTGGGGCGAGAAGGTGGTCATGCGCCTGCTCGACAAAGGCAACCTACAGCTCGACATGACCAAGCTGGGCTTCGACAAGGGGCCCCTGGACGACTTCCTGTGGGCCATCAATCAACCCTGGGGCATGGTGCTGGTCACGGGCCCCACCGGATCCGGCAAGACAACGACGCTGTACTCGGCGCTTTCGGATCTGAATCAGCCGAGCGTAAACATCAGCACCGCTGAAGACCCGGTTGAATACAACCTGCACGGGATCAACCAGGTGCAAATGCACGATGAGATCGGGTTGAACTTCGCCATGGGCTTGCGCGCATTCTTGCGTCAGGACCCCGACATCATCATGGTGGGCGAGATCCGCGACTTCGAGACTGCTGAAATCAGTGTAAAAGCCGCGCTCACCGGCCATTTGGTGCTGTCCACCCTACACACCAACGACGCGCCAGCAACGATCTCTCGCCTGCTGAATATGGGCGTGGAGCCATTTTTGATCACCGCGAGCGTGAACCTGGTCTTGGCGCAACGCTTGGCGCGCCGGGTCTGCGTCGATTGCAAAAAAGAGCAGCCGATTGATCCGCAAGTGCTTCTCGACCTCGGTTGCACCGAAGAGCAGGCCGCAGCGGGTCGCGTCGTCAAAGGCGAAGGCTGCAGCACCTGCAACGGAACGGGATACAAAGGGCGTGTGGCACTCTACGAGGTCATGCGTTTCCATGACGAGCTCAAAGAAATGGTGCTGCAGGGGGCCTCGACCGCGGAGCTCAAAGTCGCCGCCATCAAAAAGGGCATGATCACGCTGCGCGTGGCTGGCATCGAGAAAGTGCTCGACGGCGTGACGACCCCCGAAGAGATCCTCCGTGTAACCATGTCGGACTAGGAGCCGGCTTCGAATGACTCAAGACGAAGGGCTACGGATCAATCTGCACCAGTTGCTGCGCGCCATGATCGAAAAGGGCGCCAGCGACATGCACATCACAACAGGCTCGCCGCCACTGCTGCGCATCGACGGCGCCATCGTCCCTCTCAAGCTCCCGCCCCTTTCCCCGGTCGAGACCAAGGCGCTCTGCTACTCGGTTCTGACCGAGGATCAGAAGATCCACTTCGAGAAGAACAAGGAGCTCGATCTTTCTTTTGGCGTGAAGAACCTCTCGCGCTTCCGCGCGAACATTTTCCTGCAGCGCGGCGCAGTTTCCGGGGCGTTTCGTTCCATTCCCTTCAAGATCTTGAGCTTTGACGAGCTGGGGCTGCCCCCGGTCGTTTCGGAACTGGCCGCCAAGCCCCGCGGGTTGATTCTAGTCACCGGGCCGACCGGCTCCGGCAAGAGCACGACCCTTGCTTCCATCATCGACAAGATCAACAGCGAGACACGCCAACACATCATCACCATCGAAGACCCCATCGAGTATTTGCATCCGCACAAACGTTGCATCGTGAATCAGCGGGAGGTCGGCGCCGACACCGCGAAATTCAAGGACGCCCTCAAGTACGTGCTGCGCCAAGACCCGGACGTCGTGCTCGTTGGCGAGATGCGTGATCTGGAAACGATCGAAGCTGCTCTGACGATCGCTGAAACGGGACACTTGGTCTTTGCCACACTGCATACCAACTCGGCGCTTCAGAGCATCAACCGCATCATTGACGTTTTCCCACCGCACCAGCAGTCCCAGGTGCGCGCGCAGCTCTCCTTCGTGCTTGAGGGCGTGGTCAGCCAGCTGTTGCTGCCCCGGGCCGGCACCGCAGGGCGAGTGCTCACCATGGAAGTGATGGTGCCCAACGCGGCCATTCGGAACCTGATCCGAGAAGACAAAGTCCATCAAATCTATTCGCAAATGCAGGTGGGCCAGCTCAAGCACGGTATGCAGACCATGAATCAGTCCCTGTACTCCTTGCTCAGCCGACGCCTGATCACCCTGGAAGAGGCCATGGGCCGCTCCAGCGAGCCCGACGAGCTGCGGAACATGATCGAGGGGCGTGTGCCCATGCAGGCGCACCAGGCCCAGGCAGACACGCGTTCGCGGTGACTTCTGTTCAAGGGCAAACCCTGGTAGGAAAGCGGCCACCCCAATGGCTCGCACTACCTTCCCCGCGCTGTCCCTCGCCCTCGGCCTCTCGACCCTCTCGGCTCTCGCCACGGCCCAGTCCGAGGCGCCCGAACCGCCGCCCCCCCTCGAACCCTGGTACGACGCCGTTGAACTGAGTGCGTTCGCGGACGCCTACTACAATGTCAACTGGGCGTTCCCGAAACCCCAAGACGGTAGCGGAGTGCCGACTCGATACTACGCCCGCCAGCAGGGCTTCGGGCTTTCCTGGGTCGGCTTGGACGCTTCTTATGCACCTGAGCCCGTAGGCGCCACGGTCAGCTTGCGCTTCGGACCAACGGCGCGCACCTACGCAGAAGCCGATGCCGACGGTGCTTTGGAGAATGTGAAACAAGCCTTCGCCTCGTGGCGTCCAGCCGGCCCGGAAGGTGCACTGACCCTGGACTTCGGCAAGTTCGACACCATCTTCGGCGCGGAAGCTGCCGAGAGCCACAAGAACGCCACCTACACCCGCGGCGCGCTGTGGAACGCGCAACCCCTGTTCCACACCGGGCTGCGTGGCACCTTGGAACTGATGCCGGAGCTGACCCTGGCTGCCATCGCCGTCAACGGCGTGAACAACTCCCAGGACAACAATGTCGGAAAGACCTTTGGCCTGCAGGCGCAGCTCTATCCCTCGGACTGGCTGAGCCTATCCGTCGGCTGGTTGGGTGGCCCGGAACAAGACGACAGCGTCACGACGTCGTGTTTGGTCGGCCAGGCCTACGACCCGACGGTTGGGGACTGCGTGGCGCGCCCGGGGGCCCCGGGCGGAGACGAAGTGGTCGACCGTGGCGGCGCCAACGATTTCGAGGCCTGGCGGCACCTGCTGGATTTCGTCGTCTCGGCGGAACCGGTGGCAAACCTGAGTCTGCTGGCCAACGCCAACTATGGCACTGAGGGCGTGCGCGTGGGCACCAGCGCAGCGCCGGCGATCGACAACCAAAGCTGGTACGGCGGCATGCTCACGGCGCGCTACGCCTTGACGGAAATCTTTGCTGTCGCCGTCCGTGGCGAATACCTGAACGACAAGAGTGGAGCAGTGACGGGCTTCACCGACCCAAGCGGACTGACGGTGCAAAACGTGGAGATGGCAACCGCCACACTGACATTGGAAGCGATGCCCACGGAGAACTTCTTGATCCGCTTGGAGAACCGCGGGGACTTCTTGCTCGAAGGCACTCCTGGCACGGACGTCTTTCGCAAAGAAGAACGCGGCAGCGAAGACAAACTCATGACGACAACGCTGGGCATCGTGGTCAAGACCGACTGACCCGTACGGCCCATGCCTCGCCGCCTCACGAACCGCGCGAAGTTCCACATCGAGCGGTTGTTTCTCCGAGGGGCTCACTACCGCTTACTCGTCATCGCGGTTCTGATCGGCTTGGTCAGCTACCTCGGGGGCAAACTCGTTTTCGCCGACGGGGGATTCAACAGCGAAAGCGAGGCCGTGTGGTGGGCCTTCTTGAGACTGACAGACCCGGGCTACCTCGGAGACGACGAAGGCACCTTCAAGCGCTTCATCTCGACGATCGTCACTGTGCTGGGCTACGTGCTGTTTCTGGGCGCACTGATTGCCATCATGACCCAGTGGCTCAATCGTACCATCGACACCTTCGAACGCGGGCTCACGCCGATTGCCCATGACGACCACATCGTGATCCTTGGCTGGACCAACCGCACTGCCAAGATTGTGTCGGAACTGATGATGTCCGGGGATCGCCTAGAACGCTTCCTGGCACGCCTGGGCAAACGGCGCCTGCACATCGCCATCTTGGCGGAAGAAAAGGCGAGCGTGCTGGTTCAGGAACTGCGCGAGCGCCTGGGGAGCCTCTACGACGAGCGGCGCATCACGGTCCGTACGGGGTCCTTGCTTCGGCTCGACCACCTTGAACGTGTGGACTTCGTGAACGCTTCGGTGATCGTGCTGCCAGGCACCGACTTTGCCAAAGACGGAACGCTGCAGTCCGACGCACGAGTGATCAAAGCACTTTTGGCCATCAGCACCTTCGCCCAGAACAAGGACAAGCTCCCCTTCCTGGTCGCCGAGATTTTCGACCCGCGCAAAGAGCGGGTCGCCCGCCGGGCTTATGCCGGGGACGTGGAGGTCGTCGCCAGCCGAGCCGTCGTGGGGCGCCTGATCGCTCAGTGCCTCTTACATCCAGGCATGTCTCGGGTACACGATGCCATGTTGACGCGCTCTGGGGAGGCACGCGTTTTCATTCGGGAAGCAGAAGCGCTAGCCGGAAAGCGCTACGGCAGCGCCCTCGAACGCTATGATCGCGCGCTGCTTCTCGGGGTAACGCGCAAAGAGCAAAGCCGCGTGCAAGCCATCCTCTGCCCCGACGACGACTTCGAAATCGCCGCGACAGATCGGTTGGTCGTTCTAGCCCCGGACTACGAGCATACCCAGCCGCTGGCTGCTACTCCCGCGGACAGCGCCCCGGCGGCTGACGCCGAGCCGTCGCCACCCAGCACGCGCGGGAACCGTCGCGTACTCGTATTGGGATGGAGCCGGAAGCTCCCGGCGATCATCGTCGAATTGAGCCGGTATCGTCAGGCGGATTTTGATCTCGTGATCGTCTCGAGGCTTTCAATCAAGAAACGCGCGGCGCGGCTCGCACGGGTCGGTCTGCCGGAAACCATCAACATCAAACATCTGGAATTGGACTACACGCTGGCGGAAGAGATCGCAGCCCTAGAGCCGCATACCTACGACAACGTGCTCCTGGTCGCGAGCGATTGGTGGGGCAGCTCCGATGCCACGGACGCACGCACCCTAGTGGGCTGCATGGTGCTCGCAGAAGTCCTGGAGAATGCGGAACCCCGGCCGCGGGTGCTCGTGGAACTCTTGGACCCGGAGAACGAACCCTTCGCTCAAACCGTCGCCGACGATCTCCTGGTGACGCCCCTGGTGCTGTCCTATCAGCTTGCCCAGGCTGCCCTTCGCCGCGAGCTCGGGGCGGTCTTCGACGAACTCTTCGGGCCGGGGGGCGCAGAACTCGCCAGTTTCCCCCCTGAACGCTTTGGCATCGTCGGCAGC
>CALMUT010000354.1 GCA_937872925.1 uncultured Myxococcales bacterium | reverse complement strand
AGGAGGGCGGGCCCCCGGGGCCCCCCGCGCCCCCCCCCCCCGAGCCCGCCACCCCGACCCCCGCCCACCCCACGCACGGCCCCGGACGACCCCCCAGCGGCCCGAGCGCCACTGCCGCCGCCGCGCAATGCAGCCCCGCCGCCACCGAATCGGCCCGCGAAACCGCCGCCCCAGGAAGTCACGCAACAGGTCGCTGCGCCCGCCCAGGCGCTGCCGGAGCTCGTGATCGTCAAGGAGGAGCCCCCCGCCGCGCCCGCGCCGCCAGCGCCCGCCGCCGAGATCGCGCCTAAGGAAGCCCCGCCGCCAGAACCGGAGCAGCGCCGCTACAAGGCGGTCAGCCTACCGCCACACATGAAAGAGGCTCTGGCTTCCATCAAGAAGAAGCCGTGAATTCCCCAGCCAACGCAGGCTAGCGGAACAGCGCCCCCACATCCCGTTCTTCTTCGTGCGTAAAAAAGTCGATCGGCAGGTGCCACACGAGCTCGCCGAGCCACATGCCGCGGCGCTTGCGCATGCGGATCAAGCTGGACGTGCAGTTTCCGAAACGCAAGATCGCCACCCGCGGCACCGGCACGCAGATCAGACGCTTGGCCAGTTGGAAGAGCAACCCGCCATGGCTCACGAGCAGCACGCGCTGGCCATCCTCGGAATGTTTTTCGAAGATGCGTCCGCAGAGTTGCTCCACGCGCCGCTGCATGTCGTCGTAGCTCTCGCCGCCGTATTCGGAAAAGTCACCGAGACCTTCCAAGCCGCGCTGCATGAAGTCGGGGTGGCGCTCCAGGATTTCCGAGCGGTTCAGGCCCTCCAAGCTGCCGGCGGTGATCTCGATCAGATCCGGATCCACTTCTGCCGCGGGACGCTGAGCCATTCCGGTGAGGATGTCCGCAGTCTGCCGCGCCCGAGAAAGCGGCGACGTATAGGCGGCGGTCCACTCCAGCTTGCGTTCGACGAACATCTGCCCAAGGGACTGGGCTTGAGCGCGCCCCCGGTTGGACAGCGGGTACTCGCGATGGCCTTGCATGCGACCCGCGCGGTTGCCCTCGCTCTCTCCGTGCCGCACGAGCAGGAGTTCCATGCTGGGGCCCGTCGGCACGGCCTCTAGCGCGCCTCGGGGTGGGTCTCGGGATCGACTTCGTGAGCGAGGGCTTTGCCTTGGCAAACAAAGCCGCGGCCGCGTCGCGCGCAGGACAGCTCGGCGACATCCGAAGCCCCGAATCGCCCGGCGGCTACCAACACCGCCTGCTCGGCCCCCGCACGGCTGCAGCCGCTGCGGCACTCGGTGACGATGCTTCCCAGCTCTTGGTGGCTCACGGGCGGCGTTGGCACCTGGCGAACGAAGTCGACGCGGCGCGGATTACGCCGCGCGGCCCTGGGGTTTTTGGCGAAACGCACCCGGATCCGCCAACCCTCGGCGGCGCGGGGCGCCGGGTCGGGGTTCTGAGCGCGAGCGCGCAAGGGGCGGCCAGCGCGGGTGTGTTCGTCCGGGCGAGCCACGCCTGCCGCGCAAGTCACCGTGTAGAGCGCCCCAGCGTCGCTCTCTCGCAGCAAGCGTGAACTGCAGTGACGGTCGACCAGCAACTCTCCGCCCGCCTCGGCGGCGCGTTCCCGCAGCGCCTGGCTCAGCCGCTCGCGGCCACAGTCCACGTCGGAAAGCTTGGCGCCGTCTGGAGGCCACATGCCTGCGTAGTGTGTGCAGAAGGCCCGCACGTCACCGAGCTTTTCGTAACCCGTAGGCAGCACCCGCACCTCTTGCATTTGCTCCGCCGTGATCAACGATGGCGCCTCATGACCGTCGAAGTGCGCGCCTGTTTGAGATGCGGCGCAGCCCGCCGTTAGTGCGAGGCCGACCACGCCGAAACCGAACAGCCCGAGGTTAGAAAGCTCCCGAGAGCGCAAGAAGAAAGCCCATGCCATCTGCCGGAGCATCAAACAAAGCCACCGCGCCCGCAAGCAAACATCAGCAAACATGGGCAAAGCTCAAGGTGGTCGCCTGCGGGTCGCGGCGGAGCTGCCCGGCCGTCGTAGGCTCGCTGACCGGCAACAAACCGTCGATCTATGCGCGCGGATCAGGCAACCTCGGCGCCGATCCCCCATGAAGGCACGCCGCACCCTCCCCCTCGCACTCGCTGCGCTGCTGCTAGCGGCGCCCACATTCGCGCAAAGCGAAGGCTTCGCACTCAATCGCTTCGACCCGTCGGAACGCGGCAGTGACTGGTTCTCTGTGGAGTCCTTGGATCTGCGCGGCCACGCTCGGCCTGCCCTCGGCGTCGTCTTCGACTACGCCCACAAGCCCCTCGTGTACTACGACCGGCAGACCGGGGACGAAGCCTTCGTCTTGGTGCGCAATCAGCTGTTCGCACACCTCGGCGGCAGTGTGGTGCTGTGGGAACGCCTGCGGCTCGGTGCCAACCTTCCCATCGCTGTCATGAACAACGGCGACACCCTGGATCTGGGAGGCGGCGGCACCTTTGAAAGCTCCCAGGGCGCAGGCGTCGGTGACTTGCGCCTGGGCGCGGACGTGCGGCTGCTCGGTGAGTATCGTTCGACCTTCTCCCTGGCCGCGGGCCTGCAAGCGCATTTGCCCACCGGCAAACAAGACGCCTTCACCGGCGACGGCAAAGTGCGCATCGTTCCGCGACTGCTCGCTGCCGGTGACATCAGCAAATTCGCCTACGCCGTGCGCGCCGGGTTCAACTACCGCGCGCAGCAAGAGGACTTCGATGGCGAAGCCTTTGGCAGCGAAATGACCTTTGGCGCCGCTGCGGGCGTGCGTCTGGTCGACGACAAGCTGTTGCTCGGCCCGGAAGTCTACGGATCGACTGTCGTCAGTGACGGCGGCGACGGCGCCTTCGATCGCAAGACCACGCCCCTGGAAGTCGTGCTCGGCGGTCACTACACCCTGGCCGAGGATTGGCGGCTGGGCGCAGGCGTCGGACCCGGGCTCACCCGGGGCTACGGCTCGCCGGAGCTACGTGTGCTCGCAAGCGTGGAATACTTCCCCGCCGTGAAGCAGGACAAAGCGCCGGAGCCTGCCGACCGGGACCAGGACGGTATCGTGGACGGACAAGACGCGTGTCCGGACGTGCCCGGAGTGGCAACGGATGATCCCAAGACCCACGGCTGTCCCCCGCCCAATGACCGCGACGCAGACGGTATCTTCGACGAGGTCGACGCTTGTCCTGACGACAAGGGCGTCGCCAGCGACGACCCCAAGAAGCACGGCTGTCCCCTGCCCGCAGATCGGGACGGCGACGGCATCGTCGACGAGCTCGATGCATGCCCCGACGAAAAGGGCGTCGAGACCGCAGATCCGAAGACCAACGGCTGCCCGCCCCCCAAGGACAGCGACGGCGACGGGATCGTGGATCCCGAAGACGCGTGTCCGGATCTGGCGGGGCCCCCCAACGAAGATCCGAAGAAACACGGCTGCCCCAAGGCCAAGGTGGTCGGCAAGAAGATCGAGATCCTGGAGCGAGTGGAATTCGATACCAACAAGGCGACCATTCGCCCGGAAAGCGACGGCGTGCTGCAAGCCGTGCTCGAAGTGCTCACGAAGTACCCGAACATCAAGAAAGTCCGCGTAGAGGGCCACACGGACAACCGCGGGGGCGCAGGCTACAATCTGAATCTGAGCAGGCGGCGCGCCGCCGCCGTGGTCAAGTGGTTGACGGACAAGGGCGTCGATGTGGCGCGACTCACTAGCCAGGGCGTGGGCCAAACCAAACCCACCGACAGTAACGACACGGCTGAAGGGCGCCAGAACAACCGCCGGGTCGAATTCAACATCATCGAAATCGAGGGCGACCTCGAGGTGAAAACGAAATGAGCAGCCGGATGAAAGCCAGAATCAATCAAGTGCGCGCAACCTTCGCCGGCAAGTCCCGAGTGACGCGTTTCTTCTCGGTGACGCTCTGCTGTTCTGGACTACTCGGACTGGGCTGCGGCGCGGACGACCAGCCCACCGAAAAGCCCACAGAGACTGTGGCGCCGACAGCTGAAGAGCTGATTGGGCAAGACGGCGCGCTGACCGTGTCGGCGGCGAACACAGTCGTCAACCAGTACGGCGTGCTCGCGGCCAACGTTGCCGCGGGCGCCGCTAGCGTGACCGTGACCAACATTGCGCCGCTGAACGCTGGCTCCTTCGGTGCCCTCGGCGCGGGCGATCTGCTGATGATCGTGCAGATGCGTGGTGCCACCATCAACACCGCCAACAACATCAGCTACGGCAGTGTCACCGCCCTGGGCAACGCCGGCAACTACGAGCTAGTTGGCGTGACCAGCGTGGCCGGAAATACCATCACGCTCAGCTGCCCCACGAAGAATGCCTACACCGCCAGCGGCAACGTGCAGATCGTGCGCGTGCCGCAGTTCACGACCTTGACCATCAACGCCGCCGGCTCCCTCACCGCTCCGGCCTGGAACGGAAGCACCGGCGGTGTGGTCGCCGTGCATGCGCAGAACAACGTGGTGCTGAACGGCAGCATCAACGTCAACGCCCTGGGCTTTCGTGGCGGCGCCACGGACAACGCCGCTGCCAACAACGGCGTGACCAGCTTCCGCAGCACGGCCGGAGGCGACGGCGGCGAGAAAGGCGAAGGCATCGCGGGCTATCAAGCCGTGTATGACGCGCTCAACGGCCGCTTCGGACGCGGCGCTCCGGCCAACGCGGGCGGCGGCGGCAACGGCCACAATGCCGGCGGCGGGGGTGGCTCGAACGCGCGCCGCGGCCTGGCGTGGACCGGCCAGGGCGTGATGCGCAGCACCGTCGTCGGTGCGGCGGCGTGGAACCTCGATCCGGGCTTCATCGCCAACGGACTCTCGCTGACGAACTCCGAAGGCGGCGGACGCGGTGGCTACACCTGGTCCAACTCCGATCAGAACGCCCTCGTGGTTGGCCCGGGCAACGCGCTCTGGACCGGCGACAATCGCCGCGAAGTGGGCGGGCTAGGCGGCCGGCCGCTGGATCCGGCGAGCGACGGGCGCCTGTATCTGGGCGGCGGCGGCGGCGCCGGGGACGGCAACAACGGCGCCGCAGGGCGAGGCGGCAACGGCGGGGGGATGGGGGTCTTGACCGCCCCGGGCAACGTGTCGGGCGGGGGGAGCAGCAGGGCCGACGGCGAAAAGGGCGGGAACTCGAACGGCAACCCCGGTGACGCGC
>CALMUT010000353.1 GCA_937872925.1 uncultured Myxococcales bacterium | reverse complement strand
GTCGCCGTCGCCGTCACCGCCGTCGCGGTCACGGTCGCAGTCGCAGTCGCAGTCGGTGCGGCGTTGGACGCATCGTCGCTCTTCCTCGACCACATGATCAGGAGCGCCACGACACCAACGCACACCAATGCAACCACCCCGAACCGCCCCCACGCAGTCCGCTCCGGCGCGTGGACAATGGTTGCATCGGCTTTGCTCGCGGCTGCGCCCACATCGGAAGCGGCCTCGGGCGGCGGCTTGCGCAACTTCCGCTCCGTTGTTGCGCGGCGGGGATCGATTGCTGGGTCGACCTTGATGGTCTCCGTCTCTATCGTCTTGTGGTCCGTTCCGGGACGTAGGGCGTGGGGCTCCGCGTAGTCCGTGGCTTTGTGAGGCGCCTCGATCGCGGTTGGGTCGACGGGCGCTTCGATGCGGTGCGCGCCGGCGAGGGGAGCAGGAGCGGCTTTGAGCGGCTTGCCTTCTTTGAGGCGCTCCATTTCGTCTGTGGTCAGGGACTGCCAGTCCGGGGGATAGAACTCTTCGGCGTGCAGCCCGGGGCGCTCCGGATCGGGGTCGGGGTCGGCGTCGTGTTGGGGGGGCGGATCCATGTCGCGGAGGGTGTCGCCGCTGGTGCCTTTGGTCCCGGAGCTTGGGGGCGCGTCGTCGTCTGGGGGCGGATTCATGCCGCGGAGGGTGTTGCCGCTGGCGCCCTTGGTTCCGGAACTTGGGGGCGCGTCGTCCGCTGGGGGCGGATTCATGCCGCGGAGGGTGTTTCCGCTGGCGCCTTGCGCCTGGGCGCTCGCGATCGAGTCCCCTCGCTGTGACGGCACGACCACCCGCATGGACGGTTCGTAGCCCGAGCCCGGCTCTCGGCCAAGTCTTGGGGCGGTGTCTGGCGTTTCGCGCATCGACCCCCCACTGTCGGCCGCGCCGGGGCGCGAGTTTCCTGTTTTCTTCATGGTCCAGACCCAGAGGAAGGCGACGTGGTCGGCGGCCCCAGTAAGGTAGCAGCAGGATCCGGGCGCTCGCCCGCAGCAGGCGACGCCGCGCGTTCCGGCCCGGCGACCGGCGCGTGCTCCGACCCTGGGCTGAATGTGCTCGTTGGCGCCCGAGAGGTGGAGGTGGATGTGGTGGCGGCCGCGTTGCGCGCCAGGCGTTGGACCAGCTCGCCCGTGATCAGGACGAGAGCGGCCGCTGCCAGCGCGATGGCGAATGCCAGTCGGATATCGAAGGCGGCGCTTGTGGCCGCGGCGTGCCCATCGCTCGCTGTCGTGGCACGCGGCACGTGCGCGTTCGCGGCAGGGCTGGCCGGCTCGGCTGCGGGGGCTGCCGGGGCTACCGCGGCAGGGTTGGGCTCTGCATTGGCACCCTCGGAGAGGTCGATGGAGTGGGTCTCGACGCCGAGATCGCGAGCACCGGCTGCGCTCAACACGAACTTCGCGAGCTCCGAACGTGCGAGCTCCGAGTCCTCGGCGCCGCCGAGTGCCAGCGCCAACAGTGCGCCGCGTGGCGCGGGATGCGTATCCACCGGCGTGCGCGCCAAAGCCACGAAGACGGAGTAGGCAAAGCTCTTGGCGTCCTCGTCCAGAGCCGCCACGCGCGCCAGGGCGTTGTTGCTCGCCTCCGCCAGGTGGTCGGGCTCGATCAACAGCGCTGCTCCGCGCAGCATGTCCAAGCGGTCGACGCTTCGAGGCTCGGGGCCATCGGGTTGCCAGCCGCCTTTGCTCGCCGTGCGTCGCACCAGGTGCAGCACCCGGCCGATGTCTTTGCCGCCGCGCTCGCCCGCCATGGAGAACGCATCGCGATAGCTTGCGAGGGCCGTCTGGCTCGCCTCCGGCATGATGGAGGCGAGAGATCGCAACAGCCCGCGGAAGCGCCGGTCGTGGGTCTCGACGGCGGCGAGGGTGCGCAGGCCCCTTTCGATGACCGTGAGATCGGGAGTTGCCGCCGCGAAACGCGCCGCTCCACACACGATGGCCGCGTCGAGGGAAACCCGCGACTCGACGCTGCTGATCGCCACGGGGCCGGACGCGTGGAGCGGCACTGACGGCGACGCGTCGGTCGGCACCGGTGCCATGCGCTGGGTGGACTTGGCGTTGTTGACAACGCGCTCCGACTTGCAGCGCACCAATGCCCGCGCGAGCTCTGAAGACAGCTCTGCCATCGTTTGTTGGCGCGCATCCGGATCCTTGGCGAGGGCGCGCATCACGATTTCCTCGACGTGGCTGGGAACGTGCGGCGCAAGCTGGCACACGGGCACCGGCGGGCTGAATATTTGCCGCAACCCGAGCTGCATCTGCGGTGGAAAATCCAGCGGCCCAGGGCCTTCGCTGAAACAGTGCCGCCCGGCGAGCATTTCATAGAGGATGTGGCCGAGGGCGTAGACATCGGAGCGGGCGTCGGACATTCCAACCTGCAGGGCTTCCGGCGCCATGTAGGCCTGTGTGCCGAGCAGTCGAAAACGGTCGGTCGTACGCAGTGCAACGGGCCGCAGCTCGTTTCGGATCTTGCTGACGCCGAAATCTAGGATCTTGACCGTGTCGTCGGCAGCGATCACGTACACGTTTTCCGGCTTTAGATCCCGATGCACGACGCCTAGGGCGTGTGCGGCGGCGCAACCGTCCGCGATGTGTTGGCCGAAGCGCAGCGCCCGCGCAAGCTCGAGGCCGCCCAGTTCGATCAGTTCCTCACGCAGGTTCCTGCCTTGAAGCAGCTGCATGGCGATCCACACCACACCGCTGGTGGGCGAGAGGTGCGTGGTCACGCCGCCGTCCGTGATCGGCACCACATTCGGATGCGAGATCTTGGCGAGAGTGCGCGCCTCCGCTTGCATGCGCTCGGCGTAGTCGCCCTCGCGCTTGAAGAGCACCTTCAACGCGACGCGGAGATCACTCCATTTGTGTACCGCCTCGTATACGGCGCCGACCCCGCCCTTGGCCAAGGGACGAATGATCTTGTACCGGTTTTCGATGTCGTCACCGGCTCGGAATGGCCACTCGGTTCGTCGGCTGTCCATGTCGAAAAGCCGGCGCTACTCCCCCCGGCGTGCGCCGAGTCTAACCTGCTCGGCCTATTGTGTCAGGCCGTCTCAAAGCGGCGTCGGCGTGCTGAAATCCGGCCATCGCAGCGCATGGGAATGCGGGCTTCAGCTGGGCCGGCGCGCCATGCCTGTGGCGAGGCCCGTTCCGACCACGGCGCTCAAAACCATCGCGCCCAGCAGCATGGGCATGGAGCGGAGCCCAAGACCAAATACGACCACGCTCATCAACAGCGCCGCGCTGACAGCGGCTGCGACGTAGGCTGGTAGCGCTGAGCCACTGCTGCGTGCTGTTGCACCAGGATCGGAAGACGCCGCGTGACCGCCGGCCTGCGCAACGTCAAGCTGCCCGGGCCGCGCACTCCGCGTCGAAGCAAGCGCTCCGGCGGTCGGTCGCGCTGGCGCGGGCAATGGTTCCGTGACGTCGCGCGCGGCGGGCTCGCGCGCTTCGGGCTCGGCTCTTGGCGTGTGCGGGCGCGCCACGTCTGCGAGGGCCGATGCTGCCGCGTGTGGCGGCCGCGTGCTCGCCGCTGGTCCGGGCGCCGCGTCCCTGACCGTTTGATCCGGGTGGTGCGCTGCGTGTTGTGGGCGCTCTGCGCCTGCCGCGCGTTGCGGAAAAGGGTTCGCATGGTTGCCCGCCGGACTCAGCAGCGTGTCCATGCTGCCGACGGACTTGCCGGGTTCGGGCTGCGCGGGCTCGCGTTTGGGCTGCCGCCTGGCGTCGCCTCCGCCTTGAGGCTGGGCAACCGCCGCGGGCGACGCGGTCAGGTCCACCGCGGCGAGGGCGGCCGAGAACTCCGAAGCGTGTTGGAATCGGTCATCGGGGCGCTTCGCGAGCGCCCGCTGCACAGCGTGGTCTAGCTCCGGCGGCACCCGAGGGTTCTTTGTGGAAAGGGGCGGCGGCAACATCTTCAACTGCGCCTCGAACAGCTCGCCCGTCGTACGCAGGTGCTCAAAGGGTCCCTCGCCGTTCACCAGCGCATAGAGCAGCAGTCCGACCGCGTAGATGTCCGCGCGATGATCCACCACCTTGCCCAAGATCTGCTCGGGGCTGATGTAGCGCGGCGTGCCGATGATCGCACCTTCGGCCGTGGGGATGGCGGAGGGCGTGGGCGCACCCGCGGCATTCGCCGATACCTTCGCGATCCCGAAGTCGAGCAGCTTGACCACCTGACGACCCGCCCGATCACGGTGCAGGAACACGTTGTCCGGCTTGATGTCGCGATGGATCAAGCCCAGGGCATGCGCCACGCTCAGAGCGTCCAGGACCTGATCAGCGATCTCCAGCGACTCTGCCAGCGGTGGTGGACCGTCGCGTCGCAAACGCTGGCCGATGGTCTCGCCGTCCAAACGCTCCATGACATAGAACGGCCGCCCCGCGGCGGTTTTTCCCAGGTCCGTCACGGACACGATGTTCCGGTGCGAGAGCGCGGCCAGTGACTGGGCCTCGACGCGCATGCGCTCGACGATCCCCGCGTCCTTCGCAAACTCCGGGCGCAGCAACTTGGCCACCACCTCCGTGCCAAGCACGCGGTGCTCGACCAAATACACCTCTCCCATGCCCCCTTCACCGAGCCGACTGAGCACTCTGTACTTCGTGCCAGCGAGCGGATCGCCGTCGGCAGCTGGAGTGTTGGGATTCGCGGAAGACATTGACGGCGGCTCGCTAAAACGTGGGACGCGCTGATTGCCTGAGCGGCCGCAGCTTGGCATGCGACGGGCAATTTCGGTAGGGCAGGGCGTCAGTTGCCGAGGGATCCGAAGAAGTCCGTCGCGTCCGCTGCGGGGGCGCTTCGGCTGCGTTTGGGGCCGTGGGCGCGCAGCGTTCCAGGTTTCCGCGAAAGTCGGGTCGGGTTCCTGCTAGATAACCTCTTGCGGCATTCTGCCAAGATGATAAGTTTCTGTCTGTGAGCACCACCGCGCCATTGCCCTCAAATTTGCGCAGACTTCGGACTGCGAAGCGTCTCAGTCAGCGCGCTGTGGCAGAGGCCGCCGGGCTTTCGCGGATTGGGTATCGGGATATCGAGACTGGCAACGTGACTCCGCGCCTGGATTCGCTCCAGCGGATCGCTACTGCGCTGGCGGTTTCGGTCCCGGAACTGCTCAAGCCAGCAAGACAGCTGCGGCATGTTCGATTTCGCGCGGACAAGCAGATGATGACACGCGAAAATATTCTGGCGGATGTGGCGCGATGGCTGGACGACTACGAGGACCTCGAATCCCTGGTCGACGATCGAAAGCCGTGGAAGCTAGCAACGCTCGCCGCTGGGCTCGCAAGGTCCAAGCGCAAGGGCGTTGAATTTGCAAAGCAAGCAGCCGTGAATGCGCGCGAGGTGCTTGGGCTGACTGCCCACAAGCACGAGCACCTCGTCCGTGACATGTGCGGACTGCTGGAAGACAACGGAGTGAAGGTGTTGACTGCGTCCGTCGCATCCGAAGGGTTCTTCGGACTGTCTGTCGGTCGCCAAGACGGTGGACCGGCAGTCTTCGTAAACGTATGGGACCGAATATCCGTGGAGCGCTGGATCTTCACCGCAGCGCATGAGTTGGGGCATCTTCTGCTTCACCCGAACGCGTATGACGTGGAGCAAACCGAGGAGCGGCAGGCCGAAGAAAAAGAGGCGGACGCTTTTGCAGGGCACTTCCTTATGCCTGACGCGTTGTTCCAGAAAGAATGGGAAGAGGCGCGCGGCCTCGGGCTCGTAGATCGGGTGTTCAAGATCAAGCGCATTTTCAAAGTGAGCTGGCAATCCGTACTGTACCGCGTGGCCGTTGGGCTTCCTCCGGTTGAGCGCGGGCGGCTCTGGGTGCAGTTCCATTCCGCGTATGCGCGGCAGCATGGTCAAGCGCTCACTCGAACCAGCGAGCCGGAAGCACTGAACCCGCGCGACTTCGGGGGGCGGCCAGTGGATCGAGTTGCGGATGAGCCCTCACGCCTCGTGGACGACGACTTTCGCGAAGACCGCTTGAACAGGTTGGTCCGCTTGGCCATCGAGCAAGAAAAGATCAGCTTGAGTCGAGCCGCAGAGATCCTGCGTCTCGACCTCACTGACATGCGCGATCTGGCGAACTCATGGGTGGGGTAATGACGTGGCGAAACGCGCGCTGCTCATACTGGACGCCTGCGTCCTGATCGACTTTTGGGACGCGGATCCGAGCGTGCTCGGGCTGGGAGCGCCGGCGCGTGGGGGCGGATCCGAGCACGCCGACCGTGAAGCGCCGCGCACGTGCGGGGACATCCGATCCATGGGTGGGTCGAGCGCGCTGCACTGCGACGACTATGGCGCGCCCGTGCAGAGGGATAGCTAGACATCACTCATGAACAGAAAAACGCGGCGTTTCGCCTGGGCGGCTTCGGAGAAAAGGCGCACCAGTGCTTGCAGCGCGCGCCGTCGCCTGTTCAGGGATGGCTGCGGGACGGGCACTAGTCCACCGTCGATGAACTGGTCGGCGTTGGGTCGCCAACGTTGTGACACCTCGTCGATTTGGTCGCTGGTCAGTCGAGCGACGAGCGCGGCAAGAGACTCGGGGATCGCCAAGATCTCGACTTCGTGTTCGCCGGAGCTCACCAGGCGCTGTGCCAGCAGCTGCCACACTAGATCGTCGGGATCTCCGCCTCCGATTGCGTGGAACAGCGCTGTCAACGACTCCATCTCAACGAAACCTGTGGCGACCCGTGGAAATGCCTCGTAGTCGAGATAGGCCGTGTGCTTTGGCGGTTTTGGTTGGTTCGGGCCGGAGTACTCGATGTGCACAAACGGCTCTTGGGTGAACGGGTTGATCGCGTTGGTGCGTATCGGCACCTTGCGATTCGGAGGCGGGATGAGCCAACCCGGCGCCAAGCGCGCCAGTTCTTCGGCTGACGCCGCGAAGCAGACGTATTCGGAGGATTCGTCCAGGATGGCGGCGACTTTGGGTGGCGGTGCGGCATCGGGCCTGGCGACGCCGGCAACGTGGCGCTTTGCGGGACCTCCGCTGGTTTTGCGCGAAGCGTCGCAACTGCCCAGGCCCACGAAAGTTGCCAACGCAACGATGACGCACACGCATTTGCTTGCGCAGGCTCTGGGCGCTGCGGGAAACCTCAAGAAACGCGGCATTGGTGTCACATGCGTAGCGTATTGCACGGATGGCTGGCATGGAACCGGCGGGGCGTGCTGCGTGCGAGCGGGGGCAGCGTTCGGTCTGCGCGGGGGGTGGGGCCGCCGGGGGGGGGAGCGAGCCGAGAGTTGCTTGTGCGTCGGCCGCCAGGAAGTCCGCAACCTCCGGCGGGACTTCCAGCATGGCGACGATCGCGTCTTCTCCGCGCCGGACAATCGAAAACCACGCGACCTTCGTCGTCTTTTCCAGGGTGATGCGCAGCTTGAGGACCAGTGCATCGCTCCCCGCAGTCTTTGTGGCGGGCCCGAGTCGCTCCACGTTCCTACCGAGAGCCCGCATCCTGGCGATCCGATCGTCGACGGACTGCTCGAGCGTGACGTCAGCCATGCTGCCGCGTTCCGGCCAGACGTACAGAACTGCCGCCAGGTACGGTTGGACCCAGATGGTCGAGTCCGCCGGGGCATCCTGTTTCACCTGCGTGTTTGCCTCGGTCCGGTACCAACCGCGTCCGCGCACGGTGATATCGAACGGCAGCGGTGAACTCGTTTCTGTCACGGCGTCGTCCGGAGGCAAAAGGGCCGCGTCGGGAACGCGAATCGAGTCGATGACTGCTCGAAGTTCGCTTTCGTGCTCGAAGAACTGATTCAGCGGGACCTCAAGCTGCATCTCGAGCTGCCAATCGCGCCCAACCAGGACGGCGCGAAAGCCTTTCCATAGCTGGCCGGCTTCTTGCCACGTGATGCGGACAACGCGTGACCGCTCCGGGTACGGTCTGAGGGGCGATACTACTTCGGCTGGGGCGAGGAGGGTGCTCACGGGCACGGCCGCAGAGTGTTCATATCCCAACACCGTCGGTGCTGCCTTCTCACTGCGTTTCACGAACACGCGCAGCGTCGCACCGGTGCGCACGTTCGCGGCGTAAGCATCGCTGCGAGATGCAAGGCGGCGCTGCGCTCGCGGCTTCAGGAGGTGCCAACCGGACGACTCTAGCGCCAACTTGTAGGTGAAGCCACGTCCGGTCAGGACATTGGTGGGCGCTTCCAAATCGAAGAACTTGACCTCCCCCGGCGGGGACCAATCGTCAGGCGCCCAAGCCGCGAGCGCAGCGGCCGCGGGTATTGGTGAAAGAGCTGCGACTATGCCGAGCGCCATCCGCGTTCGGGAAGCGTTGCCAAGCAGCAACAGCAGCACTGCAGTCGAGCCCAACCCGATCGGAATCGACGTTGTCGGGTTTGGGTTGAACAATATTCCGCCGAGCCCGAGCAACTGCAACGCGACAGCGAAGCGTTTTCCCCAAGGGTTCCCAAGAATGATGAGCGTCCCTAGAATGCCACTCAGCACTACGCCGACACCGAGCGCCGTAGAAAGCTTTTGCGTCAGAGCGGGCGCGTACAAGCGCAGCCCTAATCCAACAGGCACGGTCAACAACATGTATGCAGCTGCGACGCGGTGCGCCGTCGAAACGCCATGTTCCGACTGTTGTGCGTCCTGATCGATTTCGCCCTGCTCGGCGGCCGCTTGGTGTTGCATTTTTGCAGGAACGTCGGTCAGCGGCTCACCGCAGTCCTCGCACTCGGAGGCGAGCACCGAGTTGAAGGAGCCGCACTCGGGACAGTTCATGTTCGGAACAATCTAGCCCAACCGCGGGCGGGTTGCGCCAAGTCTGCGCGGGCAGGTGGCAGGCCCCGTGAACGAGTGCACTGGAGCAGCGGCTCGCGTGGCCAGGGGCCCCGGGCCTCTCGCGTTCCTGTGGTTGCCGCGTCCGCACGCGGGATACAATCCGCGCCACATGGGGGCAGAGGCGGAAATCGAACCGAGTTGTCAGTGGGCGTGCGCGAAGCTGACTGATGCCAATTGCCTGGACATGTCGCCGCGCGAGTGCGACCTACGCTGCACGGCGTTGCGTCGGCAGTACGACGATGTCGAGTGCCGGGAGATCGTGGATAGCTACTACGAGTGCGCGGTGCAGCACACTGCGACCTGCGCAGAGGGCTTTCCGGCGTGTGCGGAGCTTGAAAGTGAGCTGAACACTCGCTGCAATGCGCCGCCGTCGCTCTGGAACCACGTTGGACTGCTCTCTGTGGTTGCCGCGGGATTGTTGCTGTGGTGGCGGAGGAAGATCAGGCGACCCGGCCCAGGACATGAGGCGCCGACATGAACCTTGCAGCGATTGCCCGTGACATGATCGCGTTGCGCGTCGCTGACGCCGGGGGCAAGCGCTTGTCGAAGGTGAGTGCGGGCATCATCGAGCTATGTCGGCGCGACCCAAGTCCAGTGGGCCTCGCGGCATTGGCCTGGGACTACGTCGAGGAAGCGCTTCTCGTCGAAGCCCCGGCGCACACCTTGCCGATGCCGGTCGACGATTCAGTGCTCCGCGCCACGCGGTCGCGGAGCAGGCCAGTGGTGCCAACTCCACCGCGCCGGCGCGGCGCATGGCGCGTTGCGCACTCCGGGACTGCAATGCAGGCTGTGTCTCGAGATGTGCGCTACGCTTTCGCATGGGGTCCGAGCGTTCACGCCAACGACGAGGGGTGGACGCGGTACGGCGGCGGGGGTCGCGTTTTCGGATCGCGGTGGCGGGGATGCCACTGCTGGCGGGGTTGGGGCCCGGGTGCTTTGGGGGGGGGTGCGGGCGGATGGCCGGCTCGCCGAAGACGAGGGCCCCCCGGGCCAGCCCTTGGGTCGCGCCCGCCGCGAGCCGCAACCGTTGGTGTTCGCCGCCGGACAGCGACGAGGTCGCGCGTTCGCAGGTCAGGTG
>CALMUT010000352.1 GCA_937872925.1 uncultured Myxococcales bacterium | reverse complement strand
GCGGGGCTCTTTTGTTCCCCACCCCCGCCTCGCTTCGCTCGGCTTGCCTCCTCCCAAACGCCATGCTCGGCGGCCGCCGCGGTTTCGCGGGGCGCAGAGCGGTGCGCGATGATTCATGCGATGCGACTGGCCGCCTGCGCGTGGCGTGGGAGGGGCCGCGCGCCTCCGAATTGCTCCGGCGATCCCAACAGGCTTCAGGCTCAGCCTCGTTGGTCGGCGTCGCACGATCTCGCGCTCTGCCGAGACTTGCTCCGGCCTGTTGCCCCCCACGCTTCCGAGCATCGGCCCGGAGTGTAGCCGCTCGCTGGTCTGCCTCAAGGCAATTGCCTGCACTCGGGGCTGCTCGGCCGCACCGCCTTCGAGTTGCGTGCCTTTTGCAGCGTGGGCTTTCGCCATGCCTCTGCCCGGGCCTTGCGGCGGCCTCCGCTTTTCGGCGCAGGATCCGCGCCGCGCTCGGCGCTGGGGCGTGCGTCCTTCGACTTGGGGCGAATGGTTGCCAGCTCCTGCAATGAGCGCGCGTCACGCATCCTGCGCCTGGGTGGGCGTAGCCCGCCGCAAGTCCCGGGCATCGGAGGTCGTATGCAAAAGCCTGTGCAAAGTTTCACCCGCCGTCGTGAACTCGAGGAGCGCGCCCGCCTCATGCGCGCAGCGCCCACTTGGCCGGAACAGGTGCTCTTCGGTGCCATCCGGGGCAAGCGCCTGGGCGTCTGCGTCAAGCGTCAAGTGGTGCTGGGTCGCTACATCGCCGACTTCGTCGTGCCCTCCCGCAAGCTCGTGATTGAGGTCGACGGCCCGTGCCATGCGCTGCAGCGCAGCGCGGACGCGCGGCGGGACCGCGCGCTCGAGCGCCTGGGCTACCGCGTGCTGCGCGTGAGCGCGGATGATGTGTGTCGTCGCTTGGAGGATGTGCTTGTGCGCGTGCGGGCTGCGCTGGGGCAGTAGGGTGTCACGTCACTTCACCTCGAGTACGTCTTGTGCGAGTCCGTCGATGCCGTCATTGCTTCCGGCTTTGCCGCCGATACCTTTGGTGCCGAGGGCGCCGAGGGTCACCTTGGTGCTCGCGTCGATCGAGGGTGCCAAGGCCGCTGCGCCCTTCCACACTACCGCGACGCTGATGCCACCGGCCGCGCCACCGCCAGGAGCGCCGGCACCGCCGGGAGCGCCGGCACCGCCAGGGCAGGCGTTACCCCCACTGTCGCCGCCCTTGAATCCAAAGTCCGTCTGGCCCGCTTGTCCCGCCGCGCCGTTGCCCCCCTTGCCGGCTGAGCTGGTGGTGAGCGTAACGGTGGCGTCGAGGCTGAGTGGCGTGTCGAGCAAGAGCAGTGCGATGCTGCTGCCGCCCCCCCTGCCTCCCGGCCCGCCGGCTCCGCCGCAACCACCGCAGCCGCCGCCGCCACCGCCGAAATTTGCATCGCTCGCGCCGCCACCGCCGCCTTGTCCTGGCGACCCTGCCACGCCGTTGGTGCCGTTTGCTGGCGTCCATCCGCTGGCGGAGAGCGCGCCCAGCGTGGACGCTCCGGCGGATGGCGTGGGGGCGGGCGGCGACGCCCCGTTCTTCCCGGTTCCGCCGTTGCCGCAATCGGTCGGGGTGCCCGCAACGCCACCTTTCCCGCCACCCAAGTTCGGGCCGCCATCGGTTCCCGCTTGCCCATTCGGCAGTATGCCATTCCCACCCTGCCCACCAATGCTGGGCGCCCCGCCCGTGCAAGCGCAGGTCTTGAGTGCCCCGCCCGTCGTCCCACTTGCACTGTTTCCGTTGAGGGCAGTTTGTACCGGATACGTAAACGGAGTCACCACGCCATTCGCGCCCGCCGCGCCCTTGCCGGCTTTGATGTCAACGCGGCTCAGCGTGATGGCGCTCGACGCGTTGGCAAAGACCGCAATGCTCGACGCGCCCGCCGTGGTGGCGTCCTTGGCTTCTACGATGACGTCTTCGGCGTGGAAGCCAACCAAACCATCCATGGAAAGCGCGACGGATTCGGTGCTGGGCGCGAGCTTCGTCTTCTTTGCAGAATCGTAGCTCCAGTCGCTGCACTTGAAGCCGCCGTACAGCTTCGTGCCGCTATGCGTGTTGGTCAGCGCGACGGGTGACGTGAAGTCGTCGTTGCACGCGAGGACAATCTTGCCCGCTGCTTTGCCGAGTTCCAGCGCCTTTTCCCATGAGGCGACGGGTGTGCCCTTCGATCCATCCGCACTGTCACTGCCGGCCGCGGATACGAAAATCGCATAGTCGTCTGCGACGAGACACGACTCTTCGCTTGGCGACTTCGTCGTGTCACAGGTGGCAGCGTCGCCCGCGTCGGAACCGCTGGTGCCTCCGCTCCCGCCTGTGCCGAAAGTGCCGCCGGAGCCACCGGTGCCGCCACTCCCGCCAATCCCCGAGTCGCCGCTCGCTCCGCCCGTGGAAGCGTCGCTGGCGGGCCCCGCGCAGGTGCCGGTGTTGTCGCAATCCGAACCGCAACCAAGCGCAAAGCCTGCGAAGACCAGCGCCCCTCCAAACAAATAGCCTTTCGTTCTCATCGCACGCTCCACAAGTAGAAATTGACGCGGGACCGCGTCAGTAAGACCCCGAAAATACGAAACCTGCGGCATTCTGCCCTACCAAAGGTGTGACCGACGCGGTCGTTTGGGAACTGCTCGGCCAAACCAGATACGCGACTGCACCGAGAGCTGCCGCCCCCGCGACTCCAAACCCGACGTACGCGACGGTGCGGGCGGACGTCCTTTGATCCTCCAACTCCTGGATGCGATCACACAAATCTGCGTCGCCAGAACCGTTGGCACACGCCGAGTTGCTCGGCAGCTGAGAGAGGGCCGAATCGCGGTCGCTCGCCTTGTTGTTGGAGCGCAAAGCGAATCCGACTCCGACTCCCACGCCCACCAGCGCGAATCCACTTGCGACGTAGACCGGCACCATGCTGCGCTCGTCACGTCCCGTTCTTCCTCCGTCATCAGGCTGCGTCGCCCCTGGTGCTGCGCCCTGCCCACTTGCGCCGCTTGGGATTGGTCGCTGCTCCTCCGCCAGTTCGAACTCGAAGGTGTCGCTGCCGCCCGCGGTCGCCGTGAAGCGTCGCTCCGCCGTCGTGTGCCCTGCCAACTTCACTGCGAGGTCGTGCGGGCCCACGTCGAGAAATAGCGGCGCGGTCAGTGGTGACCGTCCGAGTGACTTGCCGTCGACAGTGATTTCAGCGCCGTCTGGGCGAACGCTCAGGGTTAGCGTGAAGACGCGCTTCTGCGCTTCTTTTAGAGCCGCCGTCATGCGCTCCTTCGCGTCCGGCGCGGGGCTCGTGTTGGGAAAAACGCGTAGCGCATAATCCAGGTGCTCTGCGGCAGCGCGGTGCTTGCCCAGCTCCAACTCGCTCTGGCCGAGCAGAGCTGCCGTGTCGAAGCTCTGCTTCACGGCCCAGGACGCACTGAGCAGTTCCTCGGCTTTTTGCCAATCCTTCTTCAGGATTGCTTCGCGACCCTGTCGAAACAAATCCTCTGGGCTCGCAGCAAGACCCGTGGCTGGGACGGCGATGCACAGCACCAAACAAGCGAAAAGGAACCGGATGTGTTTCGTCATCGACTTGCTTCACATGAACGGGCGTTTCGGATCTGGCGGGTTCGCCGGCGCGGGCGAAGGCGCCGGCGCCGGCAGCTTCTCATTGGGGGGCGATGCCACGGGCGCGGACGGCAGCTTTGATTTCGGAGTCGGTTTGGCTCGAGGTGGGTTCAGCGGCGCTGGCTTGTCGCCCGACGCCATGGGCTTGGCGACCGGTTCGGTCGAGTCGGGTGCTGCGTTTGGCGGCGCCTTCGATTCTGGAATGGGCGCGCCTGCAGTGGTGGTCGCCGTCGCCGTCACCGCCGTCGCGGTCACGGTCGCAGTCGCAGTCGCAGTCG
>CALMUT010000351.1 GCA_937872925.1 uncultured Myxococcales bacterium | reverse complement strand
AAAGCCTTCGACGGTGCCGAGCTGCCCGTCCACTGCCAGGCCCTGATGCGGGTCGGCGCCGAAGCATTGTTCTGGAAGCGTCAGCTCGCGCAGATCCTGCTCGGCACGATCCCTGCCCCTGCCGCCGCCCCCGTCGCTGCACCCGCCCCCGCCTCTGCCTCTGCTACTTCGGCGCGAACTTCGCGAGCTTACGCTGCAGCGAACGTCGGTGGATGCGAAGTTTGCGCGCCGCTTCGGAGACGTTCCCGTCGCAATCGCTCAGCACACGGTTGATATGTTCCCATTCGGTGCGGGCCAGCGAAGGCACCGGAGCGTCTTCGCTGACCGGCAGTGCGTCCACTTCCGCAGAGAGCGCGCGCAAGATGTCGTCCACGTCGGCAGGTTTGCTGAGATAGTTGACCGCGCCGAGCTTGGTCGCCTGCACGGCCGTCGCGATACTGCCGTAACCCGTCAGTACCACGACGCGCATCGCTGGCTCGATTTCCAAAAGCTTGGGAACGAGGGACAGGCCGTTCTCAACGCCCAGGCGCAAATCGACTACGGCAAACTCCGGCGGGTCGCGCTGAGCCAATTCCAAGGCTATCGCCACCCCCGCGGCCCCATCCGCGGCAAAACCCCGTTCCGCAAACGCGCGCACCAGTTGCGTGCGCAGCACGTCGTCATCGTCGACGACCAAAACACTCGGTGCGCCTGCGTCCATATCTACTTTACCCAACTACGTTGCACCGAGATGCTTAGAGTGCTGCCCGCGTAGGGCACGTTCTTTCCGAAACCGTCCATTGGCAGGTCGCTGCTGAGAGAGGTCATTAAGTGCCATATCGGATGGCGCAAGGTATGCCGCGCAAAAACCGTTGCGCGAATGCGCCGCGTCTCCGACGCTGGAATATCCGTGCCCTCTTCTTTCGTCGCAAGGGTGCCGCGATAGCTGACGCCGCCGCCCAACGCCAAAAAGACGTCCGGTACCCAGGCGTAGCCCGCCCGTAGCGTGATTTCGTCGCCAGGATCGAGCTTCCGCCCGGACACTTCCTTCGGTAGGCGTAGCGCGAAGCCGACGCCCGCATCGAGCCAATGCACCCGGGGCAAGCGTACCGCCGCGTCGACGCCGAGCCCGAGCTGCAGCACGCCGTCGCCCGTGGCATCCACGCCGCTCGATGTTTCGGACTCCGTGGCGTCTCGCCCAGTGGGCAGTTTCGCGAAGGAAGCGATCTCCAACTGAGAGAAGCGAGCCGCTCCGTGGGCGGGAAGGGGGTCGTGCAGAACGAGATAGCGCGCCCCCACCAGGGAGTCGCCGGGGCGCAGAGCATTCTGGGCCGTCTCGTCGCCAAGTCGTCGGCGCTGCAAGCGCATGGGCGCCGCCGCATGCAGCGCCAAGGGCTCAAACAGCCGCACCCCTCCCCCGAAAGAGAGCACCCAGTCGTCAGCCGAAGCATTGCGAAGCGCGCGCTGACGTCCATCCGCGGCGTAGCTGAACGCTGCGTGCTCCCATGAAGCTTGTACGGCGAGCGCTGCCTGCACTCCTGGCTGCACGACCCCGACGTCACTGTTGCCCGTGGCGGTGCAGCAGGCCTGCGCGCGGGCGCTGCGGGAAAGTGCCGTACCGCACAGCCCAACCACGGCGGCTGCGAGAATAGCCGTGCCCTCGCTCCGCCCGTGGCGGCGCCTGCTTCGATACAACCGACCTAGTTGAGCCCGTGCTGTGCCCCCGACGCGCTCATTGCACATCGGCGCTCACGACCAGGCTGTCGCGCATGTTGGTGGCCTCGATATCGATGCGCACTTCCCAAGTCCCGGGCATGGTGAAGCGTACCTCGTCCACGAGGAACACCCCGTCACCCTCGGCGCGCACGATGGGCCGCACCGCAACGCCGTGGCTGTGGGCGGGCATCCACGGTTCTGCACTGATCTCGGCCTCTTCGACCAGCACGCCATCCCGGGTCTGCAGCCGCAGGGAAAGGCTGTTCTTGCCGACCGCAGGTGGGTCGGGGTCGAACTGGGCTTCTGCCTCGAACAAGCCCGCAGTAGACGTCACGACGCCGGAGTCGGATGCCGGATCGTCGACGCCGCAAGCGCTGCACAAGAGCGCGAAGATGAACAAGGCGGAGGCACGCATCGCAATGCCGTGGAATCTAGGCGCCTGCCTCGGCGCGCCCACGCGGCAAATTGTCGCACCTGACGTCCATCAAGTGCTGCGCGCAATGTTTGCGGGAATTTGCCAGCGCACGGAGGTCCCCTGCCCAGGCGTGGAGGCCACCTGCATCGAGCCACCCAGCTGCTCGGCAACGCTGGCTGCCAGGAACAGTCCCAGACCCCGGCCCTCGGGCTTTGTCGTAAAAAATGGCTCCGCGGCGTGTTCCAGAGTGGTTGTGTCCATGCCGGCGCCCGTGTCCGTGACCGTCATCTCGACGCTCTTCTCGACGAGGCGCAGGTTGAGCTCCACCGGCGCACTCGCTTCAGAAGCGTCGACGGCGTTTTGCAGCAACGCGCGGACCGCGGTGACGACGGCGGCACGAGGCAAGGTCAACACGCTGTCCCGCAGCGCATCCATGCCGGTGACCGTCACCCGATCGCTGGCCGGAAAATCCTTGACGATGGCGGCAACGACTTCGCCGACGGACTGTTCACTGCTGGCCTCGCCCCCCACGCTGGCGCTGAGTCGATCCAGGATCTCTCTACAGCGTGTCACCTCTTGGCGAATGAGAACGGCTTCGGCTTCGAGCTCCGAATGCGCGCTCTTCAGTCGTCTCCCAAGCTCCTTACTGACCACCGCAATGGTGCCAAGGGGCGTCGCAAGCTCGTGGGCAGCGCCCGCCGCCAAGGTGGTCAGGGACGCCATGCGCATCGAACGCTCGTTGCTCGCACGCATATTGCCCAACTGTGCGTCGCGTTCGCGCAGGGCAGAGCTCAGCCGCCCCACGAATCCAACGATGAAGACCGCCGCCACGCCGAGCGCGATCCACATGCCTTGAAGGTGCGACGCGTAGGCGCCGCCCTTAGGGCTGTGGCCCATCATATGGTGCGCGTGCGCGTCCATGGCAGCTTCCGGCTGGAGCCAAAAAAGAGCCGCGGAGCAGGCCAGGGTCAGCCCGACCAAGAGCCACATCCGAACCGCCGCCAGGGTGTAGGCGCCCAAGGCAATCGGCACCAAGTACAGGAACCCAAAGGGATTCTCCGGCCCGCCGGTAAAGTGCAGCACGACGGTGAACAGCACGATGTCCAGAGCCACCAAGAACGTTCCGAGGCGGTCGCTGGACATTTCCGTCCGGCGCTGCAGCCCAAGAGCAGCCAGATTGCTGAGCACGGTGGCCACCACCACGGCGGCCACGTAGATCATCCGCACCTCCTGCCCAAGCAGAGCGGCCGCCACGGCCGTTGCGCCCACCTGTACCAAGACCCACGCCCAGCGCAGTCGCAGCAGCGAAAGCAGTTGGATGCGACTCGGTTCGAGCGCGCCCGCATCGACCCGCGACCTATTCACGGCAATGGGTGCGCCTGGAAGAAGTCGAGCATGGTGGCAGTGGCCCCAATGTCGCTGCTGGTCTTGCCCGCCGGGATCGGCAGCCCGCCGGGCCAGGTGTGTCCGCCGCCGTCAATACTGCAGAGCAGCGTGCGCGCGCCAGCATCACAGTCGGGCCACTCGACGCAGGTCGCGTCCCCGTTCTTGTAGATGACTTTCTCGAACACGCTGCAGCCGTTGGACTTACGCCAGAAATCCATGGTCTCTGACACCGAAGAGAACACCAGTCCAAAACCGAGTTGCGGCAAGATCGGCGAGCCTCCTCCATAAGGCACTACGGGATCTGCCGTGCCATGAAAGTGCAGCACTGGAACTTTGCGCTTCGGCGCGCAGTTCTTGATGCCCATCACGCCGGCAACGGGCGCAATCGCGGCGATACGATCCGACAGTTCGCAGGCCAGGCGATGCGAAAAGAACCCCCCGTTACTCATTCCGGTCGCGAAGATGCGCCTCTTGTCGATGCAATACTGCGCTTCGATCGCGTCGAGCAGGTCGCGGGTGAAGGCAACGTCGTCCACGCTGTCTGTCCATGCTGTGCCGCAGCAGTCTCCAGCGTTCCAACTGGTAGCGATCCCCTCGGGATAGGCGACGATGAAGCCGCGACTGTCGCTCTCGGCGCTCATGCGCGAGAGCAGCGACTGCTGCCAACCGGCTGAACTAAATCCGTGATAGTTCAGCACCAGCATCACGCCCTTTTCGGGATCGTAGTTCGGCGGCACGTGCAAGATGGCGCTGCGTTTGCGGCCGCCGCTGTCCACTGCCAGCGTCGGACTGCCCGTTTTGCCGGACTTGCCGCTGCAGACCACGGGCGGCGTCGCCGCGTCGACCCCCGCATCGAAGCCCGGGCTCGGGCCCGGACCAGCTTCGGGATCGGGATCGGCGTCGGGCCATGCAAACGCTTCGAGGGAAGCGTCCGCCGGAACCACCACGTCCACGGAAGCGTCTCCGCTTGAGGCAAAGCCAGGATCCGAGCTATCCGATCCGCACTGCGCCAATAGCGCGCACAACGTGAAGACCGCCCCGACTCCGAGGGTGCTGCGCGTCAGCCGGGTCTTGGGCATGGCGGCACCATAGCGCCGAGCCCCGCTCTCGGCTCGCCCGGCGTGAGCCGCTGGCTGGACCGAGCGCCGAGACGCCACGGCCCCGACGGATCGAATGCCTTGCGGCCCAGCGCGGGACGAATTAGTCCATTGACTAATGTCCGATGCACGACGGCAATTGCTCAGCGCCACGATCACGGTGCTCGCGAAGTGCGGGCCGGCGGAAGCCAGCATCAAACGCATCGCCGAAGAAGCCGGCGTCAACCACGGCCTGGTGCACCACTACTTCGGTTCAAAGCAGCGACTGCTGATCGAAGCCCTGGATGCCCTCGATGAAAGTCTGACTGAACAAGTTGCAGACATCGGCTCCAAGAACGAGGCCGCGGTCTTCGTTCGCACCCGTTTCTTGGAGGATCCGGTGATCACTCGGGTGCTCGCCGCGCTGATCACGCTCTCCGTCGAGTCTCCGGAGCTGCGCACAGCGTTGCACCTGCGGCTCGAGCGGCGCGCCCGGGCAGTCGCCAACCTGCTCAACGTGAGCGTCGAGCAAGCCCACGCGCTGATTGCCGCCAGCCTCGGAGCCGCGGAGCTGTCCCGTGTCCACCCAGAAATCGACCCAACGCGCGTCACCCGCGCCCTGCTCGGGGTCGGCGTGCCCCGGGCGCAGTAGGCGCTCTGAGTCGCCGCTACCCGTGGCTGCCCACCCGGGGCATACTGCAAGCATGGCGCGGAAATGGACGTGGGTGGCTTTGCTCTGGGTATCGGTCGCGCTGGCGGCCTTCGCCGGCTGCAGCAGCGAAGAGGGCGGCGCATCGGCTAATAATGGCGGCTTCGGCAATACCGCGGGCACCGGGGGAGGCAGCGCCGGCACCGGTGGATCCATCGACATTGATGCCAGCACCCAAGCGTTGAGCGTCGAACCCGCCAGCGTGACACTCACCATCACGAACAAGGCGGTCGCCGTGAGCCAACAGTTCACCGCCAAGCTCGGCTCCACCAACGTGCCAGCGGTGTGGACGTTGGACAACTACAACCTGGTCTCCATCGACTCGAACGGCCTGGCCGCCTCCACCGGCATCGTTGCAGGCAAGATCAAGGTGACAGCCACCCACGCAGGAAAGAAGGCCAGCGCCGATCTGATCGTCAATGTGGAGCTGCAAGAGGACGTCAGCACCAACATCGATCCGGGCAACAAGACGGCTTTGGGCGGCAGCCCCGCTGCGGATCCCGGTTTGACCGCGAATCCGCCGAACCCCACGCGCTTTCTCTACCCCTATGACAAGACGGTGATGCCCAAGGGCGTCGTGGCTCCCCTGGTCATGTTCAGCCCGGGGTCTGTAGCGCCGGAGTCGGCAGCGTTGAAGCTCAGCGGCAACGGCTTCAGCTGGCAAGGCTTCTACACGGTCACGGCGCCGGCAACGCCGCAGCTAGCGATCCCCCAAGACATCTGGGACGCCGCCATGGCCAGCGCTTCCGGCGCGACCCTCAACGCCGAAGTTGTGAAGGCGGCCGGAGGCGCTGCGTATGGCCCCTACGCCATCGACATCACCGCTGCGCCCGGTTCCCTCAAAGGTGTCGTCTATTACATGACCTATCAGGCGCCGACGGGACTGTACGCGGCGCGCCCAGGCAATACCCAGCCGGCCAAACAGGTCAAAAGCGGCTGCGTCGTCTGCCACTCGGTCTCGGCCAACGGCAAATACCTGTCCACCGGCGCCGAGGTCAGCGTGCAGAGCGCCGAAAGCGGTGTGTACGAAGTCGACCTAACGGGCAACGCCACACAGATCTCCCAGTCCCCGCCGGGCCTGGGCGGAGACACCCGCGGGCTCAGCTTCGCCGCGTGGACCCCCGACGGCAAATACGTGATGCGCTCGCAGAACGACTTCTGGGGCGGCGTGAATCAGATGGCGTGGAAGGTGGACGCCACTGGCAAGAAGCTAGACCAAGCGAACGTCGTTGGCCTGGGTGCAACCCTCAGCGCGTACCTGCCGGCCTTTTCCCACGACGGCAAGTTCCTGGCGTTCACCCAGGGCAATGGTGAAAGCGGCGCCCCCGGTAGCGCGATCCGATCCATTGACGTGATGGACGTGGCGATCGACGAAACCAGCGGTCCGGCTGGCACGCTCACCTTCACGAACCGTCAGGTCGTGCTTGATAACGGCGCCACGGGCAAGGTCACCAAGTACGCGACGTTCCTTCCCGACTCCAATCTGATCGTGCTGCAAGAAAGCCAGATCTACGATCCTGCCCACGGCGGCATGCTCGCCACCCGCAACGCCGCGGGCCAATACGGCGCGGCCGATGGTCGCTTGAACTTGATCGACATTGCGAACAAGGCGCACGTCGAGCTCAAGAATGCGAACTTGGGCAACGTGCCCACGGACGAAGACAAGAACTTCGAACCCTTCGCGTTGCCGATCCCCGCGGGCGGCTACTATTGGGTCGTCTTCACCAGCATTCGAGAATACGGCAACCTGCAACAGGGCGCCGCGACTCGGAAGCAGCTGTGGGTCGCCGCCATCACCCCTGGCAAGAGCACGGCCGATCCGAGCCACCCGCCGTTCTTCTTGCCGAATCAAACCGACACCAAGAACGAGCGCGGTTTCTGGGCCCTGGATCCCTGCAAGCCCAAAGCCGCCAGCTGCGAAAACGGAGACGAATGCTGCGACGGTGCCTGTCGGCCCAGCGATGCTTCCGACCCATCGTCACCCAAGATCTGCGGAGAGCCCGAAGGCTGCGCGCAGATTTCGGAAAAGTGCACGACCAACGCGGACTGCTGCGCCGCGGCAACGGGCATCAGCTGCCTGGGCGGGTTCTGTTCGCCCCAGCCGCCAAGCTGAGCGGCGCAGTGAAGCAAGCGCGGGTTGCGCGACGACGGTCGCCAAGTCAACCGCGACAAACAGCGAGTCACCCAAAATTTCGCCAGCTGCATCGCCGACACACACCTACAACCGCTACCAACTCTCTAATCTGTTTCAACACCTTGAGTTGACGGCCCAAGCATCAGGCGTATGCTGACTGCATCGGGGAGGTGACGAGCTCCAAGCACAAAGGCAAAGTCGGCAAGCACGCAAAGCACGGCGGCGCGATCCGACTCTACCGAATCGGTCTGAACGGCCAGGTGGACGTGCTGGCGTCCGGTTTCGGTGACTTCAAGGGAGAGGTGTTCTTGACCCCAGGCGAAGACGGCACGCTCCTGCTCGCGGCAAACCACGAAAAGAAAAGCCGGCATCGGTTGGTGCAGCTTCGGATCGATGGGCGCAAGGCGCGGGCAGTTGCCCGAGCACAGGGCAAAGCCCGCCTGGCGGCGTCTCCCTTCCTCACTCGCCGCGGATTGACTCTTCCGATCGAAGATCACGACGGCACACTGCTGGTCCGAGAGTTGAGCGCGCAGGCCGCTTTCGAGTCACCCCACCACTGCGGAGCGCTGTGGCCGCTGGAAGACTAGCTTCCGGCGCCCAAGCCCTGGCGTGCGCGGCGCTGGTTGGCTGCTCCGGGTGCGACGGCTCGGCGGGCGACGCGCAGCCCGGACGGGACGCAAGTCCGGACGGCGCCGCGGACGTGGGAGGCAGTGGCGGGTCCGGAGCGGCCGGCTCCGGGGGCACCGGAGCCTTGGGCGGCTCGGGCGGCACGCTTGCCGACGGAGGCGGCTGGCAGCCGAATCCCGCGGATTGGAAGACGCCCACCTGGAATCCGCCGCAGTGCAACTACTTGCAGGCGGTGGACGCGAGCAAGGCGCTACCTCCGATGCCGTGGATTGACTGCGACAATGGAATTGGCGGTTGCGTCTACTTGGACACGAGTGCGGTGCCGGGAAAGACCACTGTAGTCGGAGCAAAGCTCGGCAATCTGATGGAAGTCACGCGGCGCTCAAACCAGACCCGATTTTCTACGCCTCTTGCCTTGGGCACCAACGACATAGTCGCCGCAGTCTATGATCTGGACGGTCCACTTGCCGCGTGGCGCGCGCCGAACATGCTCACTGGGTGTTTCATCGGCGACGCTCGGTTTGGTGAAACGCAAGGCGCAAGTGTGCGCGTGCACTACAAGGTGTCCAGCAACGAACTCAGGTCGCGGGTTGTGTTCGACGAGAGCGACGAGATGATCTCGGCCGAACCGAAGTACGTGGACATAAACGAGTCGGTGACAGGCAGTCTGCTCGCAACCGTGAACCAAGTCCAGTTCTCCAAAGATCTCATGGCATTCAGGCTGATCGCCCCAACGGTGCTCTACACCTGGACTTTTGCGGGCAAACCCCAGCTGTTGCCGCGCCCCTTGGACGTGAGCGAGGACCATTCTCCCATCGTGTACGGCAAGGAACTGCTCTTCACCCGTGAGTTCAAGGGACTTGCGGTGCGGCACCCCAGCGGCGCGGTGGAGATGCTCCACACCAAGCCAAACGTGTGGTCCGCGCTGTTTCGCACCGACTACGTCGACATTGCCTGGCAAGAGCTGGGGCAAAATGGCGTGCTCGAGCTGTGGACCAGTCCTTTTGCCACCAGCCCCGCGGCGTTCCAGGCCAGGAAGGTGCGTGTGGTCGAAGGCATTGCGGACAACCTCGTCAGTTCTGCGTTCGGTGAGGGGTGGTGGGTCTACCGCAAGAGTGTGGACACCCTTCGCGCCGTGCGCGTTGCGGACGGCTATTGGGTGGACGCAGCGCCGCCCAAGGGCATGGGTTGGCAAGAACCGGTGGACGTGGTCAACGGCGAGCTTTGGGGCCAGCTCCGCCCGGTGCCCGGAGCGCAGACCGTGACCACGAGTCTGGCGCGGGTGCCCATCGCTGCGCTGGGCACGCCGCAGCCGTGACGCGCCGCCGAAAGCCTCGGCCGTCACGCACTGCCGCGCGCGTACTGCTGTGCGCGCCGACTGCCCTGGGCATCGTGCTACTTGCTGCGCCGGCCGGAGCTGGCGAGAAGGCCAAACCCGAACGACCGGTCATTCCCAGCTTCGAGGCTGGAGGCAAGTTCGGCGTGGCCGTGGTCGGCGGGTGCGAAGGCTGCGATTCGAGGAAGGTGGGCACCGCGCTTGCGCTCGATTTGGTGTGGCCGTTGGGATCCAGATTCGGCCTTGGCATGGGTGTGGACTACGTGGATGTGGCATACAGCCGCCCGAGCATTGGCGGCGAAACCGACCACGTCACGACCGTCGCGCTACTGCTACGTCCTGTGCCGCTGCGCGCGGGGAAAACGATCGGCTACGTGGACCTGGCGGCGGGCCCAAACAACCATTCGGTGGGCGCCTTCGCCGGCCTGGCGCTGGAGTACGCCCTCGTTCCGCAGCTCCGCGCTGGTCCCTACGCGCGCTTCGTCTGGAAAGACGACGCGGGAGTCCGAGAGTGCAGCGGGCTCGGCGATTGCACGACGTACCCACCGTACACCCACGCGTGGGTCTTTGGGCTCGGCGTTACCGCCATGGCGCTATGAGCGCCGCGTCGGCCTGGGCCAACGAAGCCACGGACAACCACGGAGCCGGCGCTGCTAGCCACGGGCAGCCCAGACCACTATCGCGTCATTTCGACTTTGGCACGCTCCTGCGCGGCAGGCAAAGCTCCGCCAAGCTGAGCACCCGCCGAAGCGGAGGCCCCGCGCCAACACGGCCCACCAGCAGCGTCGGCTGTTCCTTGGGCACTGATAATCCCCGCGCGTGCGCGCGCAGAACTGCTAGGTAGCGCCCGTGCTGTTCTGTTGGCTGGCCATGGCCGCGTTTGTGGCGCTGTTGCTATACGCAGTGCACGGCGAGCGCAGCCGCGTGGAGTGGCTGGCAAAGCCCGCCGCGTCGGCAACTTTCATCGTGACCGGCGTGCTCACGGGCGGCCTCGACTCGAGCTTCGGCCGCATCATCCTCGTGGGTCTGGTGCTGGCTGCGGTCGGCGACGTGCTGCTCATCCCCAAGAGCAAGGCGGCGTTCCTGGGCGGATTGGTGTCGTTTCTGGCGGGGCACGTCGCCTACGCGGTGGCCTTCGCGGTCCGGGGCCTGCACACGCCCAGCGTGTTCATCTCGCTCATCCCCATTGCGGTCGCAGCCGCCGTCGTGCTGCGCTGGCTGTGGCCACACGTCGAAGCAAAGATGCGCGTTCCAGTGCTCTGCTACGTGCTCGTGATCAGCTCGATGGTCGCGCTGGCCGTCGGCACAGCCGTGCACACCCACGCCTGGGTGCTGCTATCGGGCGCCGTAGCGTTTTATCTGTCGGATCTTGCGGTGGCTCGGCACCGCTTCGTCAAGCAGGCGTTTCTCAATCGCGCCTGGGGCTTGCCGCTGTACTTCTTCGCCCAGATGCTGCTCGCGTCCCACGCCGGAAGCTGAGGAAGCCGCGGTCGGCGACGCAGCGTCCAGGCCACTGCTACACTCCCGTGCCATGCGGCGTTCCAGGCTAGCTCGCGGTCCCTGCGCTCACGGGGCGATCGCGCTCGCCCTCGCGCTCTGTGGCTGTGGTCACGACGAACCCGCGCCCGGCGCCGGCGACGCCCCCTGGCAAGCGCCTCCGGAATATTGCGAAGACGTGAGCTTCGAGACCTGGCCCGCGCTGAAGCGCTGCACCACGGGCAGCGGCAGCTTTGGTCGCTGGAGCGTCGATGACCTCGGGTTCGCCGCGTACGACTACCACCTCGATCAACACGCAGATGCTCGCGCCCGCTGCCCCGTCACGGAAGTGGACGCTGAGGGTGAAGCCATCGATCGCCGGGATCACTGGTCGGCATTTGGCAACCGGCGCGTTAACGCCTGGCTCAACAACGACGGCGCCATCGAAGTCGTGACTCAGGACCGCGGCGTGGAATACCTGAACAAGATCGACGCCGACAACGGCGCCCACGGCGGCGGCTTTGGCTATCTTTCCGACGGCAGCGCTACCTGGT
>CALMUT010000350.1 GCA_937872925.1 uncultured Myxococcales bacterium | reverse complement strand
CGCAGACCAGCGGGTGCAGCTGGATGGCCTTGCCCTCGATCAGCACCGGCTCGAACGCCTGAATGCCCAAGCGATGCAACGTCGGCGCGCGGTTGAGCAACACGGGGTGCTCGGAGATGACTTCGTCCAAGATGTCCCACACTTCGGGACGCTCTTTTTCGACCATCTTCTTCGCACTCTTGATGGTGTTGACGTAGCCGCGCTCTTCAAGCTTGTTGTAGATGAAGGGCTTGAAGAGCTCGAGGGCCATCTTCTTCGGCAAGCCGCATTGATGCAGCTTGAGGGTCGGGCCCACCACGATGACCGAACGGCCGGAGTAGTCGACGCGCTTGCCGAGCAAGTTCTGACGGAAGCGGCCCTGCTTGCCCTTCAGCATGTCCGAGAGGCTCTTGAGGGGACGCTTATTCGGACCCGTGATGGTCTTGCCGCGACGGCCGTTGTCGAAGAGTGCGTCCACCGCTTCCTGCAGCATGCGGCGCTCGTTGCGGATGATGATCTCCGGCGCGTTCAGCTCCAGCAGGCGCTTCAGACGGTTGTTGCGGTTGATCACGCGACGGTAGAGGTCGTTTAGATCGCTTGTGGCGAAACGACCGCCATCGAGGGGCACCAAGGGACGCAGATCCGGCGGCAGCACCGGGATCACCGTCAGCATCATCCACTCCGGTCGGTTGCCCGAACCGCGGAATGCCTCGACGACCTTCAAGCGCTTGCTGATCTTCTTGCGCTTGGCCTCGCTGGTGGAGGTCTTCATGTCCTGGCGCAGTTGCTCCGCCAGGCTATGCACGTCCACGCGCTTGAGCATTTCGATGACGGCCTCGCCGCCCATGCCGGCGGAGAAGCGGTCGTCGCCATACTCTTCGAGCAGCTGCGCGTAGCGATCTTCGGTCAAGAGCTCACCGGACACGAGGTCCGTGTCCTTGGCATCGATGACGATGTACGCCTCGCAGTACAGAACCTTTTCGAGGTCCTTCAGCGTGATGTCCAGGATGTTGCCAATGCGACTGGGCAGGCTCTTCAAGAACCAGATGTGCGCAACCGGCGTGGCCAAGTTGATGTGGCCCAAGCGGTCACGGCGCACCTTGCTCTGAATCACCTCGACACCGCACTTTTCACACACGATGCCGCGGTGCTTCATGCGCTTGTACTTGCCGCATATGCACTCGTAGTCTTTGACGGGTCCGAAGATCTTCGCGCAGAACAGACCATCGCGCTCCGGTTTGAACGTCCGGTAGTTGATGGTTTCCGGCTTTTTCACTTCACCGTGGGACCACTCGCGAATCTTTTCGGGACTCGCCAGGCTGATCCGCATCGCGGAAAAGCTAAGAGGATCTTTCGGCTTCTCGAAGAAGGAGAAAATGTCACGCATGGTATAGGCCTCCGTTACTCACGATTACCGAATCAATCTTCCGCGGCGACGGCGGGCACTACGTTTGCCGCCTCCACCAGCTCAACGTTTAGGCACAAGGACTGCAGCTCTTTGATGAGAACGTTGAAGCTCTCTGGCAGTCCGGCCTCTAGGGCGTACTCACCCTTGACAATGGATTCGTACATGCGGGTTCGGCCTTGTACGTCGTCGCTCTTCACTGTCAGGAACTCCTGCAGTGCATACGCGGCGCCGTAGGCCTCCATTGCCCACACTTCCATTTCACCCAAGCGCTGCCCGCCGAACTGCGCCTTGCCACCCAGCGGTTGCTGCGTAACGAGGGAGTAGGGCCCGATGGACCGCGCGTGGATCTTGTCGTCGACCAAGTGGTGCAACTTGAGCATGTACATGATGCCCACGGTTACATCCTGATCGAAGGCTTCGCCGGTGCGCCCATCGAACAAGATTGCCTGACCGGAGCTGGGCAAGCTTGCCAGCGCCAAGGCTTCCTTGATCTGAGACTCGGGTGCACCGTCGAATACCGGCGAACCGAAGAACACGCCGCGGCGCAGCTTGCGCGCGAGGGATGTTGCTTCCTCTGCGGACAGCGACTGGATCACCTTCTCGAAGCCCTTGTCGCCATCGTCCTTGTAGATGTCGGCAAGGCGCGCCCGGATCTTGTCGCCGGCGACCTTCTCCTGGACCATGGCGTCGAGCTGACGGCCCAATTCACGTGCGGCCCAGCCTAGATGTGTCTCTAGGACCTGGCCGACGTTCATGCGGCTCGGCACGCCCAGGGGGTTGAGCACGATGTCGACGGGCGTGCCGTCCGCCAGGTAGGGCATGTCCTCTTCAGGAAGGATGCGGCTAACCACACCCTTGTTGCCGTGGCGGCCGGCCATCTTGTCGCCCACCTGCAGCTTGCGCTTGATGGCCACGTAGACCTTGACCATCTTGATCACGCCCGGGGGCAGCTCGTCGCCACGGGATAGGCGCTCGATCTTCTCGCGGAAGTGCTCTTCGCGAGCGCGAATGAGTTCCTCGAGATCGTTGATCAGCTGGGCCACCTTGTCGGCATCCTTTTCGACAGGGATTTCCGCCCAGTATTTGCGCGGCACCTCGTCCAAGGACGGTCCGTCCAGGGTCACACCCTTGGCCAAGAGCACCTTGCCCTTGTCGTCCACGAGCTTGCCCGTGGTGACTTGGCCGCCGAGCACCTTGCGGATCTTGCGGAAGAACGAGTCGCGGAAGATCTTCACTTCCTCGTCGCGGGTCCGCTCCAGCTTTGCACGCTCTTGGTCTTCGATGGCCCGTGCGCGTTCGTCCTTCTCCGTGCCCTTGCGGCTGAAGATGCGTGCGTTGATCACGATGCCGCCGACGCCCGGGGGCACCTTCAGCGAGCTGTCGCGGACGTCTCCGGCTTTTTCGCCGAAGATGGCACGCAGCAGCTTTTCCTCGGGGGAGAGCTGGCTCTCGCCCTTGGGAGTGATCTTGCCGACGAGAATGTCTCCGGGCTTCACCTCGGCGCCGATCCGAACGATGCCGGCTTCGTCGAGGTCCTTCAGGGCCTCTTCGCCGACGTTCGGGATGTCCTTGGTGATCTCTTCCTTGCCCAGCTTGGTGTCGCGGGCGACGCACTCGAACTCCTCGATATGCACCGAGGTGTAGACGTCGTCTTTGGCGATGCGCTCGCTGACAAGGATGGAGTCCTCGAAGTTGTAGCCCTGCCAAGGCATGAACGCGACGAGCACGTTCTGCCCCAGCGCCAGCTCGCCCATGTCCGTCGCCGGACCGTCTGCCAGCACGTCGCCGGCCTTGACCGTCTCGCCGGGGCGCACGATGGGCTTCTGGTTGTAGCAAGTGCTCTGGTTGGAGCGCTGGTACTTCATCATGCCGTAGATGTCGGGCACCTCATCGCCCTCACCTGCAGTGGCACGCACTACGATGCGCTCAGCGTCGACGCTTTCGACGATGCCGTCGCGCAGTGCAACGACGCACACGCCAGAGTCGCTGGCGACCCGACGCTCCATGCTGGTACCGACCAGGGGTGCTTCGGTGCACACCAGCGGCACCGCTTGGCGCTGCATATTGGCGCCCATTAGTGCGCGGTTGGCGTCATCGTGCTCCAAGAACGGCACCAGAGCGGCAGCCACACTGACCATCTGGTTCGGCGCGACGTCCATCAGTTCGATCTGGTCAGGCAGTGCCATGCGGAACTCGCCGTTGTAACGGGCGCTGACCAAGTTACTGGTGAACATGCCCTTTTCGTCCATGTCGGCGCTGGCCTGGGCAATGTACTTGCCCTCTTCTTCCAGAGCCGAGAACCAACGCACGTCCGTCTTCACCACGCCGTCGCCGGCTGCACGGTAGGGCGTCTCCACGAAACCGTACTCGTTGACGCGAGCAAAGGTGGAGAGCGACGAGATCAGGCCGATGTTCGGACCTTCAGGGGTCTCAATCGGGCAGATACGTCCGTAGTGCGTGGCGTGCACGTCGCGCACCTCGAAGCCAGCGCGTTCGCGGGTCAGACCGCCGGGCCCAAGGGCTGAGAGGCGACGCTTGTGGGTCACCTCAGAGAGGGGGTTGGTCTGGTCCATGAACTGCGACAGCTGCGAGCTACCGAAGTACTCCTTGACCACGGCGCCCACGGGCTTGGCGTTGATCAAATCGTGCGGCATCAGAGTGTCGATTTCTTGCGACACGCTCATGCGCTCTTTGATGGCGCGGGCCATACGCACCAGACCGATGCGGTACTGGTTCTCCATCAGCTCGCCCACGGCGCGCACACGACGGTTGCCCAGATGGTCGATGTCGTCCACCGAACCACGGCCGTTCTTCAGCTCGATCAGGTGGCGAACCGTCTCCAGGATGTCCTGGGAAGTAAGCACCTGCAGGTCCAATGCCGGCTTCTGGTCTTCGGGCAGATCACGATAGAATTTGTAGTTCAGCTTGAGGCGGCCGACAGCAGACAGGTCGTAACGCTCCGAGTTGAAGAACAAGTTGTTGAAGAGCTGCTTCGCCGTGTCCAGCGTGGGCGGATCCCCCGGGCGCAGGCGCCGGTAGATCTCCATGATGGCGTCTTCCATCGTCTTTACCTTGTCCGCGAGCAGGGTGTCGCGCAGGTAAGGACCGACGTTCAGACCGTCGATGAAGAGGATCTTGAACTGCGGCACGTTTGCCTCGTGCAGACGGTCGAGGGTGACTTCCGTTACTTCCTCGTTGCACTCCAGCAGAACCTCGCCGGTTTCCTTGTCGATGACGTCTTCGGCGCTGACTTTCCCGACGAGCTCCGCGAGCTCCAAGGGCAGCTTGTCGAGTTTCGACTCTTTCAGCTTCTTGATCGCCGAGCGTGTGAACTTGGTGTTCTTCTTGACGATGACCTCGCTGCCCACCTTGATGTCGCGGGTTGAGCGCTGACCCGGCAGCAACTCGTACTCGATGCTCTTGGAGTACTTGGCGCCCTTCTCGAGGAATACCGTTTCCGTTGCATAGAAATAGTGCAGCAGCTCTTGGGTGGTGTAGCCCAGGGCCCGCAGCAGCACGCTTGCGTGCATCTTGCGACGGCGGTCGATGCGGACGTACAGGATGTCCTTGTGGTCGAACTCGAAGTCGAGCCAGGAGCCACTGTAGGGAATCACGCGCGCGGAGTAGAGCAGCTTGCCGCTGGAGTGCGTCTTGCCCTTGTCGTGGTCGAAGAACACGCCGGGGCTGCGATGCAGCTGGGACACAACCACACGCTCGGTGCCGTTGATGATGAACGTGCCAGTCTCGGTCATCAGCGGGATTTCCCCGAAGTAGACCTCTTGTTCCTTGATGTCGCGGACGATGCGCTCGCCACCATCACGGGTGTCGTAGACCATCAACTGGGTCGTCACCTTGATGGGCGCAGCGAAGGTCATGCCCCGCTGGCGGCACTCGTCGACGTCGTACTTCGGTTTTTCTAGGTTGTACGAGACGTAGACGAGCTCGCTCGTGCCGTCGAAATCCTTGATCGGGAAGACGCTACGGAACACGGACTCCAACCCAACCTCACGCCGGTCACGGGGCGTCAGTTCAGACTGGAGAAATTTGTCGTAGCTCGACTTCTGGATGTCGATGAGGTTCGGGATGCCCACAATGGAGCCAACCCGACCTAGATTTTTGCGATGCCGGAAGTTCGACTGGACCTTGGATGCCATGAAAAGCTCCTCAAAACAAAACGACGGAAACGACGCACCTCACCCTTTGTGGGGCGTCGCCACCGTCACGCTCGCATTACGCAAGCCAACACTCTTTTTGATCTAGTCAAGTAAACGCTCTGTGTTGGGCAGGGCGCCGGAGCGGAAAATCCGCCCCGGTCGTCCGGCCCATCGCCTCACTTGACTTCGACCTTGGCGCCAGCTTCTTCGAGCTTCTTCTTGAGCTCGGCAGACTCGTCTTTGGAAACGCCTTCCTTGATCGCCTTGGGTGCGCTCTCAACGAGGTCTTTGGCCTCTTTGAGTCCGAGCCCAGTGATCTCGCGCACTGCCTTGATCACGTTGATCTTGCTCGCGCCGGCCTCGGCCAGGATGACGTCAAATTCCGTCTGTTCCTCGGCAGCAGCAGCCGCGGGAGCAGCCGCGCCGGCAACCGCCACCGGTGCAGCACTGACGCCCCACTTGCCCTCGAGCTCCTTGACCAACTCCGCGATCTGGATGACCGGAAGGTTGGAAAGGTAATCAACCACCTGATCCTTAGTAATCTCAGCCATTTTTATCTCCGTTTTGCCTTTAAGCCGGCAAAGTCTTCACTCGTTGCGGCGAAAGCCACATCGAAAAATCAAAAAATCAAAAATCGAAAATCAACCACCCTCGGCTTGCCGCTGTTTGGCGGCGAGCACGCCCACGAAGTTCTGTGCGGGGGCGTTGAGTAGCATCACCATTTGTTGCGCCGGCGCCATGAAGGTCGCCAAGAGCATCGCCCGCGCCTCGTCCTTGCTGGGAAGAAGTGCGAGCTGGTTTTCCACGGCCTTCGAATCGAGGACCGTGCCGTCGAGTAGCCCAGCTTTGATCTTGAGCTTCTCGTTTTCCTTGCGGAAGTCTTTGACGACGCGTGCTGCGGCGCTGGGCTCTTCGAAGCTCCAGGCCACACCCGTCATGCCGCGCAGAGCCTCGCTGAGCCCGGGCGCCATGCCCTCGCCAAGTGCTTTCTTGACCAAGGTGTTCTTCACCACCTTGTACAAGACGCCTTTGGCGCGGAATTGGTCCCGCAACTTGCCGACTTGCTCGACGGACATGCCGGAGAAATCCACGAACACCGCCGAGCTCATCTGCTCGAAGCGTTCCTTGATTTCGCCGATGGCCTCGACTTTTTGTGCGCGCATCATCAGTGCACCTCCTCGGGTGTACCGGCCACGGATCCCGTATCGACTCGAAGGCCGAGGCCCATCGTACTCGAGAGCGTGATCGTCCTCAGGTAGATGCCCTTTGCCGTCGACGGCCGACGCGCGATCAGCTCTCGCACCAAAGCGTGAGCATTCTCCGCCAGCTTTTCCTGGTCGAAGGACACTTGCCCGATGCGACAGTGCACGACGCCTGCCTTGTCTACGCGATACTCGACCTTGCCTGCTTTCGCTTCTTTGACGGCGTTGGTCACGTCCGGGGTGACGGTTCCGACCTTTGGGTTCGGCATCAGACCACGTGGACCGAGGACTCGACCGAGCTTACCAACCTGGCCCATCATGTCGGGCGTGGCGATAACGCGATCGAAGTCCATGAATCCCTCTTGGACCTTCTGAACCAATTCATCGGCTCCGGCGAAGTCGGCACCCGCTGCGAGTGCTTCCTTCTCTTTGTCGCCGCGCGCAAAGACCAGAACGCGAACGTTCTTGCCTGTGCCGTTGGGCAGCATGATCGCACCTCGAACCATTTGGTCCGCGTGCTTTGGGTTGACGCCGAGGCGCACCGCGATGTCCACACTTTCGTTGAACTTCGCGTTGGCAGTGCCCTTCACTAGGCCGACTGCCTCCTCGACGGTGTAGCGCTTGTCTCGATCAACTTTCGCGAGCGCTTCCTGTCTCTTTTTTGCTGGTTTCTTCGCCATGTTTTTTGGCTCCTGGAGAGCGCCGAATTTCGGAAGTGAAACCGACGTTCCAGTAAGTGTCAGACGACGTCGACCCCCATGCTGCGTGCGGTGCCAGCAATGCTGCGCGCCGCCGCTTCGAGGTCCGTCGTGTTCATGTCTTGCATCTTCTCTTTGGCCACTTCGCGGATCTGATCCATGGTCAGCTTGCCGACCTTGATCTTGTTGGGCTCTTTGGAACCCGCGCCGGGCTTCTTGGAAGTCGGTAGGCCAGCGGCCTTCTTCACCAGCACGCTCGCGGGCGGCTGCTTCATGATGAAGGTATAGGAACGGTCGGCGTACACCGTGATCACGACCGGCAGGATCGTGTCACCGAGCTTGGCGCTGCGGGCGTTGAAGTCCTTGCAGAACCCCATGATGTTGACGCCGTGCTGGCCCAATGCCGGGCCGACTGGCGGCGACGGGTTCGCCTTACCGGCGGGAAGTTGCAGCTTGATGTAACCTGAGATTTTCTTTTTTGCGGCAGCCATTGGCTTCACTCTCGTTCAACGGGACAAGCGCCCGGTTTTAGCGTTTCTCCACATGGGAGAAGTCGAGCTCGACGGGCGTGGGACGACCGAAGATGCTGACCATGACCTTGAGTTTCTGTTTGTCCGGCTTCACTTCTTGAACCGTGCCGGAGAAGTTGGCGAATGCGCCCACCACGACGCGGACCTCGTCGCCCTCTTGGAAGCGGTGACGCGGCTTGGGTTTCACGGCGCCTTCGGTGATGCCCTTGCGCAGATCCTCGATGTGAGGCGGTTTGACTTCCTGCGGACGCTGATTGCCGATGAACCCGGTGACCTTGGGCGTGTCTTTGACCAAGTGCCAGGTGTTCTCGTTCATCAGCATCTGGACGAAGACGTAACCGGGAAAGCTGGTCTTGGTCTTGACCCGGGTCTTGCCAGTCTTGGTTTGCTCCGTGACGGACTCACTCGGGATCAGGATTTCTCCAAACTTCTCCTCGGCGTGGTGCTGACGAATGCGCTCCACCAAGGCCGCTTTGACCTTGTTCTCGAAGCCGGAGTAGGTGGTCGCTACGTACCACTTCATGTCCGGATGGCGCGCCGCCGCAGAACCCACCTCGGGTGCCGCAGCAGTGCCGTCAGCGGATTGTGCGTCCGCGGCGTCGCCACCCGCTTGGGTAGCCATGTTTTCTGTTTCCGGCTCGTTCATGCCCCGTACACCAGGTTGGTCAAAAATCCCCACAAGCGATCCAGCAGGCCGATATAGGTGGTGGAGATGATGGTGGCGATCACTACGACCACCGTGCCGTTCGTCACAATGTCCTTCGTGGGCCAGGTGACCTTGGCGAGCTCACCCGCCACGTCATTGGCCCACTGCCGGATCTTCTCTTTCCGATACGTTTGAATGACGGCGATGATGCCGATAAGTGCGCCGGCCATGAGCGAGTAGTTGGCGCGGTCGTCTTCTGCGAAGCGAAGCAGCGCCGGGACCGCACGAACCGCGGTGGGCCACTCGGCCAGTTCATTCCAGGCGGACTGGATGATCTTGCCCGAGAGATACGCGCCCAAGATGCCTGCAGCAAAGAACGCAGCATGCACGTACTTTTGCGCCGCTCCCAAATGCGCGGGGGCTTCGCTTTCTTCCGTCGGCGTGGTGGCGACCATGGCCGCAGCGCCTGAGTCCTCGGCGGCGTCCACGTTCTCGTCGTCGCCGTCGTCGGAAGCGTCGTCGTCGGATCCGCCGTCGTCGTCGTCGTCCTCGTCGTCGGAATCAGAAGCGCGCGCAGCATCGTCCGCGGCGTCCGCATCGGCGGCGTCGTCCACGGAATCGCTGTCATCGCGTTCCGTATCGAGCTCATCGCTTTCGTCTGTTTCCTTCTTGGACATCTTCTACTTCTTGCGGCGGCCGGCGCCGGCAGGGGCGGAGAGACTCGAACTCCCGACCCGCGGATTTGGAATCCGCTGCTCTACCAACTGAGCTACGCCCCTGAACGAACGCGCACCGGGAGGAGCGCGTTCGCTATTTCATTTGGATTCTCTGTGAATGGTGTGTGCCTTGCAGTGTTTGCAGAATTTTTTCAGTTCCAGTGGGGTGCTTCCGTCGCGCTTCGGTCGGGTCGTTTTGTAATTGCGGGACTTGCAGACCTCACAGCTCAGAGCGACCCGCGTCTTTTCGGAACCACTCTGCTTTCGAACCACAGTTACTCGAGGATCTTGGTCACCACGCCGGCGCCGACGGTCTTGCCGCCTTCACGAATGGCGAAGCGCATTTGCTCTTCGAGCGCCACCGTAGTGATGAGCTCGATTTCCATGGTGATGTTGTCGCCCGGCATGACCATCTTTACGCCGTCGGGCAGCATGCAGGAGCCGGTCACGTCCGTGGTGCGGATGTAGAACTGCGGGCGGTAGTTGGTGAAGAACGGCGTGTGACGGCCGCCCTCTTCCTTCTTCAGCACGTACACCTCGCCGGTGAACTTCCGGTGCGGCTTGATGCTGCCCGGCGCTGCCAATACCTGGCCGCGCTCGATCTCTTCTTTGTCCACGCCACGCAGCAGGCAGCCGACGTTGTCGCCAGCTTGGCCTTCGTCCATCGACTTGCGGAACATTTCAACGCCCGTCACGACCGTCTTCTTGTCGCGCTCGAAGCCGATGATCTCCACCTCGTCGTTGACCTTCACTTTGCCGCGCTCGATACGACCCGTGGCAACCGTGCCGCGGCCCTTGATCGAGAACACGTCTTCGATGGCCATCAAGAAGGGCTTGTCCACCTGGCGCGTCGGCTCCGGGATCTCGCTGTCGAGGGCTTCGAGCAGCTCCGTCACCGTGTTCGCCCACTTCTCTTCGCCGTTCAGAGCCGGCAGCGCCGCACCGCGAACGATCTTCGCGTTGTCGCCGTCGAATTTGTACTTGGAGAGCAGCTCCCGCACTTCCATCTCGACCAGGTCGAGCATCTCTTCGTCTTCCACCGCATCGCATTTGTTCAAGAAAACGATGATGTGGTTCAGGCCGACCTGACGCGCGAGCAGCACGTGCTCACGGGTCTGTGGCATCACGCTGTCCAGCGCGCTCACCACCAGGATCGCGCCGTCCATCTGCGCTGCGCCGGTGATCATGTTCTTGATGTAGTCCGCGTGCCCGGGGCAATCCACGTGCGCGTAGTGCCGGTTGGCGGTCTCGTACTCCACGTGGCTCACGGCGATCGTCACCGTCTTGGTGTCGTCACGCACAATGCCGCCCTTGGCGATGTCCTTGTAGGTGATCTCTTTGGCGAGGCCCTTGCCGCTCTGCACCTTCACCAGTGCTGCGGTCAGGGTCGTCTTGCCATGGTCGATGTGACCAATCGTGCCGACGTTCACGTGAGGCTTGCTGCGTACGAATTTCTCTTTGGCCATTTTTCTCTTCGCTCCGTTTTGCTCAAGGGCTTCGCCCTGCAGCGATCCGAACTTGATCTCATGTCTGCGACAGCTTCGACTATTGGGCTCGGACTCTTTTTCGTGATCCTTCTTCTTCTCTTCTTCTCGCTCTGAGCCCACGACCAGGATTGAACTGGTGACCTCGTCCTTACCAAGGACGCGCTCTACCAACTGAGCTACATGGGCGGTTCTTTCTTCGGAGCGGGAGACGGGGGTCGAACCCGCGACATTCAGCTTGGAAGGCTGACGCTCTACCAACTGAGCTACTCCCGCGTCTTTCGTTCCGTATGTTCCTTTTATCTCCAGTGGAGGGTGTTGGATTCGAACCAACGAAGGCGTGAAGCCGGCGGGTTTACAGCCCGCTCCCATTGGCCACTCGGGCAACCCTCCTTAGTACCGTTCCTGAATTCTCCTTTAGAGCTGGCGAAGGGACTTGAACCCCCAACCGCCTGTTTACAAAACAGGTGCTCTACCAGTTGAGCTACGCCAGCACACACCTCACGCACGACACCGCTTCCGTCTTTTCTTTTGTCTGTGCATGAAGCATCATCACTAGGTCCTGATTCGCTGTGCGCCCGTGCCCGGCAGAGAGCATTGTCCGCGGACACTCCACCAGCCCTACCTTCCGAGTACTGCCAAGGGGGCAGGCGGAGGCGGACAGACGGGTGCCGGGGCGGGAGGCGCGTGGTAGCGCCAGGCCAAGGGGCTGTCAAGCAGGAAGCGTACCGCCTTCCAAGCACTGGAATTTCTATCAGTATTTGGTGAATCGGGTCGGCCAGGACCCACCCGCCCCGCGCTCCGGCTGAAGCCCTTTATTTTCGGCCACTTTGCTCGCTGGCGACGGCGGCAGCCTTGCTCTTGGCGGCCAAGTCTTCCAGGGCCTGCCGGAGCTGGGCGCGGCTGTAGGGCAGACGGTCGATGGCGGCGTTCTCAGCTTGCCTCGCCTGCTCCAGGTCCCGTTTGGAGCGTTCAGCCCGGAGCACCCACTCCGAGCGCTCCCCGGTGCGCTTGGCCATGCTCAAGGTGTGCTCCATCATCGCCAGCGCTTTGTCGAGCAGGACACTGTAGCGCAGACGCATGGCGCCTTCGAATAGCTGCTGCCGCGCCTCGGTGTCCGCGCCGGCGGGTTTCGGCACCGCCATCAAGTCGTCGTGCAGGCGCTTGTACAGCTCGCCAACGCGGTACCCCGCCATGGCGGACCAGTGCGCGTCGTACGCACGCATGGTGTCGGAATACGCGCGCTGCGAGTCCAAAAGCAGTTGACACCGCTCTTCCAGCACCACGCCGAAGTTGGCAGGCACCGGCACGAACTTGATGCGTTCGGCTCGCAACCGTCGGATCTCTCCCAGCGCGTAATAGGTCTGCGCCAAGTCCCGGGGGATCGTTCCCGCTGCGTCTAACCGATGCAGGTCGATGACGTTGCGCGCTTTTTCAACGTTGAAGCTCGCGGCATCGACCTCGCTACGCGACAGCTGACCAAAGGCCTTGGTACTGAGCGCGACGATCTCCTCCCGGGGCGTGAGCTGCGTCTTCTGTGACAGCACCTGATCCGCCAGCGCCTCCGCTCGCTGCCACTGCTCCATGAACACCAACAGCCGCATGGCGCGGATGAGCGCTTCGCGGCCGAGACTGTGTTTGGGAAAGCGTCGCGCTAGCTGTTCGAAACGCTGCAGTGCCGTTTGGCGGTCACCCGCTTGCTCATGGGCTTGGGCAGAAAGATACAGCGCGTCCGCGGCCAGCTCGCCGTTGGGATCCACGCTGTACACCTGGTCGAACTGCTTCGCGGCCTTCGACGCGTCGCCGCCATCGAACAGCCGACGCCCAGCTCGATACATCTCCGGCACATCCGTCGCCCCGCCGGGGGTGATCACCGTCCGCGGCACGCTGTGCACAGGTGGGGCGTTCGTGGGTTCCGTATCCGTGGCGGATGCGGCGGGACGACCGCCGGACGCACCGCATCCCGCAATGATCATGCCCAAAGCCACCCCCAAGGCCGGGCGCAGCCCGGGGATCGCTAAGATCTTGGATTTGTTGGTGGTCACCCAAGCTTGGGCGCTCCGCAGCGATGGAAGTTCCGAACGGAAAAGATCGTGCCCCGTGCCGGCCGAGCTGCCCCCCTTCGGTTCGCCTGGAAATGAGTTGATCATCGCGGACAAGGCCTTACTCTGAGTGGGTGAGGTGTTCGCTGCAACATCAGGCTGTTCTGATTCGCCAGCGACCGCACCACACAACAGGGGAAAGAGGAGGCGCGAACTCATGAACGAGCTTTCGGTGCAGCGGCTGCGCGAGCTGGAGATGAAACACGAAACCCTCAAAGGCGAAGTGAAACGCTTGGAACGGCGGGCTCACCTAACGCCTCCAGAACAGCACGCCGTTACAGAGCTGAAGAAACAAAAGCTCGTGGCGAAAGATCAGATTGCGGCGCTACGCCGCGATAGCTGACTAGCGCCGCGCTTTTGGTTCCGCCGCTAGAGCGGAACGCATTCGCCGGATTGGCAGGACAACCCGTCCGAACAATCCGCATTCGTCGAACAACTACCGGGCTTGGGGGGCTCAGCGGCGAGATCCGACTTCTTCTCCGTGGAAGTCGATCGCGAGTTTGAAAGCTGCTCCGCGCCGCCGAAGACGTCCTTGTTCAGATCCGCAAGCGCCTGCTCCAAACGCTCTTTGAGCTGAGGCTGCAACGCTCCGGGCTGCTTCTCGTCGATGGCCTTCGCGAGGGCCAGCCAATGCCGCGCGTCGGGACGGAAGTTGAGCCGGTAATCGGTCATGCCTCGCAAATATGCGTAGCGCGCTTGGTCCTGCCACTCCAAGGAATCCATGTCGTGCTCAAGGTAGCGCCAGATGGCGAGAGCACGGTCGTACTCGTTGTTGTCGTAGAGGCGCTCACCGCGATTGAGATCTTCACGATACGTCGCGCACGCAGACAGCGTGGACAGCGCAAGGAGCAGGGCGAGCCAGGACCGCATCACGGGTGAGGGTAGCGCCAGCGCGGTCTGTGAATCAAGCGGGGCCAAGAAACGCCGAAATCCCCCTTGGCTTCGCAGCTACCCGGCGCGGCGGTACAGCAGCCGGTACACCGGAAGACCGTCGGCAATGGCCCGGCGCTCCCGCGGGCTGCGGGCGCCGAAATCATGGTCTTCAATACGCGCACTGGACCCCGCCGCCTCGAAGAGGGGGCTCGCGTCCAACAGCGCTTCGTAGTGCGCGGCGCGTTCTTCGACGTCGGTCTGCAAGAAGAGTGTGCCCTGTGGCGCCAGCGCGCGCGCCAAGGGTTCGAGCAGCGGAGTACTGAGCACCATGCGCTTGTGATGCCGCTTCTTCCACCATGGGTCCGGGAAGTGGATATACACGGTCGAAAGACTTGCGGGCTGGACGCGGGGCAGAACGAGTCGCGCGTCCTCCGCGAAGACACGCGCGCGAGCCGCATGGCCACGCTTCTTCAGTCGGTCGTCCACGATGGTGGCCCACTTGCGCTTGATCTCCAGCCCCAATATCCGACACGCCGGATCGAGTTCCACGCGCTCGACGAGGAACCAGCCGCGACCGGAACCGATTTCGAGCTCTACGGGCGCGCTGCTTCCGACCAGCGCACACAGATCGATCGGTCCTTCCGTGGGCAGACGGGGCGCATGGGCATAGGGATCGACGTGGGTCACAAGAGACTCGACGATGTTAGGTGATCTCTCACCGGAAAATGACGGAGACTCTGCCCGCTGCCATGTCCAAAGCTCGGTCCACGCCGCCGTCTCCTCGCGCTTTCGAGAGCGCGTCCCGAAGACGCGCCCAGCGCCTGGGCGCGGGCCTTTTGGCGATTGCGACGCTGATGCTCGCGGTCGCGGCGACCCGGCTCACCTTGACCGAGACTGGCGGGCACGCGGCCGTGCCGCTGGATGACACATTCATTCATTTTCAGTTCGCCAAGCGCCTCGCGCAGCTGGCCCCGTTTAGCTATTCCCCAGGCGCAGCACCAGTCCCTGGCGCAACCAGCCTGTTGTGGCCGGTCACCTTGGCCGGGTTCTGGAGCCTAGGCTTTCGGGACGCCGGGTTGATTTGGCCGGCCTGGGCCTTGGGCTGGCTTGCGCTCTTCGGGGTGGCGCTCGAGACCTGGCGCCTGGGGCGTCGCCTTCTGCCTGAAGGGGTTGCCTACGTGGCGGGCGCCTCAGTGCTGTGTTTTGGGGGCTTGGTCTGGGGCGCCGGCAGCGGCATGGAAATCGTGCCCTTTGCCTGGTGGCTCGTACTGACCGCGCGCGTCTGCGTCGAGTGGCACGAGCTGCGCGCGGTTCCGGCGAGCAAGACAGCGCTCAGCATGTTGCTGCTTCTCGGCGCGCTTGCTCCCAGCGTGCGTCCAGAAGGTGTGTTGGTCAGCGCCATTGCATGCGTCACGCTGTTGATGGCGCCGCGCAAGTGCTGGCGCGGCAGTGTGGTCGTGATCCTCTTGGGCGTGGCACTGCCCAGTTTGATCCAGCTGGCGTTTACCGGACAAGCCCAGAGCACGACCGTAGCCGTCAAGTGGCTGCCACGGAGCCCGTATTTGACTGGCTGGGACTTGGTTGCGGCCGTACTGAGCAACGTCCGCCTCTTCTTGGACACGCTGGTCGACGGACAGGCGTGGAGTGCGATTTTCGTGCCCAGTGGAGGCCGTGTGATCGCCTGGTGTGCGCTGCCGTGTTTGGCAGTGCTCGGTGCGCTGAAACGGCAGAGCTTTCGCGCGACCGTCATCCTATTGCTCGCGTTGGGCATGCTGATCCCAACGACCTACGACAGTTTCTTATGGAATCGCCTGCGCTACTTGTGGCCCTTCGCACCGGCATGGCTCCTGGCACTCGCGGCCACAGCGCAATTGGTCGCGCAAGGCGCGGCGCGGCTGAATCGCCGGCTTTTTCACCTGGGGTTTGTTCTGACCGCCGCCGGCGCGGTGTGTTTTGCGGGGCAGCTGAGCTGGACCTTGAGCGATCTGGCGCAAAGTTCCGACGCGATCCGCCGTCAGCAGGTTGCACTGGGCGAGTGGGCGGCCGAGCATCTGCCTGAAGACGCTCGCATCGGCGTCAACGACACCGGGGCCATCGCGTACTTCTCTAATCGCCCTGTCTTCGACGTCGTCGGTCTGACGACAGCCGACGAAGCCAAGTACTGGGTCGCTGGCGCTGGGTCGCGCTTCGAGCACTACGAACGTGTGGAGCGAAGTCGGCTGCCGACGCACTTCATCGTGTACCCCAGCTGGATGGACATGCCCGAAGTGCTTGGGGACATGCTCACCTATCGCACTGTGCCGGGCGCAACGATCCTGGGCGGCACAACGAAGGCAGCGTACGTCGCCGACTACAGCGTGCTTGGCTCCGCCGCCCTGCCGACGCTGGCGCGTGGCAATCCGTTGGACGTGCTGGACGTCGCCGATCTGGAAAGCGAAGCGACGCATGCCTATGAGCTCCTGGACGCACAACAGCGCTTCAATGTTGTGCTCTCGGATCCAATGTCCTTGCGCGCAGACGGCGGGCGCTCGCAACGTGCCCATGAGCGGTTCTCGATGGAGCTGCGCGCAGGCGGACGCTGGGTGGCGCGCCTGACTTCGGATGCGGCCGCCGAGGTGGAGGTGCGGGTGGGCGGCGAGCTCATCGGCAGTGTGCAGCTGACGGGCACGTCGCGCTGGCACGAAGCCGTGCTGAACGTGCCAGCGCAGCTCGGGGGCAGGCAGCCCGTGGAGCTGACCGCCCGGCGCAGCCGATTCACCGCTCTGCACTATTGGTCCTTGCCGCCGGAATAGTGGGTGACCTCCGGAACTTGTCGCCTCGGGTGCCGAGCTCGCCCCGAATGAGCCTCCAGGAATCTCGGGGCGATTCAATCTTGGGGCGATTCACGGGGCCCGTTGGCGCAAGGGGGGGTGAGAGGCTCCAAAAATCAGTTTGTATACAAACTGTTTTTTTTCGCAGCGATCCCTGCTGCATGGGCCCCCACCGCCACCCTCGCTGGAAGCCCGGAGAGCTTGAAGCCCAGCCGTAGCACGATTTCTCAAATTGGTGGCACGCCTGCCCCGGGCGATCTAGGTTTGGAGCGTGCATCTGCCCGACGGAATCGTCTCGAGCCCCGCCATCTTGGTGGGCGCCGCGCTAGTTAGCGCCGGCGTCGTCTCCGCCAGTGTGACGCGGGTGGCCAAGTCCGATCGCGCGCAGCAGCTGGCATGGACCGGCACCCTGGCCGCCTTCGCACTGGCCGTGCAAGCCGTGAACGTGCCCGCAGCGCCGGGCGTCAGCGCCCACGCGCTCGGCGCTTCGCTATTGACGCTGCTGTTGGGCCCCGCGAGCGCAGTGCTCGCCCTCGCCACCGTCGTATTGCTTCAAGCGCTGCTGTTCGCGGACGGTGGCGTCGCGGCGTTGGGCATCAACGTGCTCAACATCGTCGTGATCCCCGTCGCTGCCGTGACCCTGGTGCGCGGTTTGTTCGCGCGACTACCCAACGGACTACGCTGGACCGCCATCCTCGGCACAACGTTGGGCAACGTGGTGGCGGGCTCTGCGCTGGCCGCGATTCTGGTGTTCAAAGCCGGTGCACCCGCGGCGTGGACCATCGGCACCTTGGTCGGCATCCAGGCACTGGCAGGCGTCGTCGAGGGACTCCTGACCGCCGGCGCCGTTGCGAAGATCCGGCAACGCGCCCCGCGTTTGCTCGCCGCGTCCGCACCCGGCGCACGCTCCGCCGCTTCCCGCAACGTATGGGCCTGGGCCGCCGTTTGCGTTGGCATTGCCGTCATTGCAGCGTCCTTTGCGAGCTCGGCGCCGGACGCCCTCGAGCTGGTGCTGTCACGCGCGCACGCGGCCCCGTGAAGCGCCAGCCGCTGCTTTCGCGTTGGGTGACTCCCGGGGCGCGCCTTTTGGGCGGTGTCGTGCTGGCGCTGGGGTTTGCCACGGCGCGGCCCAGTGTTTGGGCGCTGACCGCGGCTGCTTTTTTCTTGCTCGCGGTGATCCAACTGGCGGCTCCGCCGCCGCGTCGCTGGCAGGGGCGACTCGCCGTTGCGCTTCTGGGCAGCAGCGTCGTGTTGCTGCCGTTCGCGCTGGGCGGCGACATGGAGCGCCTGGGGCAAATGCTACTGCGCACGACGACGGCAACCCTCGCGGCGGTCGCCATGTCGCTGAGCATCCGGGGCACGGAGTTGAGCGGCGCCCTCGAGTCACTGCGAGCGCCCCGCGCAATCGCCCAGATGGTCGCGCACACCACTGCGCAGCTGGGCTCCATCGCAAGCGAGGGCAAGCGCCTGGTGCTGGCGCGCAAGCTGCGTGGCGCGCGCGGCACCAGCGCAAACCTCGAGCTCATGAGCTCTCTCTTGATCCGCTGCGCCGAGCGCGCCGAACGGCGTGCGCTCGCATCGGAGCTGCGTGGCAGTAGCGCGACCCGGACTGCGCGCGCGCTGGGGGGCCCGGGCAGCGCTTTGTTCCTGGGCAGCTGCTTGGTGCTTGCGCTGGGGGCACATTGGATGGCCCGGTGACAGAGGCGGAGCCAAGTGCACTGCTGCTCGAAGGCGTGGCGGCCATTCGCGAAGACAGCTTGACTGGCGAGCGGCGCACGGCGGTGCAGGACGTCTCTTTGCGCGTGCAACACGGCGAACGCGTCGCCCTCGTCGGTGCCAACGGGGCCGGCAAGACTTCGCTGCTGTTGGCGCTGGTTGGCGCGACGGAGTCGCAGGGGCGGATTGTCGTCAACGGTACGGAACTATCGAAACGCACATTGGAACGCGTGCGACAGCAGCTGGGCTTTGTCTTTGCCAACCCGGCGGACCAACTGTTCTGCGATACCGTTCATGAAGAAGTGGCGTTCGGGCCGCGCTGCCAGGGGCTGGCCGAAGGCGAGGTGCAGAGCCGCACCAACGACGCCATCGCGCAGCTGGAGCTGGCGGCATTGCGGGACAAATATCCGGGGGCGCTGAGCCTGGGGGAGCAACGCAGGGTTGCCATCGCCGCTGTGCTTTCCTGTGCTCCCAAGCTGATCTTGCTGGACGAGCCTTCCGCGTCCCTGGACGGACGCGCCCGCAAACGTCTGCTCGGGACCCTAGACTCGCTTTCTGCCACGTGCATCGTGGCTACCCACGACCTGGACCTAGTATTGGAGCTGAAAATGCGGGTGGTCGCCCTCCACGAGGGACACGTCGTCGCCGACGGCACGGCCGAGCAGGTGCTCTTGGACCGCGCGATCCTGGAACGCGCAGCCTTAGAGCCGCCTCTGTCCGCAGGCGTGCGGTGCCCGTGAGACAACGGGGCCGGTTCGCGTTATATGCCCGCGCATGCGCAAGCGGCCCCTCGGCAAGACCGGTCTGTCGGTAAGCGAACTTTCGCTGGGCACCTGGGGTCTGTCTGGTGACGGCTACGGGCCGGTAGCCGAAGCAGAACAAGATAGAGTGATCGATCGCGCCGCGGCCCTGGGCATCACGCTCTTCGAAACTGCAGACAGCTACGCACACGGCGCGATGGAGCGCCGCCTGGGCGAACGTCTCAGCGCTGAGAGCCGAGCGCGCATCGTCACCAAGATCGGCACTGATCTGGATTCCGCGTTTCCCAAGAAGTGCTTCAAGGTGCCCTACCTGGAGCAGGCCCTCGCGCGCTCCCAGGAACGCTTGAAGCGCGACGTGCTGGACGTCGTGTTGCTGCACAACCCTTCCAGCGTCGCGCTAGAGAAGGCCGAGGCCGCCCCTTGGCTGGCGGAGCAGAAGGCGGCAGGCCGCATCCGCGCTTGGGGCGTGAGCGCAGGCAGCGAAGAGGTCGCCCGCGAGGCCATTGTGCGCGGCGCCGAAGTCGTTTCCGTCGCCTTCAACGCGTTTTCTGCAGCCCCGATGCGACTCCTGGAAGAGGAAATCCAGCGAGAAGACGTGGGCATTTTGGCGCACTCGGTCTTGGCCTACGGCCTTCTGGCGGGGCACTGGGGCGCAAACAAGGACTTTTCGGACGGCGACCATCGCGCCGAGCGTTGGACCCAGGACGAATTGCGTCAGCGCGTGCGCCAACTCGATGCCCTGCGCCCGCTCGTGGGAGGCAGCGTCATGACGATGCGCGCCGGTGCCCTACGCTATGTGCTCGAGAGCAAGCTCGTCAGCAGCGCTGTGCTGGGTCCCCGCAGTAGCCTCCAGCTCGATCAACTCGTGCGGGAAGCCGGCAAGGGTCCTCCTTACTTGGAGCCCGACGCGTTGACCGCTTTCGAAGCACGGCTTGAAGAAGTGGGCGCAGTGTGAGCGACGCCGCGCTGCTTCAGAACTTGCGACAGATCGCGGCGCAGGCAGCGGAAATCATCCTCCGCGTGTACGAGTCCCCTTTTGAGGTGGAATATAAGAAGCCGCGAGATCCGGTGACCTTGGCCGACAAACTCGCAAACGCACACATCTGCGCGCAGCTGGCGGCTCTGTATCCGGGAGTGCCGGTGGTTGCGGAAGAAAGCGATCCGGAGAGCTTTGCGGGGTACCGCGCGTCGGAGCGCGTGTTTTTCGTGGACCCCTTGGATGGAACCCGCGAGTTCGTGAAACGCAACGGGGAGTTCGTCGTCATGATCGGACTGCTCGTGGGAGAGCGCCCACACGCTGGAGTGCTGCACGCGCCCGTCACCGGGGAGATTTGGGCAGGCGTGGTCGGACAGGGTGCAGTGCGCGCGCAAAGAGACGGCACCGAAGTTGCGCTGAGCGTGGCCGGCGCAGAAACCCTCGAGCAAGCGCGGGTGCTGTCGACGCGCTCCCACCGAAGTGAAGCCTTGGAAAACGCACTGGCCGCCTTGGGCGCTGCGCACATCGACGCTTTGGGCAGCGCGGGTCTGAAGTGTGCCGCGGTCGCCGACGCCCAAGCCGACGCGTACGTTGCGCCCGGCCGTGCGGGCTGCCGCTGGGATCTGTGCGCTGGGGAGGCCATCATTCACGCCGCGGGGGGTCGAGTCACCGATGCCCGCGGGCAGTTGCTGGACTACCGAGCGGACAGCCTTGTGAACGATTCCGGGATCGTCGCCAGCAACGGCAAGGTCCACGACGCGATCTTGGAGCGCTGGCGCGCACTTTCCTAACCGGCTTTTCGGCGCCGCAGCGGGGCCACGGCCGGATCCTCGGCGTATTGCCGGGAAATCCGGCAAAATGCTGTATTGCGTCAAAAATGCAGCCCTTCGTTGACACCCGGCTTTGGCCCGACGTACGTTCCCGTTCGCCGGAACCGCGCAAATACAGGGGATTTTCTGCTGCGCGCCCCCGCCGGCAACGACGGGACAGCTCAACCTGGAGGACATCCACCATGCTCCGCACTTCGCGCGCCATTGCGTCGCTGATTCGCTCGATCACGTTCGGCACAGCTGCCACCATCGCCACCGCCTCGCTGGCGGTCAGCGTCACAGGATGTAAGGACGAAGGTCAGCCTGACTACTGGGTGGACAAGCTCGACGACAACGCCTGGCGCGCCCGGGCGGTGACTCGCTTGGAACAGTTCTACGAAGACGCCATCACCAAGGCCAACAAGGACGAAAGCAATCCCGAGGTCCAGGCGTTAGTCAGCAAGATCGTCGAGCCCCTCAGCAAGACGTACGTCGACAACTACGACACGATGGACACCAAGACCCGGGTGTCAGTGATCAAACTGCTCGCGTCCCTCAAGGACAAGCGCGCTGAGCCGGCCATCAAGAAGGCGCTCGAGGCGTTCGCCGCCAGGCCGTCGACCACCAAAGACGACGCCGACCTAAAGTGGGCCGCGATCGCCGCGGGTGAACTGAAGCTGGACTCCCTCAACGAGCCGTTGGTGCAGGCGTTCCAAAAGATGAAGACCAGCAGCATGCTGGGAGGCATCACTTATCGCCCGCTGAACGAGGCCATGGTCAAGATCAAGGCAAAGTCTTGGACCCAACCGCTGATTTCGATGCTCGATGCGGAGATCGTTCCGCCCAAGAACGCCAAAGACAAAGACAAATTCGACCCCTACCGCGACCAGCTCTTCTGGCAGACGACTTCCGCGCAAATCCTCGGGGAGCTGCAGGCCGCAGAGGCCGTCGAGACCCTGCTCAAGGTCATGCTCGATCCGGCAAAAGCTGACATCCAAGCCACAGCGATCTTGGCGCTGGTCAAGATCGGCAAGCCGGCCGCGGATCGCGCGGTGAAGGTCCTGACCGGAGCGGACGAGAAGCTGACGACCTTCAACCTCCGCCGCATCAAGGAAGTCAGTGGCGCGAAAGAAGCCCCCAAGGATCGCCCCTACGTGCAGACGGCGGCCCTGGTGCTGGGCACCATCGGCCGACCGGAAGGTCAGGCCGCGCTACTCGAGGCCCTCAAGACAGAAGAGAAAGAAACCAACAAGGCCGTCATCGCACGGGAAATCACCAAGCTGCCTTCGAGCGCCGAGGTGAAGGATGCGTACAAGGCTGCCTTCGAGAGCCTCTCCCTAGAAACCGTCATCCCTCCGGGTTCCAACGCGCTGTCGTCGTTGTCGGAGTTCACCGGGCAGTTCTACGACCCCACCATGATCGACTGGCTGCTTGAGCGCGCCGAGAACACCAAAGGCGGCGGCGAAGACAAGAAGGCGCTGCAGGGCGCTATCACCGTCACCGCCATCAAGCTCGCAAAACCCGACCAGATGACAACGGTGAAGGCCGCCGTCGAGAAGTACGGCACCAAGCTCGAAAAGGATCTCTTCGCGGACGCCGAAGCCGTGGTGGGTGCCTGCAAAGAGGACGCTGCCTGCTATCTCAAAGAGATGGAGAAGAGCGCGAACCAGGAGCAGAAGACCCAGTTCCGCGCCATCAAGGCCGGATACATGGTCGGCATCCTGGGCAACGAGGCCACCGCGGGCGAGCTCGTGGCGGCCATGAGTTCCTTCGAAAATGCAGCCGTCCGCTTCGTCGCAGCCCAGACCATCGACCATCTGCTGCCCAAAGGCTCCAAGGACCTGGCCGACAAACTCCGCGCCATCGTGGACAAGAACGCCGAGTCCGGTGACAAGCAGAAGATCAATGCAGACTCACCGGTGAAGCAGGTGATGTATCGGATCGAAGCCCGCGCGCAGTAAGCGTAGGGCCGCACGCAGCACATGCCGTCGGTCCGCATCGAAGTTCTCTCCGGCTCGAGCGCAGGGCGCGTCTACGAGCCGGAGGGGGATGTGGTGCGCATTGGCCGTGGCCCGAAGAGCCACCTGGAGCTTCCGGAATCCCACGTTTCCAGTGAGCATGCTCGACTGGTGATCGGCGACAGCACCGTCACCCTCGAAGACCTGCGCAGCACCAACGGCACCGCGGTCCTGCGGGGCAAGACGCGCACGCAGCTGAACGACAGCCAGCGCAAGTCGGAGCTTCTCGACGGCGACATCGTGGAACTGGGCGGCGAGGGCAGCGAGGCCACGCGACTGCAAATCACCGTCGCGGAAGAGCTGGAGCCGCACGTGGTCAGCGTGCGCCCCATCGCGGAGCTCAGCGGCACGACGGACTCCGTCGAGCGCAACACGGACGTCCTGAAGACCCTGTATCGGGTGCAGAAGGACATCGGTGCGGCCAAAGACTTGGACGAAGTCCTGCAAGCCGTCGCGGACGCGGCGCTGATGTTGGTGCCCAGCGCAACCCACGCCACGGTCGTGCTACGTGACGAGCCGGATACGGACGACTCAGCTGACGCGGAAGCCCTTTTTGTGCCGGTTCTGACCCGGGTTCGCGGTCCAGGGGGCCAGGGGCACACTCCCGACGAGGGCGTGCCAGTTACGCGCAGCGTATTCCGCAAGGTCGTGCGGGAGCGGGCCGCGGTATTGGCGGCGGACGCACCCAGCGAGGCCTTCAGCTCCGAATCCCTGCTGGGGGCGAGCATCCGCAGCACTATCGGCGTGCCCCTGTGGAAGGGCGCGGACATTCTTGGCGTGCTGCAGGTGGACAACCGAGACACGCCGAGCATGTTCGACTCGTCGGATCTGGACGCACTCGGCGTGCTGGCGGCGACCGCTTCCCTGGCAGTGGCCAACGCGCGTTTGATCCGTCGGCTGACTTTGGCGGAAGAGCAGCTGCAGAAAGAGAATACCTATCTCAAGGGCCGGGAGCGTGCACGCCCGGGTCGCCTGGAGATCGTGGGCGAGAGCAAAGCCATCAAGACAATGCTCGGGCAGATCGACAAGGTCGTCGACACCCGGGTGACGGTCTTGATCGAAGGCGAGACCGGTACCGGCAAAGAGTTGGTCGCGTCCCGCATTCACGACAAGAGCCGACGTGCGGACAAACTATTCGTTGCGCAAAACTGCGCAGCGCTTCCCGAGAACCTGCTGGAGAGCGAGCTCTTCGGTCACAAGAAGGGCGCCTTCACCGGTGCGACGGACGAAAAGCGCGGGCTCTTCGACGTGGCCGACGGCGGCACGCTGTTCCTGGACGAAGTTTCCGAGATGCCCCTTGCGCTGCAGGCGAAGCTCCTGCGCGTGCTGCAGGAGGGCGAAATCCGCCCCGTGGGCGCCACCCACACCCGGGTCGTCGACGTTCGCATCGTCGCCGCCTGCAACCGCAACCTAGAAAAAGAAGTCGAAGCCGGGCGCTTCCGCGAAGATCTGTACTACCGCCTGAAAGTATTTCCGCTGCGCGTCCCGCCCCTGCGCGAGCGCCGCGAAGACGTGCCCCTACTCGCCGGCTTCTTCTTGGAGCGCTACACCCGGGAGATCGGCAAACCCGTGCAAGGCTTCGCCCAAGGCACCATGGAGCTCTTGATGAGCTACGAGTGGCCCGGCAACGTGCGCGAGCTAGAAAACGAAGTGCAGCGCCTCGTGATCCAGGCCGACGTCGAAAGCTTCGTCGGACCAGAGCTGCTCAGCCCACGCGTGCGCCGCGTCGAGTCCATCGTGGAAAAAGCCGGCGCTGAAAAAGGCACGCTCAAACAGATGGTGGAACAAGTCGAAAAGTTCTTCCTCCTCGAAGCCCTGCGCGACCACGACGGCAACAAAACCGCCGCCGCCAAAACCCTAGGCATCACCCGCGAAGGCCTGCACAAGAAGCTGCGGCAGTTGAAGATCGGTTAGGGGCGGGATTGGGCCGGGCGGGATTGGCGGCGGGTCCCCGGCGCGTGGCTATTTGCCCGGGGCGCAAGAGAGCTTCGGCATCCCGACGCCCTCCGAGCATTGATCAGCGCAGGGTTCCTGGGCGAGACACGCGCAGCTGATGTTCCCGGCGCAACTTGCCGGCAGGGGAACGCACTCTGCGAGGTTCTTGAGCGAGGCCTGCGCCGGCATTGTGATGCGACAGTATTCCGCGCCCAGTTTGCAGTACCGAGTGCCGCACAGCTGCATGCCCGACAGCGGCGCGCAGCCTGTGCCCATGTCGACGCCAGCCTGCCGCGCTAAGCAATCGTTGGCGTAGACGACGCCGTCGCAACCGCAGGCGGGAGGGCCATCGCTCGGGCACGTGGCGGGTTTGGCGGTGCAGGTTCCGGGCGAGCCAGAGCCGCAGTGATCGTTCTCGAACGTACAGGCCTCGGTTGGGCCGCAGCCGCTCGCTTCACAGCCGGGCGGATAGGGACACGAGCCATAACCGCTCGGGGCGGGAGTGGTGCCCGGCGGACAGATCGGCCAGCCCTGGCCTGGACAGCGCATGCTGACGACGCTTCCATCCGGCGCACAGCAGTCCGGCGTGTACGAGAAACAGGTGTCGTCAGGACAATCCGTGCTGCGCACCATGTTGTCTGGGCATGTCCAAGTGCCAGCGACACAGCTCGCGCCGAAAATGACGTCGCCGCCGCAACCCGGCGCGCAGAGGAAGTCGGCACTGCCATCGCACCCGAGCGCGCCGTCCGTTCCGCTATCGCCGGCCGCGCCGGAGCTACCCCCCGTCGCGAGCCCTGGCGAGTCGCCCCCGGACCCGCTGCACGCCACGGTGAAGATCAAAGCGACGACACCAAACGCAACCGTGGTCCCAAACGCTCTGGAAACTCTGGTTTTCATTTGGACCCTACCCCGCAAGCTGGTCCGTCAGGCGGAAGTCGCTTGCGTCTCTCCACCCCCACGAATTGCAGAATCCATGCCCGAACATTCCGGCCCACTCGCCACAGATCTCGCGGCGTTTTGCGCATTTCACCGCGGCGGCCTGGCACAAGCGCCTGGCACAAGCGCCTGGCACACCGGAGGGCGCGCGCAACGCAGAACGTCCCATGACCCCCATGACCGCTGCCCGAAGGTAGGATGACCCCTGCCCGAAGGTAGGGTCTAGGAGCAAGGGCCAGGTGATGACCCCTGCCCGAAGGTAGGGTCTAGGAGCAAGGGCCAGGTGCGGTCGGGGCAGAGTCGGCGCGGCAGTACTACGCCGAGAATCCACTCCAGGCTGAGTCACAGCCCGAGGTACAGACCTTGTACCGGCCTCAGCAGGTCAGACTACCTTCGGGCGG
>CALMUT010000349.1 GCA_937872925.1 uncultured Myxococcales bacterium | reverse complement strand
GACGCAGATCGACCAGGCCTGGGGGGAAGGGGTTTGCGGGTGCGCCGAAACGCTCCAAGCGTTTGCCCCCAACGTTTGCGAGCCACACGCCGATTTCGTCGAGTGTCAGCACCCGATTCTCTGGAAGGCTCCGGGCCGAGCTTCGGTAGAGCTGACACCAGAGCGTGCGGCAAGCAGCGTCGCTCGCGGCTTCAGCGAAGTTGAATCCGCGCGGAGGCAGGTCTGGCATGAGTGGGACACCGGCCTCGAAGCGGATCTGCAGCAAGCGCCACGTCTGTGGGACCGTGAAGTGCTGTACGGCGTCGAAGAAGATCAACGCCAGCGGCAAGCTCCGGTCCCACATCCGTCGCGCCAGAACAGGCTGGCCTCGGCTCTGCAAGTCCAACAGGGTCGTATTCACCGCCTCGACGAAGGCGCCCTCCAGTTTTCCGAGCTCCTCTTGCGACAAACATCGGAATCCTTCCCAGACCGCGGTGAGCGCGGCGGTGGCATCGGACACGCGGCGCCGCTGATCCGGCTCACGGAAAGCGTCGTAGTAGCGCGCGATGTAACTGGGAGCGACGTGTTCGCCGTCGTCCAACGCGTGCTGGTCGTGAACCACGACGTTGCCGCATCGCCCCACACCTGCGCGCCGGGTCGTACCAACGGGATCGCTAAACAGGCTCGTGCGGGCGGCGATGACGTGCCCCATGGCGCGTTGCCAGCGCCGTTGCTCGATACCATCCGTGAGTCTGCTCTCGGCGGGCATTGCAAGGAAGATGGACTGGATCATGCTCTGCCCGCGATGCCACAACGGCAGGGACTTCGCGTCATAGTCGGCGTCGCTGAGCCGCGTGACGTCTGCAGGCCAATCGAAGCGTTCGGGCCCGAACTTGCGATCCCAGTCCTGAGGGATCCCCATGGCCGCATGGATGCCGAGAAACAGGTGCTGCTCGAACTCCCGGTTGACACCGCGACCGTAGCGTTGGGCGAGCAGTGTGTAGTCCAGGGCTACCGCCTGCAGGTTGCTCACTAGATCCCGCATCGGGTAAACGTACAAGTGACCAGCGCTTGTGCGTCGCCACAGATCTGCGCGCCCATCCGCAGTTGCGTCGCTCCACCAGCAATGATCGGTGGCTGCGCAGGTTACCGGCAGCTTCAGGGTCAACTCGAAGGATTCGCCCTTGGCGCGATAGCCTAGGACCCTTAAGGACTTGCCTTCGTGGCTCAGTAGCTCTGACGCCCCGGTGCCGGTGAAGTCGGCCAATTCGCAGCGTCCGTTGTCGCAGGCGCTCTTCAACCAAAGCTCGGTCTCTCCGAAGCGTTTCGCACCCAGCCACACCACGCTGACCGGGCCTTGATCGTGTTTGGGGAGCCGAACCAGCTCCGCTACCCCGTCAGCATCCAGATCCGCGATGCGACAATCGGCGTTGCTGCACACTCCCTTGTCCAGCACACGCGGCTTGTCGAAGCTGCCCTTGCCCAAGTTGTCGAACACCCGCACTCCGCCGTCTTGGGAGAGTTCAACTAACTCTGCCAGGCCATCGCGATTGAGGTCTACGGCTTGGCAACGCGCACCCTCGTGGCAGAGGCCTTTATGCAGGAACTCCGCTTTGCCTTTGGCATCCTCCTGCAATCGGATGAAGTAGGCCTCGCCCGCGTAGGGTCTGAACCCAATCAGCTCAAGTTGTCCGTCTCCGTCCACGTCGCCCAACGTGCAATGGTCCTTTGGGTCGCACCAACCCATGATGCGTGGCTTTCCGAAGCTCCAACCATCACCACGCGCAACCCAAACCGCTCCCTCGCTGCCCAGAGCACCCACGCTGTCGATGCGCACGATGTCCAGGCGCTGGTCATCGTCGATATCGGCGGACGCGCACTGCACCCCGCTAGGGCACCAGAGCTTGCCGTAGAACAGCGGTGTGGCTTCGAGCTTCAGTGAGCCGATGGCCTCGGATTCCGCGGGGATGCTGACTGCACGGGTGGAGGTTCCCAGGTCGGCCTGTGGCACAGGGCCGCTGCCGCAACCCGGAAGTAAGAAGAACAACGAACTCAGATAGCGAGCCGTGCGTGGTGCTCTGATTGCCATGGTCGGAGCGTAGAGCGTCTCGACGGCGCTTTCTTGAGCGGCGTCTGAAGAGATGCTGAAGAGACGTGGATCACTGGCGCGCAGGCCGCAAGGCCGTAGCCTGGCAAGTGACCCAAGCCGCGCTCAGATCGGGAGGCGTAGGCCTAGCGCTGGCGTCGCTCAAGCAGCGTCAGCTCGGGCAGCACACCGGCACGTGGGATGTCGTGGTGTACGGCAGGCTCTTGCAGCCACTGCCGAGGGGCGCACCAATCGTGCAAGCGCGCCCGACGGCGCCCAGGCCGTACTGGGCGCAGACCGTATCGTAGCTCGTGTGACGCGTGCAGCCGGCGGGGCAGCAGAAGTTGTTGGTATAGGTCCACTGGCAGCCCGGGATGTCCGGCCCCGGATATTCGCCGCCGACCGGTGTTCCAGAGCAGGTGACGGCGTAGCGCGGCCCGCCGCAGCTGGCCGGCCCACACCCGCTGCAGTCGTTGGCCGTTGGCGTGCAACCTTGGCTCTTGGGCAACGACGGCGTCTTGAGCGTCGGGCAGCTCGCCGTGCAGGCCTGACACGCGCCGCTCTTGCACGTGTCGTTACCGGCGCAGCTCCCGCACGTTCCCGTGCAGCCGTCGGTGCCACAAGATTTCCCGTCGCAGCTGGGCGTGCACTTCACGTAGCACGCGCTGGTGTTGTAGCTGCAAGAGCCGGCGTTGCACTTGAGCGTGCCCGCGTAGGCGGCGCCCAGATGCGAGCTGCAGCTCGCGCCGCCGAGATCGGCCCCGTCGCATTGCTCGAAGCCATTTTTCTTTCCGTCGCCGCAGGTCGCGGTCGCGCCACCCGAGCCTCCGCTGCCACCGGTTGCACCGACACCGCCCGTCGCGCCGACACCGCCCGTCGCGCCGACACCACCCGTCGCGCCGACACCACCCGTCGCGCCGACACCGCCCGTCGCGCCGACACCGCCCGTCGCGCCGACACCGCCGCTGCCGCTTGCGCCGCCCGTCGCGCCGACACCGCCGCTGCCACTGGCGCCGCCCGTCGCGCCGACACCACCCGTCGCGCCGACACCGCCCGTCGCGCCGACACCGC
>CALMUT010000348.1 GCA_937872925.1 uncultured Myxococcales bacterium | reverse complement strand
GAAACTCGCCCCGATGAAAACCGATCACAGGTGAGGGCCCTGTTGCATCCGAAGAATCGGGGTATAAAAGCCCATGCATCCAGTCGGAGACTTCGAGTTGCTTTCCCCCGGGGGGCGCCCCGTACCGATGGCGGACCTTTGGGCCAACGGCCCGGTCGTTGTTGGATTTGTGCGGCACTTCGGTTGACTGTTTTGCCAAGAGCAGGTTGCGCAGTTGCGTGACATGGAGTCGGATATCATTGCTCACGGGGCGAGCGTTGCCGTCATCGGCAACGGCGCTCCGGCCCACGCGCAACGCTTCGAGCAACACGCCGGGCTACAGGGCAAAGTGTTCACGGATCCCGCGCGGCAGACCTATCGCGCGCTCGGCATGAAGAGCGGGGTGGCGACGACCTTCAATCTAGGGGCCGTGCGTAACGCTCTGCGGGCGTACCGAGCCGGGTTTCGCCAACGCAGGCGCCAGGGCGATCCATGGCAACAGGGCGGGACTGCCGTCTTTGACCCTGGGGGCCGGTTGGTTTTTCTGCATGTAGCAGAAACGGCAGGGGACAACGTGGAGGCCGGCGCACTGCTCGCCGTTTTGTCCGCGCTTTGAATCACGTGGCTTGATCGTAGCGGTCGATCACGTCTTTGGGCGCCTGCACCAATTCAATCAGCACGCCGCAACCAGAGAGCGGGAAGGCGTCATTTGATTTGGGATGGATGAAGCAGATGTCATGTCCTGACGCGCCCTTGCGGATCCCACCCGGAGTGAAGCGCACGCCCTGGGACTCCAGCCAGGTCACCGCAGCCGCTAGATCGTCCACCCAGAGCCCGATGTGGTTCAGCGCAGGCTCGTGCACTTTGGGTTTCTTGTTCGGATCGAGGGGTTGCATCAGGTCGATTTCGACTTGGGCGGCGCCCCGTCCGAGCACCGTCACATCTTCGTCGACGTTTTCGCGTTCGCTGCGGAATTCCGAGACCTTTTCCGCTCCTAAGAGCGCGATCCACAGGTGCGCCAACTCAGCCTTGTCCGCGTGGCCAAGGGCAACCTGCTGCAGCCCCAGGACTCGAAAACTGCGCGCCACGGTTGGCACTACGGCACCCGGGCCTGAACGCCGAGGGAGAGCTCGAGGTTGGAGTGGATGGATCGAAGAATGCCCGTCGTGATCCCGGCATTCGCGTAGATGCCGATAGCGCGGGCGAAGTCGTATTGGGGGCCCGCAGCTAGGTGGAAGACGACGTCTTTCTTGTATTCGGGGTTATTGGTTTCCCACAGCGGGTTGCCCGCCCCGCTTTCGAACTCGGCCCCAATGGCGGGTTCGATGAAGATCTTAAATGCGCTGTCGCTCATGGTGTAGATGCGTGCGCCCGCGCCGATGATCAACCCCTCGTTGGTGTTGGTTTCTGGCTCAGCCTCTAGCCCGAAACGTGCCCACGCGTAGGGTTCGATCCCGCCGATGGGGGCGAAGGACAGGGCAACGTCAAGGGCGATGGGCGCGACGTGCCCACAGAACTTCTGCTGGTCTTTGGGCGGCTTCGCTATATCTGGTTCGCTGCAATACGGCGATGCGTCGTATCGGAAAATCATGCGGTAGCCGCCGGTGACTCCCACCCGCAGGCCGAACTGCCCGCCATGGGAAAAACTGCGGTCGCCTTCTCCGGGGCCGCCGTCGTCACCGACACTGGGGGGCGTCGAGGGCGGGGTCGACGTCGCACCGCCAGCTTCCGGGGTCGCTGCGTCGCCGCTGTGCGCAGCGGGGTCTGCTGGCTGCGCGGCGGCGTCTGTGGCCTGCGCGGCGGCGTCGTTTTCGGCGGCAGCGTCGGCGTTTTGCGCGTCAGCGTCGGTCGGGCTTTCGGGCTGTGCCGCGTGCAACCCCGGGGCGAAGAGCAACGCGACGATCAGGCAGCGTCCGTTCATGCCCGCAGCATATGCGGACCGGGCGAGGACTTCCACCGGCCACTTCGCGCGAAGGGCTGGCGTGTGGGGCGGGCGCCCCTAGGCCTTGGGTTTTAGCGCGGGGGCCATGCGTGCGGTGCCGGCGACCGTCCACTTTCGCTCGGCGTCCAGCGCTTCCCAGCGCAGGCTGACTTCGATCTTGCCGGCAGCCATCTTCGTCGGCGATTGCCCTTGCCACTGATCCGCCGCCGGCAGCGTCAAATTGCGCTCCGCCGCGATCTTGGACAGATTCGCCTTTTCCGTTGTCAGCGCCAGCACGCCCAAACCGGCAAACAGCGGGACCATCCCGCTGGGGATGTGCTCCGCAACGACCGCGCGCAAGTTGTCGCCCAGACTAGCCGCGTGTCGTGCCGCGAAGCGCACGGCGTCCAAGGAGTGAAGCACCATCACGCTTGGAGCCTCCGGTGGCAACATGGAGTCCACGACCGCGAGGGTCTCGGAACTGCTCCAGCCGGCAGATTTCGGCTGCTTTGCCGGCAAGGCTTTGGCTCCCTCGAGGCCGTCCTTGGCTTTGCCTTTGCCCTTGCGCAGGATCAGCACGTCGTCCGTCGGCAGAGTCCGGGGCACCGTGACGCGAACCGGGCGCTTGAAACTTCGCGGGTCCCCGAGCTGACCAGAAGCGACGGCGTAGGCAATGGTCTCCGCTGAAGCGACGATGAAGCGACGGTCTGACGGAGCCCCGGGTTCGGGATCGAAAGTACGTAGCGACACCCCGCCGGCTTTTGGCGGGGGATACAGCTCCCCGGTCACCAGACGGTGGTCGGGCTCGATCAGTCGGGCGCCGGTGGCGATGAGATCCACGAGGGCGCCGGAGTTCGCCAGCACTTCTAGAGCTTGCCGGGACGGCGGGGCCAGCAGGAAATCTAGACGCGGCGGTACCCGCTTACTCTTCAAGAGCGCGGCGGCAGCCAAAAGGTCCCGCAGCGAAGCGCCGGAGTCACCGCCGAGCACGACTTGGAACACGGGTTTGCCGGCCACTTCACGTACCTGGCGCACTTCGCCGGATTCATCCATGACCAGGGGATCGACCGCGCTCAGGTCCACGCTGATCACGTCGTCGCAGGGGGCACCCGGGTCCGGCAGCAGACTGCGATGCGCTTTGCTGCGGCGTTGGTCACGCAGATACACCTCAGTCTTTTCGTCGCTGACAAAGAGCGCGGCGCTGGCACCGAGTTGTGGTGCAAGGGCGCACAGAACGGCGCGATCCGGCACGGACAATAGGCGCGCGCTCGGACCGGCGAATTCGATCACGACGGGCGCATGCTGCTCCGTGTCGATCTTGCGAATGATGTCGCCGAGCCCACGGCGAATCAATTCCAGGGCCACGTCGCGCACACAGACAAAGGGCCGAATGCGCCCCGAAAGGAGCACTTGCACGCTACGCGGCGGACGCAGCCAGATCGTTCCGTGGGTCAACGCTTCGGCCAACTGCGAAGGAGCGGCGACCAAGGTGAGCATTCCAACCCCGCCCACCGAGGCCAAACGGGGCTCATCAGTCAGGGCCAGTCGTGCCGGGCTTCCGAACCGCTCGAGGTGCACTGCCGCAGGAAAACCAATACCGGGCCTGGCGATGAGTATGTTGTTCTGCAGGACAGCGCGGGACACACGTTCCGGCGCACTCAAACTCGGCTCTTCGCCGTCCGTCGTGACGCAGCGAGTGTCGTAGGCGACCGCTGCTTCGATGGAGCACTTCTTCAGACCGTACTCGAGCGCTTCCGCCAGTACGCGATTGGGCTCGCGTGCCAGGATGACCTGGTCGACCTTCACGCGAACCACGTCGTCTTTGAGGTCGGGGTTGTCCGCCCGGCCTGCGAGGACCTTCTGAGTCATTGTGCGGGGAGGGTCTCCCGCGCGCGCACGCATGATCGCTAAGCTTTCTCGGGGCTAAGGGTGCCATGGAGCCCGGTCGTCCCGGGCTCAGGGTAGGGGAACGTAGCCGCTCGACGTTAGGGGGGTCAAGGACGTCAGAGGGCAGACTTCCTTGGTGCAAATCACCCAACCGGCACCAGGGCGCAACCCATCGTTTGAGAAATTTCCTTGGCCGAGGTGCGCCGGTGCCTACTCTAGTCGTAAATGTTGGAAATTGTTTGAAATTGTAGAAGACCCCGGGGCAGATATCGGGGCGCATCGGAGCCGCTGCCCGGGGCCCGATCTATTGGGGGTCGGCTCGATGGGGCCGCCTTGGCAGAAACGTTCACGGACGAGGACAAAGCAGATAGGCTAGCGGGCCATGTTCAAAGAAGCGCTCGAAGGGGTCGTCCACGGGACGGATGGCGGGCTCGCCAGCTTGCTGATGGATTTTGAGGGCATTCCCCTGGAGAGCTACGCCCTGGACGATTCGCCCTTCGATATCGAAGCGGTTGGGGCGGAAGTGAGCGTCGTGGTGAAGGCGATCCAACGGGCCACTGAGATGCTCGAAGCCGGTGACACCAAAGAGGTGGCGTTCAAGAGTGGCCGCCTGATCACGCTTATCCGCGTGATCAATGAAAACTACTTCATCGCGTTGACGCTCTCACCGGAAGGCAATCTCGGCAAGGGCCGCTTCTTGCTGCGGGTCTTGGCGCCGAAGCTGCACGAGGAGCTCGCGTAGTCGCGTGGCCCAAGCCCGATCGCGTCGCGGCGCTAAGGGGCCCCGCGCGCGTTCGCCACGGTCTTCAGCCCCGCGGCGTCGACGCCCGGCATCCCTGCTTCGCATTCTCGTAGTCAGCGGCCCGAACCTCGATAGGCTGGGCAAGCGCGAGCCAGAAATCTACGGGAAGATCACGCTCAAGCAGATCCATTCGGCGCTGGCTGCAGCCGGCAAGGCCCTTGAGGTTGAAGTGGACTGCAGGCAGTCCAACCACGAAGGATTGCTGATCGACTGGGTCAACGCCGCAGGCGACGAGCGCTTCGACGGGATCCTGATCAACCCCGGCGCGCTCACCCACACATCCTATGCGCTGCTCGATTCACTCAAAGGTTGCGGCTTGCCAGCCGTAGAAGTGCACATCTCGAATCCCGACGCGCGGGAAGCATTTCGCCGCCGCTCTCGGATTGCGCCAGCGTGCCTTGGCCGCGTCGCGGGTTTTCGCGAAGACTCCTATCTGCTCGCTCTCGAAGGTTTGGTGCGGCGCTTGCGCATCGCGGCGAACGCGGAAGCCGGCGCGTAGCAAGTTTCGCAGGCACAATTGGCTGGTTTTGCTGCAGGGTCGCGGCTAGCCTCCGACCCCGCGCTTCCCGCAGCACGTGCCCCCGCTGCCAGCGCCGGCCCGAAGAAGGGGACGTTTCCGAGGATGGCAAATATGGAGATCTCTCTCAAGCAGCTGCGCAATCTGATCGCGACCCTCGAAGAAGGTGGCGTTCAAGAGATGGAATACGAGGACGAGAAGCTGAAGCTGCGTCTGTCCTTCGCGCGCGCCGGGGGACTACCTGCGCAGCTTGCGCTTCCCCCAACTCCAGCGCCCGCCGCCGCCGCGACGGCGCCTGCGCCCGTCAAAGAAGAAGCTGCGGGCGTGTTCGTCACTTCACCGTTTGTTGGCACCTTCTATCTCGCTCCGGCGCCGGACGCCGAGCCCTTCGTGACCGTTGGCGCGACGGTGAAAAAGGGGCAAGTGCTGTGTATCGTGGAAGCGATGAAGCTCATGAACGAGATTGAGGCGGATCACGCTGGCGTCATCGACGAAATATTGGTCGAAAACGCAGAGAGCGTCGAGTTCGGGCAGAAGCTGTTCAGGCTGCGCTAGTCGCCGTTGGCCCGCAAGGAGACACGGCGCATGTTCAAGAAGATCCTGATAGCGAACCGCGGGGAAATCGCCATGCGCGTGATCCGCGCATGCCGCGAACTTTCGATTCGCACGGTTGCCGTGCATTCCACCGCGGATGAGGGCGCACTGCATACGCGCTTTGCGGACGAAGCCATCTGCATCGGACCGCCGCCTGCAGCGCAGAGCTACTTGAACGTTCCCGCGATCATCTCCGCGGCGGAAATCAGCGCAGCCGATGCGATCCACCCAGGCTACGGCTTTCTCAGTGAAAACGCCTCCTTCGCACAGGTCGTCGAAGATTGTGGCCTTTCGTTCATCGGGCCCACGGCCACGGCGATGCAGAATTGGGGGGACAAGCTGCTTGCCCGCGGCATCGCGAAGCAGTTCGATCTGCCGCTGTTGCCCGGCAGCGACGCTCTCCGCGACGCCGCCCACGCCGAAGAAGAGGCAAAGCGCGTGGGCTTCCCGGTAATGCTCAAGGCTCGTGGCGGCGGTGGCGGGCGGGGCATGCGTATTGTGCGCCAGGCGTCTGAGATCCGCCGAGCATTCGAGTCCGCGTCTTCCGAGGCGCTCTCCGCCTTCAAGAATGCCGAGATGTATCTGGAGCGCTTCGTGGAGCGCCCGCGCCACGTCGAGTTCCAGGCGCTTGCGGACCAACACGGCCAGGTGTGGACACTGGGAGAGCGCGAGTGCAGCCTGCAGCGTCGGCACCAAAAAATAGTCGAAGAGGCACCCTGCGTTGCCATGACCGAAGGCCGCCGTGCGGAAATGGGCGAGCGCATCCGGAGGGCGCTGAGAGAGACCGGCTACACCAGTCTGGGAACCTTGGAGTTCCTGATGGACGAGGACGGCTCGCTGTACTTCATGGAGATGAATACCCGGGTGCAAGTGGAGCACCCGGTGACGGAGCTCGTAACCGGCGTCGATCTGGTGGTGGAACAGATCCGGGCGGCAGCAGGTGAGCGGCTTGACCTTCCGGACACCCGACCCTGGAAGTTCCGCGGTCACGCCATCGAGTGCCGCATCGTCGCGGAGGATCCAGTGACGTTCGCGCCCTGGCCGGGGATGATCACCGAGTACCATCCCCCAGGCGGCGCGGGCGTGCGCGTGGATTCAGGGGTCTTTGGCGGTTGGCGCGTTCCACCGCACTACGATTCGCTGCTCGCGAAAGTCATCACCCACGGCCAGACACGCCAGGCGGCAATCAGTCGCATGCAACGCGCTCTGGACGAGCTGATTATCGGCGGCATCCGCACAAACGTGGACTTCCACAAGAAGCTCCTGCGGGACCGCGAAGTGTTGGAGGGAACCATGACCACCCGCACCGTCGAGCGCGTCGTCGAGGAGTTCCGCGCGGAATATGCGCCGAAGAGCTAGCGGTCGCCGTGCCCCGCACATGGGCTCGCGATTCGCTACAATACCAAGCGACGCATGAGTGAAATCGGGTCGCGGGTCCTGTCGGGGGAAACCCCAGCCATCGCGCGCGCCTGTCGCGCAGTGGATGACCGGTTGCCCGGCTACCGTGAGCTCCTCCAAGAGCTCTTCCCCCATACCGGGCGGGCATGGCTGATTGGGATCACCGGCAACCCCGGAGCAGGCAAAAGCACGCTGACGGATCGACTGATCATTCGGTTTCGTAGCGCGGGGCAGAGAGTTGCTGTCGTCGCCGTGGACCCGACGAGCCCATTCTCCGGTGGCGCCATTTTGGGGGACCGTATTCGCATGCAGCGGCACTTTGAGGACGAGGGCGTCTTCATTCGGTCGCTGGCGACGCGGGGTGCTCTTGGTGGCCTTTCGCGATCGGCCATGGACGTCGCTCGCGTTCTTGACGCCTCGGGCGCCGACGTGATCCTCGTCGAAACCGTCGGCGTGGGTCAGGATGAACTTGAGATCACCCGCGCCGCGCACAGCACGCTGGTGGTGCTGTCTCCTGGCATGGGGGACGACATTCAAGCCATCAAAGCTGGGATACTGGAAATCGCCGACGTGTTCGCGGTGAACAAGGCCGATCGCGACGGAGCCGACGCGACGGTGCGGGACCTGGAGCTGATGCTGGCGCTTGGATCGGACATCTTTTCCAAGGCGGCCGCCAAGACCCCCGGACACACGGCTGCGAGCGTGGCTCCCCGGCCGAGCGCCTCGGCGCAAGGCGCCCATTGGGTCCCACCGGTCCACAAATGCATTGCCTCCCGAGACAGTGGCATCGACGCGGTTCTCGACGACTTGCGACGGCATCGCGTGTGGGTGACCGAAACGCCCGCCGGGAAGTTACGCGCCCAGGAGCGCGCCCGGGAGGCCCTGATCGGCTACCTGCGAGACAGCCTGTCGCAGAAGATCGTGAGCACGCTTTCCGATGAGTTGGACGCCCTGGTGGCGCGGGTCGAAGCCCGCGAGCTCGACCCCTACGCCGCCTGCGATCAACTGTTGGCTCAGCTGACGCGAGACTAGCGTCGCGCGCGCTTCTTTGGCGCCTGGGAGGCCCCGGAACGCTGTGCCGCCTTCTTGGTTGCTGCCGACCTGCGCGCTGCCTTTTTGGTCGCTGCCGGGCTGTGAGCCGCCTTCTTGGCCACCTTGGGAGCGCGCGTGCGAGCTGGCTTGCGACCAATGTTCTCGGCCTTGAACGCGCTCGGACAGGCGTCGGCGATGCTACAGGCGGCGCACGCCGGCGAGCGCGCTGTGCACACGCGCCGACCGTGGAAGATCAAGGTGTGCGAGATGCGGTCCCATTGCTCCTGGGGGAATAGCCGCATCAGGTCTTGTTCAATCTTTTCCGGAAGCGATTGCTTGCTCCAGCCCAGGCGTTGGCTGATGCGCTGCACGTGGGTGTCGACCACGACTCCCTCGGGCTTGCCGAACGCCACCCCGAGCACGACGTTCGCCGTCTTCCGTCCCACACCAGAAAGCGCAACGAGCGCGTCGAGTCGATCCGGGACTTGCCCGCCGTGCTCCGCGCAAAGTTGGGCAGAAAGGTTGATGATGTTCTTCGATTTTTGACGGAACATGCCCAGGCTGCCGATCAGCTTCTCCACCACGGCTTGGGGCGCGCTGGCTAGGGCGGCGGCACTGGGGAACTTGGCGAAAAGGCCAGGCGTTGCCTTGTTCACCGCGACGTCCGTGCTTTGGGCGCTGAGCACCGTGGCTACCAGCAGCTGGAACGGACTTTCATGGACCAGTTCGCAGTGTGCATCCGGATGCGTCGCAACCAGGCGTGCAAAGGTCTGCGGCGCGGCGCGGACGGCAGCGGACTTGGCCATTAGTCGTCGTCCGCGTCGTCCGTTTCGCGAGCGTCCGTTTCTCCCGCACCGGCGTCGTCATCTGTTTCTTCTGCGCCCGTGGCGGATCTGCCCGCGTCGGCGTCCGTGGCCATGCTGGCATCCGCGTCGTCTGGCGCATTGCCATCCGGCGCGCTGCCGTCTGGCGCATTGCCGTCGTCGGTCGCGGCGGCCTCCGCCGCTTCATCCTCATCGTCGCCGCGCTCGCCGACGGGCTCGACCGCCACGACGCGTTCGTCTTCGTCGACGTTCATGACCTTCACGCCCTGGGCGTTGCGGCCGGTTTCGCGAATTTCGCCGACGGGGCAACGGATGGTCTGGCCGCGGTTCGTGATGAGCATCACTTCGTCTTCGTCCTTGACCAGAGCGACCCCAACCACCGGGCCGTTGCGCTCGCTTGCATCGATCAAGATGATGCCCTTGCCTCCGCGCTTCTGAGCGCGGAACTCCTCCAAGGACGTGCGTTTGCCGTAGCCGCGCTCGCATACTGCGAGCACCTGGCTGCGTTCTGGCTCCGTCGCGATGAAGCCAATGACTTCGTCGCCCTCTTCCAGATCCATGCCTTTGACGCCGGCTGCGCTCCGGCCCATGGCGCGGACCTGATCCTCGGCAAAACGGATGCTCTTGCCGCTCTTGGTGGCGATCATGAACTCCCGGGTGCCGTCCGTGACTAGGGCGGACAGCAACTGGTCGTCGTCTGCGATCTTCACGCCGATGATGCCCTTCTCACGGTAGTTCTGGTAGTCGGCGATGGCGGTCTTTTTGATTTGCCCGCGCTTGGTCAAGGTCGTGACGAACACTCCTTCGTCGAATCCGGGCACTGGCGTGATGGCGCGGACGCGTTCGTTTTCCTCCATGCCGATGAAGTTGACGATGGCGCGCCCTTTGGCGACGCGGGCGCCCACCGGGATTTCGTATACCTTCTTGACGTAGACCTTGCCGCGGTCACTGAAGAAGAAGACGAAGCTGTGCGTGCTCGCTACAAACAGCATGTTGACGAAGTCGTCGTCGCGAGCGTCAACTCCGCGGTTGCCTTTGCCGCCCCGCTTTTGGGCGCGGTACTCGGAGAGCGCGGTGCGTTTGATGTAGCCATGGTGGGAAATGGTCACCACCATGTCCTCTTCTTGGATCAGATCCTCGATGAGAATTTCGGCTTCGTTGTCGACAATCTCGGTTCTGCGCGGAGAGGCGTGCTTTTCCTTCACCTCTTCGAGCTCCCGGACGATGACCTCCATGAGCAGGGTCTCGTTTCCCAGGATCGCCCGAAGGTGGGCGATTTGGTCGCAGAGTTTGCCGTATTCTTCCGCCAATTTCTCGTATTCGAGGCCGGTCAGGCGAGCGAGGCGCATCTCTAGAATCGCTTTGGCCTGACGCTCGGAGAGGCGGTAGTCCCTGCGGCCGGCAGCGGCAGTGATCTCCTGTTCTGGTCGACCCGCGCGTCGAACAAACTGCTCGAGTCCCGCCAGGGGCAGCGTCATCAAGCGCTGGCGCGCTTCGTCGGGATCCCGTGATTCGCGAATCGTCTTGATCACCAAGTCGACTTCGGTGACCGCCATGCCCAGGCCTTCGACGAGCTCGCGTTGGGCTTCCGCCTGGGTGAGTTCGTAGCGCGTGCGTCGGCTAACTATCTCGCGCCGATGTTCGATGAAGAGCGCGAGAGTCTCTTTCAGATCGAGCACGGCTGGGCGGCCGTTGACGATCGAGAGATTGATGATTCCGAAGGACGACTGCATGTCCGTCAATCGAAATAGCTGGTTCAGAATCACTTCCGGAAAAACGTCCTTTTTCAGCTCGATGACGAGCCGCATGCCGTCGCGATCGCTTTCGTCGCGCGCCTCGCGAATGCCTTCGATGCGCTTGTCCCGCATCAGCTCGCCGATCTTGGCGTGCAGCCGCGCCTTGTTGACCTGGAACGGGATTTGGGTGATCACGATTTGCTCGCGATCTTGGCTTCCGGAGACCTTCTCGGTTTCGGTGCGCGCCCGCATCACGACGGAGCCTCTGCCGGTCTTGTAGGCTTGATAAATGCCGGCACGGCCGTAAATGAAGCCGCCCGTGGGGAAGTCCGGCCCCGGAACGATCGTGAGGAGCTCCTCGATGGTGGTTTCCGGCTTGTGGATCAGCTCAATGGTGGCGTCGATGATTTCGCCGAGATTGTGTGGCGGAATGTTGGTTGCCATGCCGACGGCGATGCCGCTGCTGCCGTTGACGAGTAGGTTCGGAAACCGTGCGGGCAATACCCGGGGCTCCGAGCTTGACTCGTCGAAGGTCGGGATGAAGTCGACCGTGTCTTTGTCGATGTCCGACAGCAGCTCCATGGCGATCTTCGCCATGCGACTTTCGGTGTAACGATATGCAGCGGGTGGATCGCCGTCGACCGAACCGAAGTTTCCCTGGCCATCCACCAGGAGGTGCCGCATGGAAAAGTCTTGCGCCATGCGCACCAGCGCGTCGTAGACCGCGGCGTCACCATGGGGGTGGTATTTGCCGATGACCTCGCCCACGACGAGCGCGCATTTTCGGTAGCCTGTGCTGGGTGTCAGGTTCAGTGCGCGCATTGCATAGAGAATGCGGCGATGCACGGGCTTCAGTCCGTCCCGTACGTCCGGGATGGCGCGACCGATGATCACGCTCATCGCGTAGTCGAGATACGAAGTTCGCATCTCGTCCTGGATGCTGATGGGAAGTTCGGACGAGGGGGATTGAGGGGGAGGTTTTTCCATGGTCATTGGGCGCGGCTCGCGGGTCTGGGAAACTGAGGGCGTGCGACGCTAGGATGCCCTGATCCGGTACCCCGGAGGGCCCGCTGCAGCAAGTCCCGGCCACGCAAATTAGCGCTGCAATTTCAGGTGGTTACGGATAGTTTTTTTGGCGGCAGTGACGCGCTGTCTACAGCTGCCGGGTGAGCTGGAACGCCAGGGCGAGGCCGAATAGAAACAGCACCCAAATCAGCCAACGCGGCGTCTGAACGGGCTGCCGCAGCTCCAGAACGCCGATGCGCGCTTCGAGCTGGTCGACGCGCCGCTCAAGTTCATCGACCCGCTCATCTTGACGCTCCGCGTCGCGGTCCGTCAGCGCGGCGGATTCCTCTGCGCTGGCTGGGGCGGAAAGCAGCGTGTCACTGCCGAGGGGCACGCGTTTCTTCGTCAGCGCCTCGGAAGTGACCTCGGGTTCCGCTTCGTCCTCGCTGCTCGTAGGGGGAGCGACGTTGCGAAGCGTCGTGGAGATGTCTTCCTCTTTCGATGCACGCTCCGCCATGATCAGTCTTCCAGCTGTTGTCCGCGCTCAAAGCGGAGATTCGAGTTCGATTCGGTCGCGACCACCTTGCTTGGCACGGTAAAGGGCGCGATCTGCTCGGTCCAAGAGGTCTTTGACGTCAAAGCCGTTGGCGCTCTCTGCCGAGGAGATCCCGCCGCTGAAGGTGATCGTGCGTTCGTCGTGCTCACCAAGCGCCATCGGTTCCGCTTTCACTTGTTCGCGCAAGCGACCCATGACCAGTGCCGCCGCCTGGGCATCTGTGCCGCGAAAAAGCAGGCAAAACTCTTCGCCCCCGAGGCGAAAAGCTTCATCAGAGCCGCGCAGGCCAGCCGCCAAGGTGGACGCCACATGGGCGAGCACGCGATCTCCTTCTGGGTGCCCGAACAAGTCGTTGATGCTCTTGAAGAAGTCGAGATCAACGATGGCTAGAGACAGTGGCTCTTTATGCCGTGCGCTGTAGGAGATCTCTCGGGCTAGGGAGGCGTCGAAGTGCCGGCGGTTGCCCAGCCCCGTGAGGGCATCCTTGAGGGCGTGGCTTTCCGCGGCCTTGAGGCGCAGTCGGTCTTCGAAGTCCGCACGGCGCTTCTCGACGAGCGCGCGCACCCGTGCGGATAGAATGGGGCCGCGGAAGGGCTTCTCGAGGTGGTCGAAGGCCCCCAGCTCAATGCCTTGCAAGATGTCCTGATCGGTATTGGCGTGGGCCGTCAACAGAACGACCGGGATGTTTCGCATGTCTTCGTGCTCGCGCATCGCCGCCAGCACTTGGTAGCCGTCGAGGCCAGGCATCATGACGTCGAGCACGATGGCGGCGACCCGGTTGGCCGATGCCTCCAGCCAGGCGAGCGCAGCCTCACCTCCATCGAGCTCCACGACCTGTTGCCCGCCCTGGCTGAGCCAACGCGCTGCCAATGTGCGCACGGCGGGGTCGTCGTCCACAACCAGAACGACGTCCGGCTTTGGCATCAGGCTGGGACGGAGAGAGTGCACGTTGTCGGATATTTTCGCGGGTTGACGCTCCCGTCGACGAAATTCCTCAAATTGCAGGCTCAGAAGAAGTTTCCAATGGTGAACTCGAACACGCTCGTCTCTTCGTAGGGCAACGGATCGAAGGGAAACCCCCACTCGAAGCGCAAGGGACCCAGCGGTGAGAACCAGCGGATCCCGAAGCCATAGGACGTGCGCAGGTTCGCCAAGCTTTCCAGGCCGTTGAAACACGGGCTCACGGCTTCAAAGCGCACATTGCCCTGGGTGGCATCGCAGTACACGCCCTCCAGGTTCCAGGCGTTGCCCGCGTCGGTGAAGAGCACGCCTCGGATCCCGACCTTGTCCAGGATGGGGAACTCAAGCTCCAGGTTCTGGAAGTACATCAGGTTGCCGCCGATGTTCGCTCCGTTTTGGATCGGGGCGCTATTCGGGTCCGTGTTCGTCGGCAGCGGAATGCGCGGCCCGATGGTGCGGAAGCGGTAGCCGCGCACGTCCAGGATCCCGCCCAGGAAGAAGCGAGCAAAGATCGGCACGCCCTCTTCACTGGGGCTGGTGACGTGGCCTCCCTCGGTGTTGAGCTTGAGCACCAGCCCAGTCGTCAGCGGGTAGTAGAACCGGCCGACGAAGCGGTGGCGGATGAATTCGTTATCAGAGGCGAGGGTCGAGCTTGCCACCTCCGTAGAGCCGCGCAGATACAGCCCCGCCGTTGGAAACAGGCGGTTGTCGCGCGTGTCGTAGGTGAGGGCCGGGCGCAGGCTTGACGTGAAGCCATCGCTGAACAGATTTGCCAAGGGCAACCGAGTGAAGACGCTGACTGCACTGGACGTGCCAAGGAACGTGGACTGCGTCTGCGTGCTCACTTCATCCAACTCGCCGGTGTAAGTCATGGATGCAGTGAGCTCGGGCTCAACCAGCGGATAGCCGAAGGTGAGCGACCCGCCGCGACTCGACTGAGAGAAGTCGTTGAAGATGCGGAGTTGGTCGAAAAGGTCAACGCTCGCCGAGAACCTGCTGTCGAGAAAGTACGGCTCGAAGAAGCGGATGTTCACCAACTGCCGCAGGCCGCTGACTTGGGCCTGCAAGGACAGGCTCTGCCCGTAGCCGAATAGGTTGGCTTGTTGGACCTGCGCCGTCGCGATGAAGTTTTCGATACTCGAAAACCCCGCTCCGACTTGGAATGTTCCCGTCGGGCGTTCCGTCACCTCGATGTTGACCTGGACTTTGTCGGGAGCCGAACCCTCTTCGGTGGAGATGTCCACGCGCTCGAAAAAGCCGAGGGCAGTGATGCGCTGACGGGATTCCTCCAGCCGGGTTTCATGGAACAGCTCGCCCTCAGACACTTCCATTTCCCGACGAATGACCTTGTCCCGGGTCTTCGAATTGCCGCGGAATTCGATGCGTTCGAAGTAGACCAAGGGTCCCCGTTCGATGGGCACCACGATGTCGACTTCGTGCCTTTCCTGGTCGAGGCGGGTCTGCGGATTGGCTTCGACGTTTGCGTAGCCGTGGTCCCGGTACAGCGTACGGATGGACTGCAGGTCTTCAAGCAGCTCGGCGCGGTTGAAGTAGTCACCGGGGTCCGCGCGAACCATCGAAGCGAGGGCGCGGCGACCGTCGATGGGTTCCACCTCTTTGCCATTGGCTCCGCGCTCGTACACGCGGAGTTGGCGGATCCGGTAGCGCGGGCCCTCGTTGATCGTGATGGAGACCTCGATACCGCTCTTGTCTGGAGTCAACATCACGCGTGGTGTGCTGATGGAGACCGTCAAGTAGCCACGGTCGTAGTAGAGCGCGCTGATGACGGCGATGTCCCGCTCAAAGGCGTCTTGGCGGTAGGGGCCGCCAGAGCCGAATGCGAAGAAGCCGGAGTTGCCCGTGAACATGACCTCGCGCAGCTCTTCGTCGGTGATGGTGTGATTGCCGATGAAGGTGATGCGCTTCACGCTGACTTGCGACTGCTCCTTGATGCTGAAGCGGATCAGCACCTCGTTGTTCTTCTGGGGCACAACTTCGCTTTTGACGTCTGCCAGAAAGAAGCCTTTTTCCGCGTACATGTCCCGGATCTTCTGAATGGTTCGGCGGATTGCCGGACGACTCAGAATGGTGCCGTCTTTGACTTCAATGGCTTCCGCGAAGTCTTCGGTGTCGATCTCGGAATTTCCCTCGAAGAGGACCTGGCTGATACTCGGGCGCTCGCGCACCACGAAACGCAGGCTCACTCCGCTGTCGTCGCGATCCAGATCCACTTCAATGTCGTCGAAGAATCCGGAATTCCACAGCTCACGGACGTCTTGGGCGAGCGTCTCCGGGTCGAAGTTCTGCCCCACGCGTTCTCGCAGGTAGGTCAAGATGTCAGACTTCGTGACGCGGCGGTTGCCGCCGACGTCGATGCGCGCGATGGGCAGCCCGCGGGCGCGTTCAGCCTCGGAAGGCGGCAGGCGGATACTGGGCTGCACGTCTACGGGCGCACTGCTGTCGGCGCTCGCCTCCGCTTTCGGCTGCGCCGCGGGCTGCTGGGCCTGCACCAGGGGAGCAAAGGACAGCGTCAGGACCGCTACGATAAAGAGGCGCAGCGCAGCGCGGGATCGGGCGAAAAGCAAAGTCAGCATGAGGCGGTCATCGAGGACGAATCGAAGGAGGAGGGGAGGGGCAAGCAGGCTGCGAATTTGGGGGACCGCCGTGGGGCCTAAATCGCCGGCCGGAATTAGCCCAGCGGCGGTCGCGTCTCAAGTCGAAGGCGGAAAAAACCGCCGAATTCTCGATACCTGGGGTCTCCAACCCAGGCCCCCCGGCCTGGTCCGAGGAGCGGCAGCTTGCTATGCGAGGGTTTGAGGCTCTCGTTCATGCAGAAAAGGCCCAAGGCCGGCCCTTGCTCGGCCGCCCGCCATCGGCATCTCCCGACTCCCCGCCGGCCGCCCGCCCCACGGGCTTGGTCGAGGCTCCTGCTCTTGGCCTGCCTCGGCCTTGCCGGCGGCTGTCGGGACAAGCCCCCCCCCAACGAGGGCGTCGCTGCGCGCTGCGCTCAAGCTTGTCAGCGCGTGGGCTGCGCGGCGATGGACGCCAGCGCGTGCAATCGCGACTGCGTGCTGCGTGGCGCCGTGGCGGCCAGGGCGCAATGTGAGCGGGAACACGCGACGCTGCTCGGCTGCGTGGCCGGAGCCCAACCTGACTGCGGACAGCGGTGCGCAGGCGGCGCGTGCTTGGGACCTCCCCGCACATCGAGCTGTGGCGCGGAGCGCCGCGGACTGGAACGCTGCCTGGCGCCGTGTCGCGACGAGGGTGTGTCCCAGGCGCTCTCGCGAAAGGTCGGTCGCTCCGAGCAAGTCGCAATGCTGGAGGTTGAGCGCAGCGGCTGCGGCAAGTGCTCGCAGGTGTCCCCAGACGGCGCCCCGCCCGGTTCTCCTTGCGCGGCGGCCAGCGTATGCGGACGCAGCTGCTGCGAGTGTGGCAACAGCCCCGGACGCCACCACGTCCGCGCCTGTGTGGCGGGCAAGTGCGCGGCGCCTGAACGCGCCTGCGCCCTGGCCTCAGAATGGGTGACAGGAATTTGTAGCGGCAGCTACTAAGCGGCAGCTACTGCTCGTGGAGACGCGTGCTGCACCTTGGCTGTCGCGTCCCGACACCCGCCGGGGGGCGCATCAACTGCGGTAGTCTTCAATCTGGATGCCGTAGCGTTTCATCCAGCGGTGGATCTGCATTCTGGCTTTGCCCAGTTCGCGTCCAACCGCCGCCACGTTTCCTTGGTGCCGCAACAGAAGCGCCTTGAGCTCGTCTTCTGTCGGCATCGCTGAGTGTGCGGCGAGTTCCGGGTCCGGCGTGGCTGGCGTGACGCTGCCTCGGGCTTCCGTCTTCGGCTGGGCGTAGTCTGTCATGGCGTCGCGAACCGCGTCCGGAATCAAATCGCGTTCCAACGTGGCGCGGTCCGTCAGGGCCAAACACCGCTTGATGCAGGCTTCGAGCTCTCGGACGTTGTATGGCCAATCGTAGTGGAGAAGCGCGAGCATGAAGGCGAAGGTTGTCCTGACTTCGGGCCGGCCATGCCGCGTCAGAAACGCCCGCGTCAGCATATAGATGTCTTCTTTGCGCTCTCGCAGCGGTGGCAAGCGGAGCTGGTACTCATTCAGTCGCGCAAATAGATCTTCGCGGAACTTCCCGGCTTCCTGCAGGCGCCACAGATCGCGATGGGTCGCGCAGACAATGCGCACGTCGACGTGTTCCGCTGCGGTACCTCCCAGAGGAAACACTTCCTTGTTCTGCAGTACCCGTAGCAGCTTGGCTTGGGCCTCCAGGGGCATGTCGCCAATTTCATCGAGCAGCAGCGTGCCCTGGTCCGCAAGCTTGATCAGCCCAGGCTTGTCGCGGTCTGCGCCGGAGAAAGCCCCACGCTTGTAGCCGAAGAGTTCGCTCTCCAATAGTTGGCCGGGGATCGCCGCGCAATTGACGGCGTGAAAGTCTCCGCGCCGTCCGCTGAGCGCGTGTAGCTCTCGGGAGACCACTTCCTTGCCCGTGCCGCTCTCGCCCAACAGCATGACGCTGAGGGGCGTCGGCGCGATGCGTGCGAGATCGGCCGCGATGCGGTCCATATGGTAGCCGCCGACCATCGTCTTGGGGCTCCGGCCTTTGCGTTCGAACCCCGGTGCCACGGAGCCATCGATTCGGTACGGCACGTAGAGTTCGGCGTGTTTGTCGACGAACTTGAATACGGCGTCCCCGATGCGGATCTCGTTGCCTGCTTCGAGCTCCTCGGCCACGACCTGCCGGCCTTCCATGATGATCCCGTTGCGACTGCCGAGGTCGCGCAAGACCCAGGCTCCGCGCTCCCAGGAGATTTCCGCATGCCGTCGCGAGACGGCGGTCACGGGCAAGCAGATCTCGACCCCCTCGTCGCGGCCAATCACTTGGCGTTCCTGTTCCAGCAGGATGGCGCCGGGCAGGGATGCGTACGCCTCCGTATAGAGCAGCACGAGCCCCGAACGGGAATGTGCGCCCGGCGCTGCGGGAGCGCCGAACGCCTGCATGGCGCCGGTCGTCTTGTCGACCATGAGGGTTCGCAGGTAAGCCTAGCCGCAAGTCCCGCGCAAGTATGCATCGGCCGTCGGGCCGCCCCGGGCTCCGCAGTTTTCTAGCCGATCCTCCGGGGTTTCCCAGCACTGGGCGCATCTGGCCGGCAACGCAGATATGCTCGTTGGCATGTCCACCTTGCGCGCCGCCGTAGTCCAGCTCCAGTGCCAAGACGATGTGGTCCAGAACCTGGCGGAATGTCGCCGCCAGGTTCTCCGCGCTCGCGGGCTGGGGGCCCAGCTGGCGCTGCTGCCGGAAAACTTCGCCTACATGGGAGCCGAGGTGGACAAATGCCAGCACGCTGAGACCTTGGGCAGCGGGCCGATCCAGGACACCCTCGCTGCCCTGGCGCGGGAAGCGGAACTGACCTTGATCGCGGGCGGCTTCCCGGAAAGAAGCGCCGACGACCGGCGTCCGTTTAATACCGCCCTCGTGTTTGGTCCCGATGGGTCGCTCCGCGCGCAGTACCGCAAGATCCATTTATTCGACGTCGCATTGGCCGACGGCACAGTGCTCAGTGAGTCCTCCGCGACGAGTTCCGGAACCGACGCAGTGATCACCGAAGTCGCGGGGGCGCGTATCGGTCTCTCCATCTGCTACGACCTGCGCTTCCCGGAGCTGTATAGAAAGCTGGTCGACCAGGGAGCGCAGGTGCTGGTGGTGCCGGCAGCGTTTACCTTGCAGACCGGCAAAGACCACTGGCATCCGCTTCTGCGCGCGCGGGCGATCGAGTCCCAGTGTTGGCTGCTTGCCGCGGGGCAATGGGGCCGCCATCCGAAGGGACGGTTGACCTACGGGCACTCTTTGATTGTCGACCCCTGGGGCGTGGTGGTGGCCGAGTGTTCGGACGGCGTCGGGGTCGCCGTGGCCGATCTGGACTTCGATCTGTTGGCGCGTGTGCGCGCAGCAGTGCCTTGCTTGGAGCACCGGCGCTTGAAGTGAGCTCGCGCGCTTAGAGGTGTCGCTTGGCGATTTCGGTCCAGGTGCCCGACGGCTCCAGAGCGATGTAGCTCTTCCAGTAGGGGCGAGCCTTTTGAGTTTCACCGATCTGCTCGTAGGCCATCGCCAAATTGAAATAGGCGTCTGCAAACTTGGAGTCGGACTCCAATGCGCCGTGGAAGAGCGGAATGGACAGCTCGGGTCGCCCGCGTTCGAGCATGACGTAGCCCAGGTTGTACTGAGCCTCTGGCTGGCGCGAGTCGATCTCGAGCGCCTTTCGGTACAGGCCCTCGGCGCCCTCCGGGTCGTGGCGCCGAAAGCGTATATTTCCCAGGTTTGTGTAGGCGATAGCCAGCCAGGGGTCGAGCTCTATGGCCTGTTGGTAGAGGGCCGCGGCCTCATCCATGCTTTCGGGATCTTCGTCGAGTTGGCTAGCGCGCAGGTACAGCTCGTAAGCCGTGCGTGCGCGCTCCCGTCCTGCAGACGGTCGCAGGACTCGGACGACGTCATCCCGAAGTGACTTCACTTCGAAGTCGAGCATCATCTGGCCGGTCAGCGGCTCGAAGCTGCCGTCTTGGGTCCGCACTACGACTTTGTGCCCGTCGGAAACGATGCGCAGCTCAGCAAGGGGGCGTGTCACTCGCGGCAACGTTCGTTTGAGGACACCCACGGCACGAGTCACATCGCGCAGGCGCACGTGCTTGTCCAACAGTGTTTGCGCAGTGCGTAGCGCGATCAGATCCGAAAAGGTATACGCGCGCTTGCCTCGGCGCCGACCGCTGGGCGACACGACGCCAGTGCGATCCAGGGTGCGCAGTCGCCCCGGTGTGATTCCGAGCAGTCGGGCGATCTCGGCGCGAGTAAAGAGATCCGTCAGAGGCTCCCGACCCTGACCGCCCGAATCCAGCGGCATCGCCAGGGCCGATGGGGCAGAGTTGTCCACGCGGCCCCCTCCGGGACCAAACACGACATGGATGACTTTGTCGTCGCGTTGCTTCTTGCGCCTCATGAATCGATCACTTGTGTGGCAACTGGCCTAGCTGATCACTCTGCCGCGCCGCGCTCGGTGTCAAGCTTCTAGTGGACCACAACGCGGGCGTGCGCAAGATCGTTCAAACTTTCGCGCTTCGTTTTTCGCAGCAGGCACGACTTGACATATTGCGTGGAGCTTGCCCGTGCATCCAGCGCGTCGACGCCTTCGTGTCCGCACCCTGCGCAGGGCGCGTCTGCACGCGGGTTGGGACTCCGGCGGGTCCCAAAGCGGCTACTCGCGACGGGTGCGCGCACGCCCCGGCGCGATCTCACCGACGACGAGGGTCTCCACGTCCACGTCGATGCGGATCCCGCGTTTGTCCCTGCGTACGAACAATTCCGCGCGGACTTGGCCAATGCGGGTCCCTGCGCGCAGTTCGGCTTCCAAACACGCGATGCGAACCGCGCGCAGCCGCGCGTGCGGATCCGCTGCGATCAATTGATGCACACGTGCGGCCTGGTCATCCGGGATGTTTCCGCCGCGGGAAACGAAGGGCAGCAGCACACTCGTGGACCCATAGTAGGTCGGCCCTTCGCGCTCTTCGCGGGTGGCACCTTCACTCATCACGTCGGCAGACTCGAAGAGTTCGCGCCAGCCGTAGTCAGTGCTGCGCCAAAGCTGCGCGGTCCGATGCTCGACCAAGGGCAAACCACTGGTTTTCTTCAGACCGGGTCCGGGCCGCCGTTTCACGAATCCGATCGTACGGTGGCGCGCGTCGTGTCGCCCAGTTGTTGGCCAGTTGTTGGCGTGGTGCCCGGACGCTTCTCGCGCGCTTCGATAAGCACATCTGCAACGGGATTGCAGAAATTTGGCGATCTCCCGCCGAGCCTGCGAGGCTCGCGAACGGAGGAAATGCCGTGAGCCAAGTCAGCACAGAGCGCCGTATCCATAAGATGTTCGTGACCCGAAATACCGAGTACCACTTCCGAAGTGGCATCTGCATCGCTGTGCGCGATCGGCGCTCGGGTAGCTGGTTGCCGGCTCATTTGGCGCTGCGCAGGACGCTGGCGGGACGCGTTTGCTTTCAGCCCAACGGCGTCGCGCTGCCCAACGATGGCGAGCCGCAGGTCGGGGAAGCGTTGTACTTTGGAGGAGACGGCAGAGATCTGGTGACGAGCTTGCTCTGCGACGTCGAACGCCCGCCCAAGAAGCTCGTCGAAGAGTACCCGGATCCGGCGCCGTTCCTCGACTGCGCTTGTTGACGCGCGAGGCGCCGACGCGCCCCCGTCTTCCTGTCCTGTGACGCCCGCGGTCCGCGCGGACGTCCGCAAGGCCCGACGAACGCTGCGTAGCCGCTGGGAGCCGCTTGCGAGGCGTTTCCGCCGCGATGCGTCAGAGGATCTGCCCGGTTGAACCAGTCCAGGTGCCTTTGGTGCGTCCGCGTGCGGCCTTACACACTCGTGCAGCGATGCGATGCGAACGGCGCTTCGCGGCTCCGGGCGGACACTTCAGAATAACGGCGCAGAATCGATGCCCGGGGTTTCGGCATCATTCTTTCATACTAGTGCGGAACAGACGCTCCGTTACCCACTCTACCTGGTTTGACCACATGGCCCTCCCCTACGAAGTACCGTCGACCCCCTCGGATCCCCGCGCTGTGCGCATTCTCGCCAAGACGATTTATCGCGAGCTGCGGGCCAGTGGATTCTCTGAGCAGGAAGTGATGCAGCTGGCGTCAGAGCTACTAGCGCGGGTCGCCAGCGACGTACGCGACGTGCGCGACGGCCGCTCCGGCACCTAGGCCGGCAGCCAGGAACCCGCCTGCTTCGGGGCCTGGCGGGGTCCTTCCATGGCTCCTGCGCAGGCGTTCCACCGGCGTGCGGCAAGGCGTCTGGCCAACAAGACTCCCCGGATCCGGGAGATTTGGCGTAGTATCTCGCGTTCCTCGTTGACATGCGACTAGCGCTATCGGCTAAATTTCAGGCAACCGGTCCGTGATTTCCCCTACCGAAGCCCAGCAGCCCGTGTTCGCCATCATCATCAGCGAAAAAGGGGGTGCAGAACGTCGCGAGGCGTATGACCGCCCGGAAATCACAGTTGGCCGCGTGCAGGGCAATGACTTGATGCTGCCCAAGGGCAACGTCTCCAAGCGGCACGCGCGCCTCATCTTCAGGGATGGGCGGTTCATTGTCACGGATCTCAACAGCACGAATGGGACCTACGTCAACCGGCGAAGGATCTCGCAAGCCACAATCGTGCGCGAAGGCGATCGCGTCTACATCGGTGACTTTGTCCTGCGTATTGATCCGGCAGAAGCGGATTCTGCCGCCGGCGAGTTAGGAGAGACCACGGGAAGCGGGCCGGTGCTAGCCCGCGAAAGTGGACCGGAAGGTTCCGTGGCAACACACATCCCGCAGGAGCGCGAGGAACAAAGCGGCGCGAGCTATCCGCGCGTTCCGGGACCGCCGCGATTGCCAGACGCTTCGCGTCCCTCGCATGCCGGTCCGGAACCGAGCTCCGTGGCGCAGCGCGCCAGCATCGTAGATGTTTCCCACGCCGACATCGACGCGCGCTCCCTCGCGCCCGCAGGTGAGCCGAGCCGCGATGCCGCGGTCCAACGCCAGGTGCTGGCACTCTTGGTCGATCATGCCACGGCGAGCGTGGGGCCCGAGGCTTTGGACGGCGAAATCTCCGACGCGGTTCGGACCAGCGTAGAGCGTGCGCTCACGGAGCGTTCCGAGACGCTCAAAGCCTCTGGTGAGATCGATAGCTCCGTGGACCTGCCGAGGCTGCTCGCACACGCCCGCTCCGAGTTGATCGAGCTGGGTCCGATCGGTGCCCTCTTAGTAGACGGTTCTGTTTCCGGCATTGGCCTGCCGCGATTCGATCAGTTGGTCGCGCACAAGGGAAGCGAAACCCTCGCGGTGGAGCCGCCGTTTTCGTCCGTTGCTTCGGTGGCCCGGGTCGTGGCGCGCTTGGCGCGCGCAGCGGGAGAACCGCTTTCGCCGAATGAGTCCATCGTGGAGCGCCGCATGCGCGATGGCGGTCGGCTGACGGCAATGCTGGGGCGCAGCGTGCCTCAGGGCCCCATGCTCAGCATCATCAAGCCGCCTCAGGCCGCGGGCTCGCTGGAGGAACTCGTGCGCGCGGGGGTCGTCTCACGGGCGATTGCCACGTTCCTCCAGAACGTAGTGATGGCGCGGGTCAACGTGCTCGTCGTGGGGCCTCGAGACCCTGGCACGGCGCGGATGCTCTCGGCCTTGCTCGCGGTTGCGCGTAGTGAGGCGCCCATGGTGCTACTCGAAGGGCGCGACGATCTGTCCGGGCTGGTCGCCAATTCTGCGTCGCTACGAGTTCTCAGCGGCGACGATGTCCGGCGCTCAATCCAAGCCTCCGCCAGCATTCCCGGAGTTCGTATCGCCGCGGAGCTTTCGGAACCCGCGTTGGTTGCCGGAGTGCTCGATGCGGTTCGCATGGGGGCGGAAGGCATGGCGCTCGTCTGCTACGGCAGCAGCATTCGCTCGGCTCTGACCCGGCTGACCGCGGTTTGCTGCCAATCCGGCGAACCCCTTGCCGCCGCTCGTGAAGCAGTGGCGTCGAGCGTGGATTTGATCGTCGAGATCGGACGCCTACGAGATGGCCGTCATCGCGCGCTGCGGGTGTCCGAGGTGCTTGGCGCGACCGAGGACGAAATCGCCGTCCAAGACGTCTTCAACTTCGTCGTGGAGCGGACGGCGGCGGGCGGAGCCGTCGAAGGCACCTTCACCGCATCCGGAATCGTACCCCGAGTCGCAACTCACGTCGCATCACGCGGCTTCGGCCTCGAGACCTCGCTCTTTTCCCGTCCACCCTCGCGCTGACTGGAAGGCAGGGCTTCCAGGCTCTAGGGGTTTGCCTGCTGCCTGCGGGCGAGCTTGCGGCCCATGAGGCGCCGCTTCACGGCGTTGAGCTTGTCGATCATCAGCACGCCGTTCAAATGGTCGTTCTCGTGCTGCACCGCGACGGCCAAGAGCCCGTCGGCTTCGAGTTCGAACGCCTTGCCGTTCTCATCCAAGGCGCGCACGGTGATGAACTCGGCGCGCTTGATCTCTTCGGAAACGTCTGGGAACGACAAGCAGCCTTCGTTCCAGGTTTGCTGGCCTTCCGTCGCCGTGATTTCCGGATTGATGAAGACCAGAAGCTCGCTCGGTTCGTCCTCCGCGGCGATGTCGATCACAAAAACCCGCAAGTTCACGCCGATTTGATTGGCAGCCAGGCCGACGCCGGGCGCCGCGTACATCGTCTCGGCCATGTCCTCGACCAGGGCGCGGACTTCGTCGTTGACCTCGGCGACCGGTTTGGCGACTTCTCGCAATCGGGGATCCGGGTATTCCAAAATGGTGCGCAAAGCCATGACCCTACGCAACGTAACACCCGACTGACCGAGCGGCAATCCCGGGAACTCGCGGCGGCGAGGTCCGAAGCACCCATCCAAATGAACGCTCTGGCGGTGGTGACCCGTACGAGGGCGGGAGCACTAGGCATCCGCGAAGCGGATGGGGGAGAAAAAACGGCGCTAGGAGCTCGTGGTACGACTGGCCTTCTTCGGGTAGACCAGGCGGCCCGACACGTATGCGTCGCAGCCGCAGAGTTCCCAACGCGGCGACTCGATGCGCGGCGCGTCCGAGGGGTTCTCGGGCCCCGCCCAGTCCACCGCCCCCGGGCGACCGCGTGGCCCCAGCAGCACCGGAGCGACGAAGACGTGCATCTGATCCGGCAGGGCGAGGGCAAGCAGACTTCCGGCCAGCTCGGCGCCGCCTTCGCACAGCACACTCACCACCTCGCGCGCGGCAAGCTCTTTCAAGGCCGCGCGCATATCGCAACGTCCTTCCGCAGTGGCTGGCACGCGGATCACGCTGACGCCGAGTTCGACGAGAACATCTTCCGCCTCGCGCGGGGCGTCCACGGTCGTGACCGCGCACGTCGGGACTTCTTTCGCGGTTTGCACCATCTGGCTCCCGGTTGGGAGTCGCAGCTTGCTGTCCACAACGACCCTGATGGGGTTGCGGCCAGGTACCTCACGTACGGTCAAACGCGGGTCGTCGGCGATGACCGTGTTGATGCCCACCATGACCGCGTCGTGTTTGGTCCGGAGCAGGTGCACGCGCACTCTGGAATCCGAACAGGTGATCCACTTGGAGGCTCCGGTGCGTGTGGCGATCCGACCGTCGAGGGACGCTGCAAGCTTCAGGCCCAAGTACGCAGTCTCCTGCGTGATGTACTTGGTCCACGGTTCCACCAAGCGCTTGGCGTCTTTTTCCTGCGCGCCCACTAACACCTCGATGCCCGCGGCTTCCAGCCGTTCCACACCGCCGCCTTCCACATGTGGGTTCGGATCCCGAGTGGCCACCACCACGCGCTTGATCTTCGCCTTGATGATCTCGTCGACGCAGGGTGGCGTGCGGCCCTCGTGGTTGCAGGGCTCCAGCGTGACGTAGAGCGTCTTGCCCTCGGCGGAGCCCCCGGCTTCCTTGAGTGCAGCGATCTCCGCGTGGTCCATTCCTGCAGCCTGATGGAACCCCTCGGCCACAATCGTCTCACCGTCCGCGACCACCGAACCGACGGGAGGATTGGGAGAGGGGTCGCCTTGTTGCGCGATCTCGATGGCGCGGGCCATGAGCTTGTCGTCAACGTCCGTCATGGGCTGGCTTCTCCGTCCTCCGGGCGAGCGCGCACCAGACTGGTCATTTCACGCATGAATTCGTCGATGTCTCGGAAGGATTTGTAGACACTCGCAAATCGCACATAGGCCACTTCATCCAACTGTTTCAGGCGTGCCATGACGCGTTCGCCGATTTCCATACTGGAGACTTCCCGTTCGCCGGCCTCGGAGAGCTCTCGCTCGAGGATGTCCGCTTCCCGCTCCAGCGTATCTACGGACACGGGGCGCTTGTTGCACGCGATCTTCAGACTCGCGAGCAGTTTTTCGCGATTGAAGGGTGCCCGCTGACCGTCCCGCTTCACCACTGTCGGCAACGACAACTCGACTCGCTCGTAGGTCGTGAAGCGCCGCTTGCAGGCGTCGCATTCGCGACGGCGCCAAGTGACGGTTCCGCCCGAGACCAGGCGTGAATCCAGCACGCGGCTCTCCATTTGTCGGCAAGTTGGGCACTGCATCTCAGTTATTCGACGGCAGAGAGTACCAGGGTCGCGTTCGTGCCCCCGAAGCCGAAAGAGTTGCTCAATGCGTGACGAACCTGGCGCTCTCTTGCCTGATGCGGCACGAAGTCCAGCGGGCATGCGTCGTCTTGGTCATCCAGATTGATCGTTGGCGGCACGATGGACTGTGTGATCGCCTTGGCGCAAATGGCCGCTTCGACGGCGCCAGCGGCGCCGAGCAGGTGGCCCATCATGCTCTTGGTGGAACTGACCCACAGCTTCTTGTCCAAAGCGTTGTTGCCGAAGACCGACGTGATGGCGCGGCATTCCTCGACGTCACCGGCGGGGGTGCTGGTACCGTGGGCATTGACGTAGTCAATGTCGTCGGCGTTGAGGCGCGCGTCAGCTAGCGCCATCTGCATGGCCTTCCGGCCGCCGGAGCCCTCGGCCGCCGGCTTGGTGATGTGGAAAGCGTCGCTGGTCGCGCCGTAGCCGGTCACTTCCGCGAGAATGCGCGCCCCGCGTTTCTTCGCGTGAGTCAACGACTCCAAGATCAGAGTCGCTGCGCCCTCGCCACAGACAAAGCCATCGCGCCCCTTGTCCCAGGGGCGACTGGCCTGCTTGGGTGCGTCGTTCCGGCGGCTCAAGGCAAACATCGCCGAAAAGCCCGCAATGCCGATGGGCGTGATGGTGGCTTCTGCTCCACCGGCGACCATGACCTCGGCGCGCCCGCGGCGGATCCACTCCAAGGCCTCGCCAATGGCGTGGCCACTCGAAGAGCACGCACTGGTATGGGCGAGGCTGGGTCCGCGCAGCCCATGGGCAATCGAGACCTGCCCCGCGGCCATGTTCGCAATCAAAGAGGGGATGAAATAGGGGCTGATCTTGCCAGGACCTTTGTGCTCCAGGACCAGCGTGCAGCGCTCGAGGTTTTCTAGGCCCCCAAGACCGACGCCGATGAACGTGCCCGTCGTCTCCCGCTCTTCGTCGCTGAGTTCCAACGCGGCGTCCTCAAACGCCAGCTTGGTCGCCGCCAGTGCGAATGTGGTGAACCGCGTCATCTCTTTGAGCTTCTTGCGGTCAATAAAGTCCGTGGGCTCGAAGCCCTTCACTTCGCAGGCGAAGCGGGATGCGTAACGCTCATCAATGTCGAAAAGCGTAATCTGCGCCGCGGAGCTTTCCCCGCGGATCAGTGACTGCCAAGTTGCGTCGGTGCCTATGCCGTTGGGTGTGACAAGGCCGACGCCGGTGATGACGACTCGCTCCATGACTCTCTCCGCGACCAGCGGGCGCGATGTGCCGCTTGCGGGCGCCGCCCAGCAGGCGACGCCCGATCAGCCACTATTCTCAGGCGCTGGCGTTTTGCTTGATGTAGTCGACGGCATCCTGGACGGTACGGATCTTCTCCGTGTCCTCGTCGGGGATGTCGATCTCGAACGCTTCCTCGAAAGCGAGCACGAGCTCGACCAACCCCAAAGAGTCAGCTCCCAGGTCGTCAATGAAAGTGGACTCCGCGCTGATATCCTTTTCGTCGACGTCGAGCTGCTCTTTGATGATGCGCTTGACTTCGGCCTCGATGTCCCGGCCTGCCATATTGCCTCCACGATGCGCGCTAAATTGCGACGCGATTTTTTGATGAACGTTGACTATTTCTAGATGAAAACCCTGGGCCGAATAAGGGCCCACTCACATGTACATGCCCCCATTGACGCGCAGGGTATGGCCCGTCACGTAGGCGGCCTCGTCTGAGCATAGGTACGCGACCGCAGCGGCAACTTCGTCGGCTCGCCCGGGGCGGCCCAGCGGGATCGCGCCCAACATGGCGGCTTTGGCTTCCTCGGGGAGGCCGGAGGTCATATCCGTGTCGATGAAGCCCGGAGTCACGGCATTGATCGTGATATTGCGGGAAGCGTACTCCCTGGCCAGGCTTTTGGCCGCGCCGAGCAGCCCCGCTTTCGAGGCAGCATAAGCCGTCTGGCCCACGTTGCCTGATTCTCCCACCACGCTGGAAAGAAACACGATGCGGCCGGTCTTCGCGCGCATCATGACTTTGATTGCCGCGCGAGCGCAGAAGACTGCGCCCTTGAGGTTCACGTCCAGGATCTTGTCGAAGTCCTCGACTTTGAGCCGTAGCAACAAACCGTCGATGGAAATCCCCGCGCTTGCCACCAGTGCGTCCAGCCGGCCCAGGCGTTTGGCCGTTTCGGCGATGCTGGCCTCCGCTTGGGACGGATCCGCCACGTCAAAGCGCGCAATTTCTGCCTTACCGCCTTTGGCGCTGATGCGTTCGGCGGTCTCTTTCGCGGCGGACTCCCCACTCACGTAGCCGACCACCACGGTGGCTCCGAGCTCGCCCAGTGCCAGCGCCGACGCGCGACCGATCCCACGGGAACCGCCGGTGACGATGCATACTTTTTCGCTGAGATCGAACATGGGACTGCCAGGTGCGAAGCCGGGGGTGTTTACCACGCCCCGCGTGCGGTCAACGCCGAAAGATGCGGGGATCCGGACTGTCGGGTCCTTTGGGACCCCTGTCGCGGTACTTATGTTAGTAATTCCAAGGCTTTAGCCACGTCAGCGGGGTCCGAGACGCCCTGGACGGCAATGCGCTTGTCAATGCGCTTCACGAGGCCCGCGAGCACCGCGCCGGGCCCGATCTCTAGGGCCTGGGTGACGCCGTTTTCCGCCATCAATTCGACGCTCTGCTGCCACAGGACCGCGCCGTCCATCTGACGCACGAGCAGATCCACGATTTCGGAAGCCTTGTGGACCGGTGTGCCGGTCACATTGGAGACGACGGGCATTTTTGGATCGCTCAATGGCACGTCGTGCAGGGCCCGGCGCACCGCCTCGGCGGCGGGTGCCATCAATGCGCAATGAAACGGTGCGCTCACCTTGAGCACGATGGCTTTCATCTTGCGCTCCTTGGCCAGGGCTTGAGCACGACCGACGGCGGCCGCGTCTCCGGCGATCACGATCTGCCCCGGAGCGTTGAAGTTCGCCGGACTCACGACAGCGCCTTCTGCGGCGTCGCGGCACAGTGCTTCTACGTCTGCGGCGGCAGCTCCCATGATTGCTGCCATGGCACCCTTGCCCGCCGGAACGGCGTCCTGCATGGCTTGCCCGCGCCGGTGCACCACGCGGACCGCATCCTCGAGGGTCAAGGCGCCCGCGGCGACCAGCGCGGAGTATTCACCAAGCGAGTGGCCGGCGACGAAGTCCGGCTCGGGTAGCTCCGTGTGGGCTTCCCGCAACGCAGCCAATGCGGCGATGCTGGCGGTGACCACGGCCGGTTGCGTGTTCTTGGTCAGCGTCAGTTCGGTTTCTGGACCGTCGAAGATCAAGCTGGAGAGCTTCCAGCCCAGGGCGGCGTCCGCACGTTCGAAGACTTCGCGAGCGCCTTTCGACGCCGAATACAGCGAATTGCCCATGCCGACGTGCTGTGTGCCCTGACCGGGAAAGAGCCATGCGCGTTTCATATTGGCCTCCAGTTGCCATCGCCGCCGAGCCACCTGCCCGGACGCTTCACGCGCGGGTTATCGACGAGCCGCCGCCCTGCGCCAACCGAAAACTACATGCGCACGAGAGCGCTTGCCCACGAAATCCCAGCGCCAAGCGCGCACATCAGCACACTCTGCCCTGGCGCGATCCGGCCATCCCGGACCGCTTCGTCCAGGGCGATGGGGATGCTGGCGCTCGACGTGTTGCCGTAGCGTTCGATATTCAACACGAAGCGATCCAGTGGGATCGCGAGCCGCTGTGCAACTTGGCTCAGGATGCGGTGGTTCGCTTGATGGGGCACGACCCAGTCTATCTCGCTGGCCTGGAGCCCCGCGGCCTCCAACGCTTCGCGGGAGGCGCTGGTCAGGTTCTTGACGGCGACCTTGAAGATGTCACCGCCGATCATATGCACTTTGTCGCGGGCGTTTTCCATGCTCTCCGCGTTGATGGGCTCTTTGCTGCCACCAGCCGGAATGCACAGGCTCTCTGCGAGGCTGGAGTCGGTGTACAACTTCGTAGACAGTACGCCCCGGCCGTCCCCGGAGGCTGGGGTCAGCACCGCCGCGCCTGCACCATCGCCGAAGAGCACGCAGGTCGTGCGATCTTTCCAGTTGAGCACCCGGGACAGCAGCTCCACGCCGACCACGAGCACGTTCTTGCACGCGCCGGAGCGGATGAATTGGTCACCAATGCTCATGGAGTAGACGAACCCGGCGCAGGCCGCGGCGATGTCAAACGCGGGTATTTGCTTCGCACCGAGCTTTTGCTGGAGAAATGCCGCGCAAGCGGGCAGGCGCATGTCCGGGCTGATCGTCCCGACGATGATCATGTCGAGATCCGCCGCGCTCATGCCCGCGGCCTCCAAGGCACGCTGCGCTGCAATGAGCGCCATATCACTCGACGCTTGGCCCGGCGCAGCGACGCGACGCTCGCGGATCCCCGTTCGCTCTTGGATCCAAGCGTCCGAGGTGTCGACTAGCTTTTCGAGGTCGAGATTTGACAGGACCTGCTCGGGCACGTAGGCCCCGGTCCCGGCAATCCGGCTTTTTGGCGCGCCTTCCATGGATTCGTCGTACGACGAACCGCGGGCCGGGTCACGCGAAATGGTTCAACCAGCTGGTCAGCTTGCGGTATCGGATTTGACGACCGACCGGCCCTTGTAGAACCCGCAGGACGGGCAGGCCCGGTGAGAGGCCATGGGTGCGGAACAGTTCGCACACGGCACGATATTCGGCGAAACCACCTTGTCGTGCTGGGCACGGCGCATATTGCGCTTGCTTGCTGTCTTTCGACGCTTGGGAACGGCCACGGCTTGAAGCTCCTATTGATCGTCTTTGCGCATCCGAGCGGCAATCGCCGCCAGCGGTGCGAGCCTGGGGTCGACGGGCTTTTCGCCCGACTCCGCAGGAGGGCGGGGGATAGCGGGAATCGCGCCAGTTGGCAAGTCCGAAGAAACCGGCACCATCGGCAAGTCCAGCAGAAGGAACTCGCGCACAAAGGGATCGAGCACGAGTTCTTCGCCTTCGAAGGTGTCGAACGAAGCGTCGTCGTCGCCCAGCTCCGGGTCGTCTTCCCAGGGCTGGTAGCCCTTCTTCTTGCCGGCCGGCTTCTCCGCTGCCCCGGCCTTGGGCGCCCGTCGCGACTTGCGCGCCTTGGGCCTGGCGGGAGCAGCCGGCTCGGAAACCTTTGTAAGCATTAAGAAAATCTCCGGGCGAAGGGGCACGATCACGGGCTCAAGGGTGCGCGCGCAGGGCAGGGTCACGTCGACGGAGGCACGACCCCGAACCATCACCTGGCCGCCGACCTTGGCGATTTCCAGCTTCAAGCTGCCCGGACCGCTCCAAGTCGCTTCGGTTCCGTCCAGCGCCGAACGCAGGAAGGCATCCTCTAGTTCGAACTCCACGTTTTTTGGACCGTCGTCTAGGTCCCGGATCGGTACTACGTAGTTGCGGCTGGCCACGGCGGCGGGAACCTAGCATCCCGCCGGAGGCTTGTCCCGAGGCGGAGTGCGCCCCGGCGCAGGCTCCTCCGCCCCGCATCTGAGCGGAAGCTCGTGCTAGCGTCCCGCCGCCATGTGGCGGCGCTTGATGGAGGACGCGCGTCCGAGACGCCTCGCCGTCGCGCTCTTGGTCTATGCCGCCGCGACTGGGGTGTACTTCGCCCTCGCGGCCAAACAGACCATCACGACGCACACGCCGTTCAACCACTTCGCCCTCCTCGCCGAGTCCTGGTTGCAAGGGCGCCTCGATCTTGGCGGCCCGCCGCCCGCTTACGCGCAGAACAACGACTTCGCCAGCTTTGAAGGCAAGTGGTACGTCACGTTTCCGCCGTTTCCAGCGATCCTGCTGGTGCCCTGGGTCAAGCTCGGCGGGTCGGCGATCAATGTGCAGGACGGCCAGTTCTTCATCTGGCTCGGGGGTATCGCGCCCGCGGTCCTATTCCTGGTGCTCGAAAAGCTGCGCCGGATGGAGATCGGGTTGCGCAGCACCTTTGCCAATGTCGTGCTCACCGTGGGGTTTGCCTTTGGCACGGTGTACTTCTTCACGGTGCCTCAGGGGACGGTGTGGTTCGCCGCGCATGTCGTCGGCGCCGCGCTATGCGCTCTGTACGCCCTATTTGCCATTGGCGCGGAGCGACCGGTGCTGGCTGGCCTGATGCTGGGATTGGGTTTTGCCACGCGTTCGCCCTTGGTATTCGCGGCGCCGCTATTTGCTTTCGAGGCCGTGCGCGTGAGCTTGCGCGCTTCGGAAATCTCGGCGCCAGAGAGCGTGGGTGGGCGGGTGCGCCACTTTTTCGGGCGGCTCGACCTACGGGCGTTGGCGTCGCGGCTGGCCTTGTTTTCCGTGCCGGCGCTGGCCGTGTTGGGGCTGATGCTCTGGCACAACCAGGCGCGTTTTCACGACCCCTTCGAGTTCGGCTACCGCTTTCTGACTGTTGCTTGGAAAGGGCGGATGGAAAAGTGGGGTTTGTTTTCCTACCACTACTTGGGGCGAAACTTGGCCGTGGTCCTGACCAGTTTGCCCTGGGTGCCCAAGCCTCCAACGGACGTGCCGTTTCAGATCAGTCATCACGGATTGGCGATCTGGGTGACGTCGCCGCTGTATCTGTGGCTCTTATGGCCGCGCAAGAAAACGTACTTGCACCTTGCGCTGTGGCTCAGCGTTGCGGCAATCGCCGTCCCGACGCTGTTCTACCAAAACACCGGCTGGATGCAGTTTGGGTATCGCTTCTCCAACGACTACGCGGTGCTGCTCTTCTGCTTGATCGCGATCGGTGGCTACCGCATGCGCGGTCTGTTCTGGCTGGCGCTGCTTTGGAGCATCGCTGTGAACAGCTTTGGCGCAGTCAGCTTTGCCCGCTCGAAGTTCGATAAGTTCTATCACTCGGACCCAAGCCAGCGGGTCCTGCACCAACCAGATTGAGTCACTTGCCGCGGAAATTCTGAACGGCCCACTCGAGTTGGTCTTTATGACGCTCGACGAGTTCTTTGGTCCCACCGAACTCCATCAAATATAGCTGATCGTCGGTCACAAAGAGGGTGAGCACGTAGAGATACGGTGTCTCGCCCTCGTCGTGTCCGAAGCGGAGCTGCTTGCCCTTCAGCCCAGTCTTCGTGCTGACGTCGTGGGAGCCGAGCATGGCGTACCCTCCGCGCTGCCGCATCTGGTTCTCGATGGCGCGGATCCAGAAATCGGGAGCGCCTTTGGGCTCGTGCTCAAGCTCACGCACGGCGATCACCAGGCCGTCCGCGGTGGTGGCGCGGTAGTCGAAGTGTTCCTGGTCTTCGAGTTCTACGAAGCCTTGGGGAGTGCTTGCTTCAAAAGACGGGCCGCAACCAATCGCGGCCCATGCCAGTACGGCGGCAATCGCTTTTTGCATCATCGGGAGATCCTCACAGGCGCAGCAATTCGCTCAAGCCAAGGGAGTTGAGCCAGGGGAACGGGAGACGCACCTTGCTTCCTACTTTGTCGGTATGTCGCGGAGACACGTTCACAGTGATCGTGGAGAAACGCACTAGCTCACCCAAGAGCTTCGCCTTGCCCTTGAGCCGTTCAAGTTGAGTCGTGACGCGCTCGAGTTCGCGTTCGACGGCGATGGCGTCTGGTACTTTGTCGGCCTTTTTCAACAGTTCTTCCAGGCGATCCCGAACGACTTGCAGGTTGCGGATGCGGACTTGGAGATCGAAGTACTGCTCGGTCACATCTTCGACGCTGACATTCTTGTGCAACACATCGCCGAGTTTGGCGATTTGCAGCATGGCGCCGTCGAAGTCTTGGGACGGCACGCGGATCACGATCCGACGCGCCTGGCGCTCGACCAGATAGCCACCCGAGTCCTTGGCGAGCCGCTCCACGCTGTCGAGGATCTTCTCCGCTTCGAACACGGCCAGGTTCACGTCGGCGGTGTAGATCAGCATGGGTGCCGCGATGGTATTTTCCCCCGCGGGCTTGGCTTTGCTGCCGCCCCCGCCGCTCGGTTGAGCCTTCGGCTCAGGAGTCGGCTTTACGTCTGGTTTTTGGGGCGGGGGCGCGGGCTGCGGCGGCGCGGGCTGCGCGGGCCCTGGCGCGCCGGGAGCTGGCGCCGATGTCTGAGCCACGCGGGCCGCGTGAGCGGTGCCCGAAATCGAAGTGGGCTCGGATATCTCCTCGCGGTACACACTCGCGTCGTCTGAGTCTGCGACCGCGTCTCCGTCATAGTCAGCCTCGGCTTCCATCGGCGCTGCGGCGCCTGCGGACATGGGCGCGCTTTCGGCGTCGTAGTTTCTGTCGCCAGCGTATTTGCTCTGGGAGGCTCCGCAGCCCGCAAGCAGCCAGGCAAACAGCACAAGTAGCGCGCAATACAGGGGTCGGGTCATGGCAGTCCTTCCGTTCGGAACGGCTGAGCGTCGCCATGGCTTACACTGATTCGGCGAATATTTCATGCGGTCTACTTCTTTCTCGTGATCTCCACACGTTGGCCGGGGCGAACTCCGTGCTTGCGTAGGTAGCCCGCGTTGACCTCCAGGACGTGCATGGCGTCGCAGGGAACGCCGCGGGGCGCTTCGTTCATCACAGGGACTTGCTCCAACGCGCCGACGATGAATCCGTCCTTCGCAATGAACAGCATGTCCAGCGGGAGGCAGGTGTTGCGCATCCAGAAGCCGCGCCGCGCCTCGTCTGGCCAAGTGAATATCATGCCGCGATCGGCCTGCATCTGCGTGCGGAACATCAGTCCACGCTCGCGATGGGATGGGCTTTCCGCGACCTCTACTTGGACCTTCGGCTGGCCCGGTGCGTCCACGAATCGCACCTGAGCGTGTGGCAGGATGGGCGCAGGCTCAGACGCATGTGGACAATCATCGGCCGGTTGCGCCTCGGGAGCCGCCGGCTCGGCGAGGGGGACGAGGCAGCGCTCGGCTGGCGGCTTTGCGACGGGAGCGGTGGGCACCGGGTCCGCGGCAATCGAGGCGGCCGCCTTGGCGGTGCGGCCCGGGGGCTCTTCCGTCCTTTCGCAGCCCGGACAGCCCAGGCATACAAAAAGCGCAACCGCCGCTGTGCGGGATAGCCCTGGGGCGCGCATGGCCGCCTTCATAGCATGTCGGGGCTGTGCCGCAGTGGCACACTCCAGTCGCGCGTGCGCTGGGCATGCGCCGCGCGTGGCGGCCCCTTCTGCTGTGCATTTGCTAGCGCCTGGCGCCCGACTGCGCAAAAACCGCTATAAGTTCCGTGGCATGCGGGTTGCTTCGCTGCGACAGGTGACCCACCCCTTGCGCCCACTGCACTCCCAAAGCGCCCCGGCGCCGATTCGTGTTTTCAAGCTTCCGGAGGGGGCTATGCTGCGCGGGATGCGACGCGGGATGTTGTCCTTGCTGGCGACGATGGCCCTGGCTTGTGGCGGGAGCGTCGGTGGCGACGGAACTGGTGATGCCGGGCTCGGTGGTAGTGGGGGCCTGATCGGGATCGGTGGTGGCGGCACGGGGGGCGGCTTCGGCGGCTTCGCGGCGTTCGGTGGTAGCGGCGGTGGCAGCGGCGGGCTCGTCACGGGCGGCACCGGCGGCTATGTCGACCCGGGCTGTCCCGACGCGGCACCTCCGCCGAAGATCGAAGAGTGCGATCCCTTTGCGAATCCGACCGGCTGCGGACCCGGCGAGGGGTGCTACCCCTTCGTGCAGTACCCCCAACAAAAATGCGACAAGGAACAGTTCGGCACCATTTGTGCGCCGGCGGGTAGCGGCAAACAGGGCGAGCCCTGCGGCGGCGAGCTGTGTGCCGCCGGGTTCGTCTGCGTCGTGACGGGGGTTGGCACCCAGTGCGTGAAGATCTGCAAACTCAGCGGCGCCTCCAGCTGTCCGCCGGGTTTGTTCTGCGTCCCAGTCGACGTCGAGGGCATCGGCGGATGCTTCTGAGAACGTGTCGAGCGCTCGGGGTGCTCGCCTTCACGACCCTCGTGGCGCCCCAGCTGTTTGTAGCGTGCGGCGCCAAATCCGGCTTGCGCGAACCGCGCGGTGACGCGGGGCTGAGCGGGGATGCGGCCGTCGACACGGAGTCGTGTCGACGGGACGAAGACTGCGCCGGCTTCAACCCGTGTTTGGTCAGCCGCTGCGAAGCGGGACGCTGCACGCTGCCCGCGCCTCTTGAATGCGACGACGGCGACGAATGCACCGAAGACGCTTGCGACCCCAATACTGCGGCGTGTGCATTTCGCGAGCTGGCCCTCGACCAGGATGGCGACGGGTTCAAAGGCCCTCGGCCCGGCTTTGCGGCGGGAGCCCCCGGTTCTTGCGGTGACGATTGTGACGACACCAGCCCGCTGGCCTATCCCGGCGCACAGGAAATCTGTGACGGCGTCGAGAAAGATTTCGACGGGATCGTCGACAACGACGCGCGCTATGAGCCCGTGGGTCCCGAGGCGATCCGCGTGTCCCAGACCGATCAGCTTCAAGCCGGCCACGGCGGCATTGCGTTCTCTGGCTCTATCTACGCAGCTGCCTACGCGGGGCAGAAGGGCGCGTGGCGCACGTACGTGAAGGGGCTCAACCCGGACGGCAGCACTGCCTTCGGAGACGAACCTATTACGAACGTGCCGAACGACACCTTCACCGGTCCCATCGTATGGACCGGGGCTGTTTTCGGCACGGCCTGGGAAGATCGCCGGGACAACGACTACGAGATTTACTTCAACCGCATGGATGCCACGGGCAAAAAGCTCGCGGCAGATCTGCGCATCACGACCTCAAGCGGGTTCTCGCTGCATCCCCACGTCGTTTGGAATGGCGCGGAGTTTCTCTTGGTCTGGGATGACCGGCGCAATGGGCCGTCCGACTTTCGGGTGTACGGGCAGCGCGTCAGCATCGACGGTGCGCTCCTTGGTGACAATGTGGAGCTGACTCAGTCGACTTGGAACGCGGAGTTGCCCGTGATCGCCGAGGGCGAAAAGACCGTCGGGCTCGCGTTCAACATGTCCGGGCCGGACGCCACGGGTTTCGTGCGCAAGATCGGCTTCCGGCTGTTGAGTCCGGATCTGACGGCGCCCAAGCCCCTGGTGACGCTAACCGATGACGACGGCATCAATCCGAGCATCGTTTGGAATCGCGATCGCTACGTCGTCGTCTACGGAAAACGAGACACGCTGCCCGGCGACGCCATCTGGGGCGCCGCGATCGACGAAAGCGGGAAAGTGATCGTGCCAGAAAAGAAGCTGACCACCGGCGCGCAGTTTGCACGCTCCCAGGCCATCTTGCCCCTCGGGGATCGCCTGCTTTTGGTCTGGGCCGACGATTTCGACGGCAACTACGAGCTATACACTCAGATGTTGAGCGACACCCTCGACCCGCTGTCGCCACGTCAGCGCATCACCCAGCACCCCGCGGAAAGCGTTGGGCCCAGCATCGCCTTTGGTCCCAGCGGCGACGTGGGCGTGCTCTTCGACGACCGCCGTTCTGGCACATGGCAGGTGTATTTCACGCGCCTGGAGTGCGCGGCGGGCGACTAGGCCGAGCCCTGGGCCGAGCGTTTTCCTAGCCGCGGGTCTTGGGTAGGCCAGCCAGGTGCACCTTGCCCGGCAGACGCCGGCCGACCACGTTTTCTGCGACGCGCCCCGCTTCGATGAGCAGCTCCAAGTCGACCCCCGTTGCGACCCCCATGCCGTGCAGCATGTAGACGAGGTCTTCGGTGGCCAAGTTGCCGGCGGCCCCCGGCGCATAAGGGCAGCCCCCTAAGCCTCCAACCGAAGCGTCGAAGTCCCGGAGCCCAAGGTCCAAGCCCACCAGCGCGTTCGAAAGCGCCGTGCCGCGGGTATCGTGAAAATGCAGCGCAATGGCCTCGCGGGGGATTTCTCCGCAGAACATTTCAAGCAAGCGACGCGTCTGCAATGGCGTTCCGACGCCGATCGTATCTCCCAAGGACACCTGGTAGCAGCCAAGGGCGAGAAGCTTCTGGGAGACATCCAACGAAACTTTGGGATCGACCTCGCCTTCGTAGGGACAGCCCCAAACGGTGGAAACGTAGGCGCGGACACGCATGCCTGCCGCGATCGCCGGGGGCACGACCTCCTCGAAAGTCGTCAGCGATTGCTCAATACTCTTGTTCGTGTTCTTGCGATTGTGGGTTTCGCTCGAACTCATGAACACCGCGATTTCTTTTAGTCCTGCGGCCTTGGCCCGCTCGAAGCCCTTGGCGTTGGGGCAGAGCGCCGAAAGGGTGACATCTGGAGGGGGCGCCACCGCACGACACAGCTCGTCCGCGTCCGCCAACTGCGGCACCCAACGCGGTGAGACGAAGCTCGTCAGCTCGAGCCGGGAGAGGCCGGCGCGAATCAGCGCTTCAACCAGACGCACTTTCGCGTCTAATGGAATGGGCGCGGCTTCGTTCTGCAGTCCGTCCCGCGGCGAGACTTCGTACACGGAAACGCGGTCTGGCAGGCTGGTCAACATGGCTTCAAACACCGCATTATGGCACGCCTTGGCAGGATTTAGCTTTCCACCAACTTCGAGCTTCGATGCCGCGGATGCGGCGAAAACTTCACGGGATAGTCGCCGCTAAAACAAGCATGGCAGAAACCTCCCGGGTCGGCGCTCTCCGCCGCGACCGGCAGATGGCGCTGGGCCGAGGCCGCGCCTGGCTTGCTTTGCATCACCGACTCCACCATCTCTTCGAGGGTCAAGTAGTCCAGACTGTCGCTGGTGATGTACTGGTTGATCTCGTCGATGTTGTGGCTGGATGCGATCAGCTCACCTCGGGTAGGAGTGTCGATGCCGTAGTAGCAAGGCCAGCGAGTGGGTGGGCTGGAGATGCGCATATGGACTTCACGGGCGCCGGCGTCGCGCAACATTTTCACTATCTTGCGGCTGGTGGTGCCTCGCACGATGCTGTCGTCGACCACGACGACGCGTTTGCCGCGTAGCGCGTCTCCCACCGGGTTGAGTTTCAGTCGAACTCCGAAGTGGCGAATGCTCTGTTGGGGTTCGATGAAGGTGCGGCCCACGTAGTGGCTCCGCACCAGGCCCATTTCGAAGGGAATGCGCGCCTGTTCGGCATAGCCAATCGTGGCAGGCACGCCGCTATCCGGCACAGGGATCACCAAGTCGGCTTCAACCAAATGAGTCTTCGCCAATGTGCGCCCGAGGTTCTTACGGGCTTCGTATACGCTGATGCCATCAATGGTGGAATCCGGGCGCGCAAAGTACACGTACTCAAAAATGCACGAGCGTCGCTGCGTGGCCTTGAAGGGGTGTTCGCTGCGCATCCCGCGATCGTCGAATACCAACATCTCTCCGGGATCCACATCGCGTACGAATTCGGCATCGATCAGATCGAAGCTCGTGGGTTCGCTCGCGACCACATAAGCGTCCTTCTTGCCGGGCATGATGCCGAGGCAAAGTGGGCGGATGCCCATGGGATCCCGAGCTGCGATCATGGAGTGGTCCGTGAGGCACATCAGGGAGTAGGCGCCCTCCACCTGCCTTAGCGCGTCTGCGATGCGGTCTTCGACTCGCCGCTGGGTGCTGATGGCGGTCAGATGCACGATGACTTCCGTGTCAGAAGCGCTTTGAAAGATCGACCCACGCTCCTCGAGCTTTTCGCGCAGCGCGTGTGCGTTGGTGAGATTGCCGTTGTGAGCCAGCGCCAATGAACCTCGCGCGTAGTCCACGGCGATGGGCTGCGCGTTTTTCAGGAAGGAGCCGCCGGCCGTCGAATACCGCACGTGTCCGATGGCGTGCTGCCCGGGAAGGTGCGCGAGCTGCTCCGGTGGAAAAACGTCGATGACGTGGCCCATGCCCCGGTGCAGGAACAGTTGTTCACCGTCCGTTGCGACGATCCCCGCGCTTTCTTGGCCACGATGCTGCAGCGCGTGCAGGCCCAGGTAGGTGAGGTTGGCCGCTTCTGGGTGACCGAATATTCCAAAGACGCCACACATACCGGATGGGCGCACTTCGCACGCACCGAGTCCCGAGTCAAAGGCCCCGGGCCCTCTTTTATGAACCAGGGGCCTGTGGGGGCGTCGAGCCAGCCAAATTCAGCCTCCGCGCGGAAAACATTCAGATTTCCTAGGGCTGTGACTATCCTGTGCCCCCAATGGGTGCGTTCCAAGAACTGCTCGAAACGTGGCGGTCCAACCCCACGGCGGATTCGACCCTCGCCCTGTGCGCGGAATTGTCCCAAGAACCGCGCGAAGAGATGGTGCGCGAAGTCGGCGCGCGTGCCGAACAGTGGCACGCCGGTGATGCCAGCGTCATGCTGGCGGTGGGCCGCATGTACCTTGAGGCGGGCCTGATGGCCGAGGCCCAAGCGACTTTGGTCAGCGCTGGCAAGGCGGATGCGCGCGACGCGCGCCCGTTCCGGTTTCTAGGGGAAGTGCTGCTGCGGCGCGGAGACGCGATTCGAGGCGAGAAAGTCTTGTCCCGGGCAATGCAGCTGGGCTCCAACGATGCAGACACGAAGCTTTGGCACGATCGCGCGCTCGTCTACGTGGCGCTCCAGAAGCGAGTGGGGGCGCCAGCCGTTGCCGCGGAAGTGGCGCGGACTCTGCCGCAACGGCCGAGCAACCCAGCGCCGCCTCAGCGGCCCGCCCGCGGCGCGGCTCCGGGTTGGACGGGGGTCGAGCCTCCGACGATCCCCAAAGCAGCGCCCGTTGGACTGAGCCCTGGCGCTCGCCCGGCGGCGGTGCAGGCGCCTCCGCGTTCCGTGCCTCCGCCCCTGCCACCGGGCCTGCCCCCGCCTGCGGCGGTGCCCAAGGCGCCTCCACCTCCGGCATTCGCACCCAGCGTGCCCGCGGCGGACGGCTACGACGACGACGGCGACGACACGACGGTGCAGAACCGCCCCAGCCACGGCGCATGGCTCGCGCGCCAACAAGCGCAGGCTGCACAGTCTCAGGCCGCTGGATCCGGGCCGTTGGCCGCCATGGGCGGCGCGCCGGCCTCGGGACGTTTGCCCCCGCCGTCGGCGCCCCCGCCCGGGTTGCCTCCGCCGTCGGCGCCCCCGCCGCCGGTCGCGCCGCCGTCTGCGGCGTCGAACCCGAGCGCTGCGTCCAATCCCGCAGCGGCGCGCTCCGCTCCCTATGCCAGCGGTCCCATGCCCGCTCCGGCGCCGACCCAGGATGCATATCCCGGCGCTGCCCCGCCCCGAGTCGCCACGGGTGGGCATGCTCCGGCGCGATCGAGCTCAGGCGCCGAGAGTGACGTGAATCCCGCACCGGAATTAGTGTTGCAGCACTTGGCGCGAGTTGGCGTGTACGAGCCCGGAGGTGGTGCAACGCCGGCATGGGAAAAGGCACTTGCCGTCCGCACCCGGGGCAGTTGGGTGTTCATTTTGGCGACGGTGTTGTTCCTGGGCGCCGGTGGTGGGGCGTACGCCTACGCGAACCACATTCAAAAGCAACGCATTGCCCAGGCCGCGGAACTCGGCGACGAAGTCGACGCGCTGCTACACAGCGCCGATGTCGACGAGATCCGCAGCACCGACGACAAGCTGGCGCGGATTTTCGAGTTGGACTCGCGGTCGCAGCGCGCGGCAAAGCTTTGGCTCGCCAATCGCGTGATCGGCGCCCTTGTCCTGCCGGGCAATCCCGTGGGCATCGATTCCGCCGTGCACCGCGCCAAGTCCGTGGAAGTCCCTGAAGAAGAAACCGCCTATGGCAAGATCGCATCCTTCCTCGTTGAAGGCGATCTAGCGGGCGCCGCTTCGATCCTGCCCAGGTGGGACAAAAAAGCCGGCAAAGACGCCATGTACCAGCTGACGGCGGGCGCTGCGCTCGAGCGTGCGGGTGACATCCGCGCTATCGAGCGTTACCAGGCGGCCCACTCCCTGGACGACAAGCTCGTGCTGGCGGACATCCTGCTTGCACGTTCGGTGTTGCTGGAGGTCGGTGCCGAGAAGGGCAAGCCCCTGGTGGAGCGCGCCAACAAGAAGCTCGGCGACTCGCCCAACGCGCGCGCGCTTTCGGCTCTCGCCTGGGCTGTGGATCCCCAACGCTCCAAGGAGCCGCCGAAGAACGCGTTGCTCCATGACGAGGACCGAGCGAAGTTGATCCTGTCGCTCAAACCGGTGCCCTACGTGGTGGAAGCACTCACGGCGATCAATGCAGAGCAGGGGGAGCGAGCCAGCCAGGCGATCAACAGTGCGATCGGACTGACCGTCGGTCCCGCCATGGCAACGCAATTGGGGTTCTTGGCGATCCAGGCCGGAAACGAGAAGCTCGCGCGCAAGGCGGCACTGCGGGCGCTGCAGTTCTCAGCTCTCTACCCCCGCGCACGCGTGCTTGCCTCACGAGTCGCTCTGCTGGGCGGTCGGCTCGACGAAGCCAAGAAAGCCATCGAGGAACTCGACCCCAAGTCGGCGGAGGTCGCCGTGGTGCGAGCCGTGCTTGCCTACGAGACCATGGACGCGGGTGAAATGCAGTCCGCCCTCGAAGCGCTTGGCGCGGAGACCCTCAAGTTCCCGGACTTCGCCGGGCTTGCAGCCGGGCCCGGAGTGCTGCGCGGCGCCGCGTACCCCACTGCGGAACAGGCCGAAGCCATGGCCCATGCCCATGTGCCGTGGGGCGAGCTAGTAGCGGTCGATGCCGCGCTCGACCTCGGCGACGCGGAGCTTGCGGAAAAGCTGGTCAAGAAGTGGGGCGATGGTGCAGAGCGGCCGGTGTATGCCCTACGCGTGTCTCGGCTGCTGCGCTATCAGGGCAAGCCCGCGGACGCGCTGAAGGCCAGCGAGAAAGCTCTGCGCGAAGGCACCACCACGGTGCCGGCGTTGGTTGAGCACATCTACGTCTTAGTCGAGAACAAGGAATACAAGACGGCCCGCGAACTGGTCGCAAAGTACCCGAGCTTGCTCGGGCCCCTGGCGAACTGGCTGCGGGTGTTGGTCGATGGCCACGGTGGAAAAGCGGCCGAGTCGAAGATCAAGGCCAGCCAGCTCGAGATGTTTCCAACTGAGGCGCCGCTGACATTGCGTGTGCTCGTGGCGCGCGCTCTCGCGGCCTCCAAAGACAAGCGAGCCAAGGCGTATGTGGGCGCTATGCTCAAAGCCATGCCCAAGAATGGCGATCTACTACGCGCGGCTGAAACCCTGAAGTGAGCGCGGGCCCGTCTCCCTAGCCCTCGGGTTGGCTGAGCTTCTGCGCCTCGGGGTTGCGAACCACGACCACCTCCGTCTGCGAGTCGAAGGTGATGACTTCCTCCCGCGGAGGCACCAGCGTGACCGATGCGTCAGTGCCCATGCCCCGACGGACGCCGATGACGAGTTCCCCGCGAC
>CALMUT010000347.1 GCA_937872925.1 uncultured Myxococcales bacterium | reverse complement strand
TCCGAGGCGGGACAAACCTACCTGGCGCAGGTCCTGGACGCGCCCCCGGGAGGCGCTGCCAAGCGCGCCCTTGCGCCTGCGTCCGCTCTTGCTGGGCGTTCAGGGCATGCGCGTCCAGAGCATGCGCGCTCCGAGCATGCATCCACGCCGGCGCCCCTGGCCCCGACCTGGGTTCCATGGACGGCCGCGCCGGGCGGGTATCTCTGGTTCGACGGTGCGACCTGGTGGTGGCCCGACGGATACGGCGGCTGGTGGCCGTGCGCGACGTCCGCGTCGTGAACGGCGCGAGGGATTGGTTTTTGAGGGGCACGAACAAGGAGAAACAAGAATGGAACAATTGGACGCGAGTTTCGACGATCTGCTCAACAAGTCGTCGTCCTCCCTTTTGCAATCAACGAACTCGTCCTCCTTGTCTAGCCGCTCCGCTACTTGTGGGTGCCTCGTGGCGCGTGACCAGGGCTCAGGCGGCGCTTTGTAATCTCGATCCATCGCTCAAGGCGCCAGTATTTCCCATCCGAGGGGTCGCGCACCCCCCAGCACCGCTCGCCTTCGAGCGTAACGCGCTCGATCCTCGCGTACAGGTCAAAGTACTTCTGATTGAGCCACAGCGTGGAAGCCGACGGTCCCGGACGGAGCGGCAGAAGCGCGACGTGGTCCGAACCAGCAATGCCGTCAGCCAGCCCCATTTCCCACGGGATCCACCGCGACGACCCCGTCTGATCGGATACGATCACGACCAGCCGCCGACATCTTCGAACGGTTTGCCGCAGACGTGCAGCGATGTCGGAACCAGCAAGGCCCTTGATGCCGCCGTCTTGCAAGTCGACGTATACGTTGGCACCGTGCTGTTCCAAGAGCCCAAGCGCTGGCCGGACATGAGCAGCATCCTTGTGTGAGTAAGACAGAAATAGGTCCTTCTCGGCCAGCGATCTGGCGAGTTTCACCCTGCGTTCAGCGACCACGCCCCCTTCACCACGGAGCTGCGCGTACGTCGCGATCGCCATGATGGCCAAAACATAGCACCAACGGTCGTTTGTTGCGCTTGTGCCCGGCCTTTCGGCGTTGTAGCGCGTCGCAGTGGTCCCCGATTCCAACCCGCAGCTCCAGATCGCACTCCCGGCTCTCCATCGAGCGTGCAGCGAGATGTCCGCGGCGGGGCAGCGCGACTATCTGGAAGCGAACAAGTACCTCTTGCTCAGCTTGCTCGCGGGCTCCGTAGTTGCGGCCATCGCGCCACTGCCGGAGCGTCTCTTTCCGATCGACATTAGAGGCAATGACCACTGGGTGTTTTGGCTCACCCGAATTTTAGCCGTCACTGTCGCTGTCATGCTGGCGGGTGGGCTATGGCTGACCGCAACCCTGCGCAACACCAAGAAGGCGGCGGCCTGGTACGACGGCCGCGCGTTCGCCGAGTCCACTAAGTCCATGGCATGGAAGTACATGATGGGGGCGGAGCCCTACGGAACCACGTTGTCGACCGAGGAGGCCGACGACCTGTTTTGCGAAGACCTCAAGAAGCTCCTCGCCGATGCCAGCCCACATTCCCTTCCTGGCCGATCCGCTGCAGGCGACCAGATCTCGGACTCGATGGTGACCATCAGGAAACTCGACGTCGCCGGCAGGTTGGCGACCTACGTAAGGGCGCGTATCGAAGATCAGCGCGCTTGGTACTCGCAGCGCAGCATGGATCATGCGAAGTCATCCAAACGTTGGTTCCGGATCACCCTTGCCGTAAACTGCCTGGCGCTCACGCTCGGCATCGCGGCAGTAGCATGGTTTCCAGCAATCGGAGTCACGGGTGTCGTCACGACCGCCGCCTCCTGTTGTGTCGCCTGGATGCAAATCCAGCGTTACGCCGACCTAGCCCACGCGTACTCTTTCACCAGCCACGAGATCGGCCTATTGGCACCGCGCGCAAGAGGGATCCGAGACGACCACGATTTAGCCCGATTCGTGGCCGACTGCGAGACGGCGTTTTCCCGCGAGCACACGATGTGGCGGGCCAGACGAGAGATTGCCGACGGATAGCAAGTGAGGAAATCAAGATGCCCATACTTCGCACGTACAAGCTCTTCATCAGCCACGCCTGGCATCGCAGCGAACACTATTCAAGGGTTGTGTCTTGGCTGGATGAGGCTCCCAACTTCCGTTGGCAGAACCTCAGTGTCCCGGAGCACGACCCCGCCCACGGCGATGATCTAGAGTACGAACTCCGAAACCAGATGCGACCAGCAGACGCGTTTGTGATTCTTGCGGGCATGTACGCGGCCCACAGCGAATGGATCGACTTCGAGTTATCCTTCGCCCGCAGAATCGGCAACCCGATCATTGGGGTGCGGCCGTGGGGCGCCGAGCGCCTGCCGGCCGCGATCCAGGCCGCCGCACGCGAGGTTGTCGGTTGGAGCAGCGGCAGCGTCATAGCCGCGATCCGCAGGCACGCGCAACCATCGAGCTGACATGCGGTGAAACCGGCAACTCGGCGCCAGTTGCGGAGCGGCGTCTTCGAGCTTCGGCCCCCCCGAGATCGCCCTGGGAGCCGGCCGCTGGATCGCAGCCCGAGCAGCTCTTCGACGCCGCCAAGCGTTCAGGGGTTCTGCCCCAACACCGGAAGTGGCACGCCGTGCTTGCGCAACGCCGAACGGTCCCTGCGGAAGCGATCCAGGCTGCCTCGACCCGTCGCCCAACGTTCACAGTGGTGCGGTTGGCATGATGGAAGCAGGGGTCCTTGTCCGAGCCGCCGGT
>CALMUT010000346.1 GCA_937872925.1 uncultured Myxococcales bacterium | reverse complement strand
TCTCTGCTGAGTCCTTGTCCGAAGACCTCAACGTGTCCGCCGACGTGGTCGTGGTGGGATCTGGCGCCGGGGGCGCGGTGATTGCAGCGGTGCTGGCGGAGGCGGGTCAGAGCGTTGTCATTCTCGAAGAGGGACCCTACGTGGCGCCTGAAACCTACGGCAAGATGCGCCCGTCGGAGAACATGCGCACGCTTTGGCGCGACGGCGGCATGACCTTCGCGCTGGGCCTAGGCGACACACCCATGATCAACGTGATGATGGGCAAATGCGTGGGTGGTTCCAGCGTCTTGACGGGCGGTGTCTGCTTCCGGATCCCAGGCCATATCATGCACGAATGGTCCAACGACCTCGGTTTGCATGATCTCACCGAGGAGAAGATGCAAGGTTGCTTCGAGCAGGTCGAGCGCGACGTGCATGTGGAAGAAGTTCCACGTCATATGCGCTCCCGCTCGACGTCCCTGTTTGTCGAGGGTGCCGAGCGCCTCGGGCACGTGACCAAACCGGTGCGACGCAACACCAAAGGCTGCAACGGCTGCGGGCGCTGTAACTTCGGCTGCCCGGAGGGCGCCAAGCTGAGCGTCGACGTTACCTACCTGCCGCGCGCCCTTGCTGCAGGGGCGCGACTGTTCGCGGACTGCCGCGTGGACGAGATCCTACGCAAGGGTGGCCACGCAACCGGCGTAACCGGTCGCGTGCTCGGGGGTCCTCGCCGACGCGCCAAGGGACGGTTTACGGTTCGCGCGCGCCGCGTCGTCGTCGCCGCGGGGGCTTACGCTTCGCCCATGCTTCTCAAGCGCAACGGCATCGGCGTGCGCTCGAAGCAAGTGGGGCGCAATCTCACGGTGCACCCGGCGTTCCGAGTGATGGCACGCTTTGATGAACCCGTGCGGGGCTGGCAGGGCGCGTTGCAGAGCGCCTACACCGACGCCTTCGAAGCCCAGCGCATCACCATGGTCGGGCTGTTTGTGCCGCCAGGTGTGCTTGCTGCCACCATGCCGGGCATTGGCCGCTCCCATGCCATGCGCGCGGCGACCATCCCGTATTTGAGCATCTTTGGCGGCATGATCCACGACGACGGCGGCGGGCAGATCCACGACGTTTTCGGCCGCCCGGTGATGACTTACCGCATGAGCCCGCGGGACCGCGCCACGGTGCCGATCTTGATGCGGCGCATGGCGGAGATCTACTTCGCCGCGGGCGCCAAGGAAGTCTTCCTGCCCATTCTGGGACTCGGGGGTATCGACGCGGACCGCCTGCGTAGCCTGGACCTAGAAAGCGTCAAGGGACGAGATCTGGAGTGCGGTTCGCAGCACCCCCTTGGTACCTGCCGCATGGGCATTGCTCCCGGCGACTCCGTTGTCGACCCCTGGGGGCAAGCCTGGGACCTGAACGACCTGTTCGTCGCGGACGGCAGCATCATTCCCACGAGCTTGGGGGTGAACCCGCAACTGTCGATCATGAGCATGGCCATGCGCATTGCCTGGCACCTGCGTGAGCGGCCTTTTTCGAACTGATCCCAGCGCGCTTTACGGATCCGCAATTCGTGGTCAAATTGAATAGATGGCACTGCCCCGACGCACCGTTCTGAAGTGGACGGGCGCAGCGATCGTCGCTGCGCTGCCGATCCCCTTCGTATTGGCGCGGCGCCGCACGGTGCCTAGTACGCTCCGAGCGGACAAAGACGGCGTGCTCGATCTGGCGCCGGGGCTCAGCTATGAGGTGCTGAGCCGCGCCGGACAGCCCATGAGCGATGGCTACCGCGTGCCCGGTCTGCCCGACGGCATGGCCTGTTTTTCCCTCGGCAGCGAGCGTTTCGCGTTAATGCGCAATCACGAGATCGGACGCTACCTGGGCCAGGGCGCCACCCCACCGGGCAAAGACACACCGCCCGAGGCCTTCGACAAGAGCGCACACGGCGCGGTGACCCGCGTGGTCATTGACAGCAAAAGCGGCAAGAAGCTGAGCGAGAATCTGGTGCTCACAGGCACCTTGCGCAACTGCGCAGGCGGCACCAGTCCCTGGGGCTGGCTCTCCTGCGAGGAGAGCGTGGAAGAAGGACACGGCTACGTCTTCCTGTGTCGGCCCGAGGCCGATCGCGTGCGCGCTCCAGAGCGCCTGGTCGGATACGGGCGCATGAACCACGAATCCGCGTTGATCGATCCAAGCACGCTTATCGCGTACTTAAGCGAAGACCGTAGCGATAGTTGTTTGTATCGCTTCCTGCCGCACCATCCTGACGACGCCTTTACCGGGAAGCTGCAGGCCATGCGCATCGTCGGTCATGACGGCCTCGACACCCACCTCGGGATGCCAAAGGATCAAAAGCTGAAAGTCGACTGGGTCGACATCGACCGCCCCGATCCCATAGACGATAGCGTGCGCAAACAAGCGCACGCCAAGGGCGCTGCCAAGATCCGCCGCGGCGAGGGCCTCGCCTTGCACCAAGGCACGCTCTACTTGGTCGCGACCACCGGTGGGAGGGCCGGCGTCGGACAGATCTTTGCGCTGTCCACCCAAGGAGAAGAGCAGCACTTTTCCCTGGTATGCGAGTCCCCCAGGGAAGAGGCCTTGGACTGTCCAGACAATCTCACCCTGACGCCTTGGGGTGACATATGGGTCGCTGAAGACGGAAGCGGTGACCAGTTCTTGCGCGGGATCACTCCGCAAGGCCACGTCTACGATATCGCGCGCAACGCCGCGGGGCGCGGCGAGTTGACCGGGGTCTGTCTTTCACCGGATGCACGCACACTCTTCGTCAACTTGCAGCGCGAGGGATTGACCTTCGCGATCCGTGGTGATCTAAAGGCGGCGCGCGCAGCGGCGCGCCCTATGAGCTAGCGCGCACTTCGCCCGCGCGGCGCTACCGCTCACGGTCTTCGCAGCCGCCCACAACCAATGCGTAGGGGATGTGCGCGCGCACAGCCTCAGCCGTTTCTTGTTGGGTGTGCCGCATCAGGCTCATCACCGCACAGTCGGCGACGGCGAACATCGCCGCTTGCAGCACAGCGCTGGGAACCATGGCGGCGGCTTCGGGGTCCGTCGCTGACGAGAGCGCCAGAACCACCGCCGACAACGCCGTCGCACTGGCCGGATCGGGAAGCTCCTGCCCCTGCAAGCGTGCGCGGGGCTCGGCCAATGCGTCAGCGCTCACCTGGCCCTGGGCAAACTGCTCGAGCAGCCCCAGGGCCGCCTGCGCTTGCTCCGGCGCATCGAGCCACGTGAGGCCGAGCCGGGCGCAGGCAGCGGCCGCCAAACAGCGAGCTTGTGGCGTCACACCCGCCCGAACCGCAACGGCCAGCAGCCAATCGCCTCGGGGGCATTCCGCGTAGGCCCGGGCGAAGTCTTGGTCATAGGCTTCGGCCCAGTGCACCACGTCGTGGTGCGCGCCCCTTTGTTGTAAGTATTCGGCCACGCGCATTTTGCTATGAACTCCGCAGAAACGTACCACGGCTTGTCGCTCCGCTACGACTGCGATCCCGCCGCGCTGCGCCAGACGTTGCGCGAACGCTTTGTGGCGCTCAGCCTGGACGACGAGACCCGCGCCTTCATCGACGCCGCTGGGCAGACGCGTCACGGCCGCACATTGGCTTTAGCGCATCGTCTGCTGCGCCCCTTCTTCTCGGACTTCGACATCAACGGGCTTTTGGGCACCTACCCGCTGTTCTTCTTGAGTCGTGCGCAGTGGGCGCAGATCCTTGGACCCAACGCCCGCGGGCGCCTACTCGACATCGGCGCTGCGAGCGGAGAAGTCACCGCCAAGTTTGCGCCGCTTTTCGATGACGTGCGCGCCACTGAGACGTCCCGGCCAATGGCGCGGCGATTGCGCCGGCGCGGCATCCCCTGCGACGTCATCGACGTCGCCACCGAGGCGCTGCTCGGCACAGACTTCGACGTCGTGAGCTGTCTCAACGTGATTGACCGCTGTGACCGCCCGCGCACGCTCCTGAAGCGTGCCTTCGCTTCGCTCCGCCCCGGCGGGCGGCTCGTGGTCGCCTCCCCGCTACCCCTGGCGCCATTTGTGTATGTGGGCGGCGCGACCGTCGCGCCCTCGGAACCGATTTCCGCGGACGGACCAAGCTGGGAACTGAGCGCCGGACGGCTCTGGCACAGTGTGCTCTCTTCTTTGGGCGGCCGCCTCGAGCTATTCGCCCGCGCGCCCTACCTCTCGGTGGGCGACATCCACAGTGAGCTCTACGTTCTAGACGACGCGATATTTGTCATCGAAAAACCCTAGCTGCGGCGGGCACCTCGACGCGACGCGGCAAAAATCCTACCCTTTGCCCATGGCTCTCGGGATGCGGATCAGCTGGACGGTGGCGATATTTGGAGGCGCGCTGGCGCTGGCCTGCGGCAGTGAGGACGGCGCGGGGGGCCCAGGAGGCACCGGTGGCGGTTCGGCGGCCGGCGGTGGCAGCGCCGGCATCGCAGGGGGCGCGGGCACAGGCACCGGCGGCGGCGCAGGCACGTCCACGGGCGGCGGTGGTTCGGGACAACGACCCGCCTACGACGAAAAGGCCGATGAACGCACCGCCTGCGGCTTCGGCCCCGGCGCCAAGACCACGGAAACTATCGGACCCGACGTGCCCCACGGCGACGCCATGCCTTTCGAGCACATCGTCGTGCTGATGATGGAGAACCGCAGTTTCGATCACTACTTCTCCAAGCTGCCGGAGTACGGCGTCACCGACGTACGCGTGGCAAAGGACACGGACTTCAACCTGGACCCCAGCACCAATCCCCCTGAGAAGATCGAGCGCTTCCACGAGTCCCGCTACTGCACCGTAGACGTGAACCACGAGTGGAACGGCGTGCACTTCCAGTACGACAACGGCGCCATGAGCGGCTTCGTGTCGACGAGCAATCCTGGCGGCGCACGTGCCATGGGCTACTACACGGACGCGGACATTCCCTACTACTATTGGATGTCGAAGAACTTCGCGATCAGCGACAGCCACTTCTGCTCCCTGCTCGGCCCGACGTGGCCCAATCGTTTCTTCTTTTACGGCGGGACCGCTTGGGGCAATACCAAGACCGGCGACCTCGCGTTCTTGAACCTGCCGTTCTTGGACAATGACCGGCACTCCAAGGCCGACAAGATCATGGACCAGATGGACGCCGCAGGGCGCAGCTGGAAGATCTATCGCGATGGATTGGTCTCCTTCGCCGTGGTGTTCAAGCAAAACACCGCCTATTTCGGCACGGCGATGTCGAACTTCGAGTCCGACGTCGACGCGGACGCGCTGCCGGATTTGTCCATCTTGGACCCGAACTTCTCGGGCAGCGGCCAAAATGATGAGCACCCGCCCGCCAACATCCAAAAAGGCCAGGAGCTCGTCGAGCGCGTGTTGAACAAGCTGATGAGCAAGCCAGAAGTCTGGAAGAAGACCGTGTTCTTCCTGATCTATGACGAGCATGGCGGCTACTACGACAGCGTGCCGCCTCCAGAAGCTTGCGAACCAGACAACTGGGTCCCCCAAGATTGGAAGTTCGATCGCCTGGGGATCCGCACGCCGCTGATCATCGCCTCACCCTTCGTGAAGCCCGGCTACGTGAGTCACCTCACCACGGACCTGACTAGCGTCACGCGTTTCATCCAGAACCGCTTTGACCTGCCCGCGATGACTGCCCGCGACGCCAACGCTTGGCCGATGCTGGATATGTTCGACTTCGACAATCCGCAACTGATGACGCCGCCCACGGGCGCACCGTCGGGGGCAGCGGATGCGGCGGGCGTTCAGTACTGCCTGAACAACCCGCCGGGAACCGGCAAGCCCTAGGCTACGGCGTCAGGGTGCAACGCCGCGCTCAAAAAAGCACACCCGGCGTCGCGTTCAGAAGCGGTTCCGCACGCGTGCGGCTTCGCGACTAGAAGTGATAATCGACGCTGTAGTCCACGCAAGCGTTGGCTTGATCGACGCGAACGAATACCTCGGCGGAGTCATTGTCCGTCGGGGTCCCCGTGCAGTCGTGCTGCGCTTCGACGCTGCCCGGCGCAGTGATGCAGCAGCCCTTGAGGCCACCGTCGATGGTCTCGACCGTGCCCGTCTTGCAGCCTTGAAGGACCGTCGACGCGGCACAACTCGGGAATAGACACAGCCGAAATCCCGAGTCGTCGGTCTTGGCCACGGCGTTAACCTGGCAGAAGCCAATCGTGTCTTTGCCGTCGTAGCGGAACACGTCGGTGTCTCCGGGGCCGATCGTGCCGGCAATGGGCGCATGCTTGCCGCCAAACCCCGTGGACCCATCATCGTCACACTGGCCCACGTCGCAGGGGAACGATCCGCACGCCGGACTTGCCAGTGCGATGCTGTTGTTGGGCTCCGGGCCGAGATCATTGCAGGTATTTCCGCCGCTTCCCGCGGCGCCGCTGCTGCCCGCAGTCCCTCCCACGCCACCCGCACCGCCCCCGCCGGTTGCGCCCGCGCTTCCCGACACACCGCCAGTGCCGCCGCTAGCGCCGCCCGCGAGCCCGCCGCTGCCCCCCGTCCCGCCTGGCGCCGTGTCCGGCTCGGCGTCGCTGCCGCAACCGGACGTCGCGAACAAAGCCACACTCAGAGCGATCGCGCTTGCTATGGGGAAAAGCCGCATTGGGTACCTCCGAAGGATGGTCCAGCCTATCATGACTTTTCGCTCGGACCCGCGCGCAGTAAGCAATCTCGAAGTGCACAGAGAATATTCGGGACATTGGCGGCGGGCCCCGCAGCGGCTGCGGGGGCTTCGATGAAGGCGCCGCGGGCCGCACTGCCTGTGGCCCTTGGCGGATGCATCGCGCTCGGCGCGGTGCTGATCCTATGCGCGGTTCGGTCACCCACCGCACCGCCCGGCGAAGGTGCAAAAGCGCCGGCGCTTGCCTTCCGCCTCTCGGCGCTTTCCGACTGTATGCTGGGTGCCGCAAGCAGTGCTCGGGAGCGACTGCGCCTGGCTCCGAGTGGGCGGGCGGTCTGGCGAGATTGCGGCCCGCACCGCGAAGCTTTGGGCGCAGCGGCGTTGCAAACGGAAAACGCGACCGAGATCCAAGCGCCGCTTGGGGTACTCGACCAGATCCCCTTCGACAAACCCGCGAAAGAGTTGCTGGCGAAAACCGATGTTGCCGGCATCGACGCGGCGCTCAGCAGCTTGCGCAGCGTTGTCTGCGAAGCAGAGCCAGGGCAGAAGTTCTGCGCCAAGGGCACGCCTGCCGCGCTCTCACCTGGCCTTCCCGTCTTCGACGTGGCGCTACCGGAACCAGCCCTGGGCAGCGTCGAGTTTACGAGTCACGCTTCCACCACAGGCGTGATGACCCTCGCGGTGGTCACCCGTGGCCGCTCGGACGCCGCTCGGCTCTGGGTCGCGCGTTCGGCGGATGCGGGCAGCACCTGGAAGACGCACCAGCACGACCTCGCTGCGCTGCCACAGACGCGGCGCGTGCTTCTGCGGATCGCGCGCCAGGACTGGGTGCTCGTCTTGCGCGAGCATGACGCAGGCGAGACTCTCGACGCCCTGAGCGTGCACGACGCCCACCTCACACCGAGCGCTCATATCGAACTGCGCGGCACGTCCCGATTTGAACGCGCGGGGTCCATCGCGGCAGGATTGAAGACTGCCGACGGCGTGACCGCGGTGGTGGCGGTCACCGGGGCAGCCAAAGGCCCGCAGCTGCAGTACTGGTCCGGGGATGCAATGCTCGCGTCGGTGCCGCCGCCGAAGCAGGGCGCTCTCGTTGGGCTACTCGCCGAAGAGCCACCACATCTTCTGCTCGCCAGCGTGGCCCCCACGGGTTTCTACGAACTAGCGCAGGTCAAAATCCCGCCACCGCGCGCGCCTTTTCCGGACGCCACCCGCACCTCAGTGGCCTACGTGGAGCAATTGACCTTGAACGAGACGCCCGCAGCCCGCTGCGGCTTGCCGGGAGAACCCTTCGACATCATCTCCGCGCACGGACCGAAAAAGGACGCCTTCTTCGCGCTCTCCGAGCGCGCCATGTACCCCTTCAAATTCGAGCCCCGTGCCGGGGCATCGGTGCAGCCAGTCTGCGGCAGCTGCCCACCCGGACTGCTCGAGCGATCTGGCGAGGGCCTGCGCCTGTTCCTCCCCGTGCGCCGCTCGCTATCGGGACTCCCCATCGATCTCGCGGCCGGGCGCGCGCCCGGCGCTCCTGGAGCCCTCGGCGTGGGCTGCACCACCACGCAGCTAGTGCTGGCCTACCCCCTGGGCAAAGACCTGGTCGTGCAACCCACGGAGAATGAGTCCTGGCGCTATGCCGCAGCGGAAGTCATCGCCCGCGACGTCGCTGTCGCAGACGTGAGCGTGCTCGGCACACCGAAACACACCGTGATCGCCTGGCGTAGCCAATCCACAGACCGCCTCGAAGTCTTCGCCCACCGCCGCCCCGCACCGACGAACTAGACGCCAAAGTCGACGCCATAAGAACGCACACTGACGCGATATATTTCGCGTCAGTGTGATCCAGTGCCGAAGGTGAGACTTGAACTCACACGGGAGTAACCCCAACGGATTTTGAATCCGCCGCGTCTGCCGATTCCGCCACTTCGGCTTTGTATCTGATTTCAAATATTTGTCTGTTGGTACTCGGTCCTTGTACCCCACCTTGCGGGGCAATCAAGGGGCAATCGGAGAACTCTGGGATTGCCTCATCGAGCGGAGCTAGCCACCCGAGGGTCAGCTCCTTAGCTGATCGCGCCGCCCGACGGTAGCGGTTTAGCATTTCACTGGAACCGTGGCCTGTCCGGTCTGCTACCCAGGTCTCACTTCGGTCCTGGGCGATCGCCAGTGTGACGACGGTACCCGGCAAGTCGTGGGCACGCCGCCGGCCGCAGTTCTCGCCGCCACGGAACAAGCTCGGGTCGCTTCAGGCCAGCAACACCCAGATGCGCACGCAGCAGCCGCGCGATGTCGCGCTCGCCGAAGGCAGCGCCGTTCTCATCAACGAAGACGCGGCAACTATCCTGGCACTTGGCGCGCGTGACAATGCGCGTCTCGTGTGCGACGGCCGACGTCGCCCCAATTGAGCAGATTCTGCACTACTTTCTGAAAACGTATTCGTCTCGGACACTTGCGCGGTACGATTTTTCGTTCGCTCGGGTCCAAGTGACGAATGCGTCACGCCAACCCGAGCACGGATGGCGCATCGCTGCACCCACATCCGCGCACCAAAGTGATCGTGCCCTGTCGCTTGTCACAGCCGACCAGACTGGCGATTGATAGAGTGCTGACCGAATCGTGGGGGTCAGCGGTGGCGGGAAGACGAAACAGAATGAGCACGCTACGTTCGGTGCGCGCTGTGTCACCTCGGCGCGGGGGCATGGCGAGGGAGCGCACCGTGGCGGGCCTACCGTGCGCGCGCACGTTCAGCGACTCCGTGTCCCCGGAAATTTTTACGCGCAACTGCCACCACGGGCAGCCGATGAGGTCGCCGCAGTACGTTTCCCGACTCTTGTCCGCTGCCACCGCGCGCGGCTCGCGAGCGCGCGGCTCGGCTGCGCACGGCGTGGGCGCGTCCGCGATCTTTACGAAGGAGAACTCATGAGCACTCGAACCAAACTCCGCCCCTTGTCTTGGCTGCTTGCCCTCGCGGCCACGGCGTTGATTGCGAACTGCGGCGGGGGTGCTTCGAGTGGGGGAGATGGCAAGGCGTGCAC
>CALMUT010000345.1 GCA_937872925.1 uncultured Myxococcales bacterium | reverse complement strand
GATGAGCGTGGAGGGGGGCTGACCGTGCTGCGGGGCGGACATCGGTTTCCGTTCCGAGCCCCTGGAGTTCGTTTGCCTTTCCACAGCAAGGCATTGCGTGACGCCATCTTGCGGGTACGCGGAACGACACGACTTGACCTCGCCGCCGGGGATCTTCTGCTCTTCGACTTCCAATTGCCCCACGTCGCCACTCGGCCGTTGCCGAGTCATCGCTGTCACGAACACTGCGAGCGCTAGCCGCGCGGGCTGAAGCCGCAAGCCCGTTGCGGCGCCCTCAGAAACCCGGATCCGTCACCGGCGGCGGGACGAAGCCTGTGCCGGGTTTCGGTTTCGGTTTCGGCTTGGCCTCGGGCTTTTCAGCGGGCGGCTTTTTGGCCTCGGGCTTTTCCGGAGTCGCGGCGGGCTTGCTGGGCGCCGCCTTGGGCGCGGCGCGACCCACCGGCGCAGTGCCGCCGCTGGGCTTGGCCTTTTCGACCTCCAAGTCCGCGAGGTCCACGGTGTCCGGCGCTTCTCCACTCTCCGCGGGCGGCGGCGTTGGCAAAGCGGGCGGCTCTGCTGCGGACGAAAGCTCCGGCGCGGCTACGGGAGCCGCTGCGGCAGTCGAACCGTCCTGACCGAGTAGCAGCGAGCGTGCAAAAAACAGCGCGCCGCCTACGAGCCCCGCAAACACAAACAGCCCCATGCCGATCCAGAGCAAGCCGCCGCTCTTCTTTGCGGGAGGGTGGGACGGGGTCTGGGTACCGAAGGGCGTCTCGGGGGAACTCAAAGGCGCCCCAGTAATGTCGGTGATGCTGGGTTGCGACAGCCGGTCCGGCGCGCTCAGCGGCGTGTGCATCGGAGCGGACGCCACAAAGGGCGAGCTGGGCATCGGTGCAACCGTAGTGCCGAGCTCGCCGCCGAGGCTCGGCTGTGAGTCGTTCGCGAGGGATCGTTCGTCCGCTTGACGGATCGCTTCCTTGAGCGCGGCGCGGCGCTCCTCCCCGCGGGGACCGAGCAACGATGACGCAAACTTTCCGACGTCTTCAGAACGCACGCGTCCAACGCTTGGTGGGAACACGCGATCGAGGGCGCCTTCAAGGTCCCCCGCCGTCTGGAAGCGTTTGTCGGGATCTCGCTCGAGCGCGCGCATCACCACGGATTCGAGGGGTTTTGGATAGTCCTTGTCGTAGGCGCGGGGGGGAATGATCGGCCGATCCGACACGATGTTCTGCAACGTGATGACGTCCGTCTCGCCACGGAACGGATGTTTCCCCGTTGTCAGCTGGTACAGAATGATGCCCAGGGCGAAGACATCGCTGCGGCGATCGATGTCCCGACCCAGCGCCTGCTCCGGCGACATATAGGGCGGCTTGCCCTTGATCTGCCCGGCGTTGGTGTTTTCCGCGGTACGCCCAGAAGCCTTGGCGACCCCGAAGTCCACGATCTTGACCACACCATCATAGGTGATGAGCAGATTCTGCGGAGACACGTCCCGGTGCACCAACCCGACGAGCTCCCCGGAGTCGTCCTTCAACTCGTGCGCGGCATGCAGCCCCGCCGCGGCCTCGGCGACGATCTTGACGGCGATGGGCCGCGGGATCCCGTCTGCCTTGGCGGCAGAGCGGCGGATGGAACTCAGCGGCTCGCCGTCCACCCACTCCATCACCAAGTAGAGCAGGTCGTCTTGCTCGCCCAGATCCAGGATCTCGACGACGTTTGGGTGCCGGATCCGCGCGCACAACTGCGCCTCGTCCAGGAACATCTGCTCGAAGTGCGGATCGTCGCTGATGGTGGGCAGCATGGTCTTGACCGCGACGGTCTTGGAAAAACCACGCGTGCCCTTCAGGCGCGCAGCCCACACGGCTGCCATGCCCCCCTGTGCGATGGGCACGAGGAACTCATAGCGCCCGACCGTTTGACCGGGCTGGATCTCCCCGAGCGTTCTCATCGATCCTTCACGGCGCGCGGAGGTTGGCAGAGCCCAGCCCCGCGTTCAAGCGCTTCTCCTTATCCCACAATGTAGGTACGGCCCAGCATAGCACGAGGTCCATTCGAACGCCTCACACCACTCGTACGCATCCGCCACGCCGCGGATCTCCGGCGCCGCCCAATACTCCCAAATGCGCATGCGCCAGATGCACGCCACCAAAGTACATGTTCAGAGCATCGAAGGCGACGGGATCTTTGGGAAAAGCCCCGAGCAACGCGGCCTCGGTACTGGCGGGCATGCCGGCGCGCTCGTACGCGATACGCGCTCCCCCCGCGGCGTGACGGTCCACGTGGATCCGCGGCGCCTGCACCGCGGCCTGAGCGGGCATGCCGTGTCCGAGGGTGAGATGCAGCACCTGCAGGATCGCATTGCGCAAGCGATTGGAACCGCCGCTGCCGAGAGCGAGGCACTCTTGCCCCTGCCGTACGATGGTGGGCGCCATCATCGTCGACAGACTGCTGCCGGGGGGATCGTGATGGAAGCCCCGCGGGTGGATGTCCTCTTCGCCGAGCAAGTTGTTGACGATGATGCCCGTGCCGGACAGCACGTAGCCGCAGCCTTCCCCGTTGGTCAGGGTCACCGCCACAGCGAGGCCGGCAGCATCGATGACACTCAAGTGTGTGGTCGAGCCCAGGGGATTGTCCGGCTGGGGCGTGGCCACGTGCTGGCGCAACGCGGCGACGTTCTCTGGGGACAGCAGCGAACGCACGAAGTCCTCGTCGCGAATGCGTTGGTCAAAGTCGATACTCCGCTGACCCAGCAACGTATGCTGCACTCTGGCGAGATGCAGCACGTCTTCGTCGCTCAGGGCAGGACACCGCTGCCCGGCGTCGAGCAATCGAGCCCCCAGCGCGATGAGCACGCCGCCCATGGACGGAGCGGGAGGCGTTGCCATCTCGAACTCGCCAAACCGCACGCGAAGCGGGCGCTGCATTTGGATCTGCGCCCGTTCCATGTCCACAGCTCCCAGGCTGCCACCCCGGGCGACGCCAAACTCGTCGACCAACGCCCGCTGCAGGTCCGCAAGCACCCCCGGATCGCGCCCAAGGGCCTCCAGGGTATCTGCGAGGGCCGCGTTGTGCAGAATCTCGCCAGCGACGGCGAGCTTTCCGTCGCGACACACCAGCGCGTAACACTCCGCGGTATGCGCGAAGATCGGTTCGAGCAGGGCATTTGCGAACGCAACGCCGGCCCCAAGCCGGTAGCCACGCCTGCCGAGTTCGACGGCCGGCGCTACGATGGCACTCAGGGGTAGGCTGCCGTGGCTGGCGTGCAGCTTCAGCAGGCCGCCCAACGCCAACGGAACCGCCGCGGCTCCACGGCCTATGTGAAACACCTGCGTTGCGGCGCCGAAGTCCACCTCGACGTCCGAGAAGTCAAGCTGCGCGGGTCGCGCGCCGGACAGTCCCGGCGCTCGGGCAAAGGCGTCCATGCAAAAGGGCTCGCCCTGCGCGGGCCACGCGCTGATGACCGCGCCGCCAAGGGGGCCGCAGAGCGGGAGTTCGCAGACGAAGGCGGCACACGCTGCCGCAATCACAGCGTCCACGGCGTTGCCTCCCTGCTCGAGGAGCTGCGCGCCGGCATCAGCGGATTGCACGTCGCCGCATGCCACTACTCCGCGACTGCCTGGTTCGCTCACCGGCGGAACATACACCTTCTGACGCAAAGCACGCGAGCCAACATGCTATGGGAAGAGCCGTGCGCCCGTGGCGTCTTGCTCCTGCATTGCTCGCACTGCTGTGTGTGTGTGGCTCCGTGCGCGCCGCTGCGGACACACCCACGTGGCCCGGCCTCTCCACGCTCTCCACCTCGGACGGCGGGTCGCGCGTGTTGCTGCGCCGGTCCGGAGCGCCGACCCTCGCGGTCTGCGCACGGGCGGAGGCCATGTTGCGGCTGAGCGACAACGCCGCAGCGACCCTCTTGCGTCGGGCGGGCCAGCAGGCCATCCGCCGCAGCTCCGACGGCTGGGAAATCTGTCTGCGCCTCCCCGCTCAGGAATTGACCACCGCCCTCTGGGCCCTGCAAACCGCCACGCCGCGCCCTGGGGAGGGCGGGCACGACGAGCGCAGCGCGCTGTCGGCGCTCCTGGCACCGGGCACGCCCGCCGCACGGCCCCCAACCCTCGCCGTCGTTGGCGACTTCGATGTGGACGCCGCCGCCCGCATCCTTCGCGAGCTGCGCTGGCCGGCGCCCACTCCAGCGTCCAAGCTCACGGGCCCCAAAGCGCAAGCGTGGACGCCGCCGCCCGGGGTGCAGCTGGTCGGTTGGAAGGCCCCAGCGCGCGGCACGGCGCCACGGGCGGCCATGGAGGTGGCCGCAACGCGCTTGGCGCGCAGCCTATCCGAACACCACGGCCGGAGCGCCCAAGCCGACAGCGGCCCGCAGCTGGTCTTCCTGCGCATCCATACCAAAGACAGCAGCGACGCACTGAGGCGAGCTCTGCTCAAGGAATTGGCGCAGCTGCAACGCATCCCCCCAAGGCAGCTGGCGGCTGCCGTCGCGTTGACGGAGTCGGCGCTGCTACAAGAACTGGACGACAACGCGGGCGTCGCGCGCAGCCTGCTCGACGGCATCGACGCACAGGGACAGCCACGCAGCGTGCTCCGGCATCTGTCGCTAGTGTCCGAGCTTTCCGGAACCGCAGTGTCGAGCGCCGTGGGATCTCTGGCACTTGAGAACAGCGCGTGGCTACCGGCGGCGGGGTCAGCGGGGCGCGTCAAGCACGGAGCAAAGCAGCCATGAGTCGGTTGATCTGGCTTGGCGGCGTGCTCTGCGTCGCGTGCGCGAGCGGCGTCGCGCCGCGCCCCACTGCGGCGCCCAGAGCCAGCGCCGTCGAACGCCCCCGCGCAAAGTCCAGCACATCGGCGGACGGTCCCGCGGCGCCGCCGCCTGCAGGACTCTCCCCAGCGCAGGCCTTGCCGGGATCTCGCAGCGTGCGGCTACCGAGCGGCAACGTGGCGGCGGTGATCGAGCTGCCGGGTTCCGCCATGGTGGCCATCGACTGGCGCGCACCCTTTGGTTCGGCGGACGACGGCCCCCTGCGCGGCGCGAGCCACTGGGTCGGCAGCTGTCTCTCGCTACGCACACGCGCGGCGCACCCCCTCGGACAAGCGCTCGCAGCGCTGGGGGCGCGGGCGGATGTGCAGTCAGAAGTTGAAACCCTGCGCCTGCGGGTGCACGCCCCGGCGCGTCACGCCGCAGCCGCGCTGTCCCTGAGCGCGCAGCTCGCGCAGCCTCCCAGCCTTGGCGAACTCCACGCCGCGCGCCCGTTCGCAAGGGAAGCAGCCGGCGCGCTGCTCGACGCTCCGGAGCACACGGCGCGCGCGGCGCTGCTCCGAGAACTGTTCGAACTGCCGACGGATCGCCACCCCTACGCGGATCTGTTGCCGAACGCCGCTGCCCTGACTGCGGCCTCGGTTCCGGACGTACGCAAACGCGCAGCGGCGCTGCTGGACCCGAAAAAAGCCATCCTCACCATCGCAGGGGGCGTCACGGCGCAGGCACTCGGAGCCGCCAGCGACGCCCTGCCACAAATCGCGGGGCGGCGCTCGGTGCCGAGCCCGCTGCCCAGTGCAGCGCCCCGCGTCGTGGTCGTCGACCATCCCGGTGCCGCCGTGGCCACCGCACTCGTCGGCTGCCTCGGTCCGAATGGCGCCGACCCACGCAGCGCCCTGGCCCGAGCCGCCTGGCAGATCTTCGAAGGCGTGGCAGGCCGCAGCGCGAGTTTCCGTGGTCAGCGCTTCCGTTTCGGTCCGCAGGTCTTGGCCTGGTCCGTCACTGACACCACCGAAGCGGCGACCGCATGGGCAGACGCATGGCTGACGCCGACGCGACCAGACCCAGACGCAAAGGCAACCCAGCGCTCCGCCGGAACGCGCGCGAGCAAAGGCGCGTGGCTCGCCGCCCGCGCTCGGGCGAGCGACGCAGCGCTGTTCGAGTTGGAGAGCGCAGCGGGGGTCGCCGACGCCTATGGCGAGCTCTTGCAGCTCGGTCTCTCCCCCGAGAGCTTTGACGAAGCCCGTCGCTTGGCGCGCGATGCGCCCACCCGCGCCCTCGAGGCAGCCCTGGCCACCCACCTGGCCCCCGCGGGCTGGGTGGTCGTCGTCGCCGGTGATTCCCAACGCATCGCCCCCGTGTTGCAGCACCACGCGCCGGTGACCGTAGTCCGGCCAAAATCGGATTTTTCCGTCCTAAAACGCCTGCCGCGCACCTCTGCCCAGGGCCTCTGAGCCCAGGCACTGGAAAGGCTGTGGAGTAGCCTGTGGAAAAGACGTGTGCATGAGGTGGGTAATTTGTGTTCAGCATTCCGAAAGTTCAGTAGCCACGCGCAGTTAGACGCGCCTCACCAATTTGTCGTGGTTTTTTATTGCCCCTCCCCAAGCCGTTGGGGTATTAACCGAACCCCTCACTGAACACCCACGCCTGCCCGTGGGAACAGTGGGAAGCATGCAGCCTGGCGTAGTTCTGAACGAATAATCAGTCTTAGATAAGCGCTTCAGCATCAGGGAGCGCACGGGGCGCAAGGCGCCACGACGACTTGATGGCTTAGGGGGCTTCTTCGAACGCTCCTCGGGGAGTCCCAGAGGAGTGAGCGGGGCGTTATTGCCCAGCGTGACACCGCCCCAGTCACGCGCAGGTCGAAACATTGAGAGCAATGCCCGAGCACGGACAGAAGTTGAAGGAGAGAGGGATGGCGCAGTCAACGATCGTGGGTCAAGAAGGTTCAGTGAAGAGCAGCTCGGCGGAGCAGTCCGACAAGCGCTCCACGCCAGTGGGCAAGGGAGTGCGCTTTGAACGGCGATTCACCCAACCCGGGCAGACGGGGTTCGAGGGCATCGACTGGGAGTTGCGCAAGAGCGTCATTACCAATCCCGACGGATCCGTCGTCTTCAAGATGGAGGGCGCCGAAATCCCCGCGGGCTGGTCACAGCTCGCTACGGACATCGTCGTCAGCAAGTACTTCCGCAAAGCTGGCATCCACGGCGACAGCACCCGGGGGGAAACCAGCGTGCGCGAAGTGGTGCATCGCATCGCACATAGCATCCGAGTCGCCGGCGAGCGCATGGGCGGCTACTTCGCCAGCAAACAGCACGCGGACAACTTCGAGGCAGAGCTCTGCTTTTTGATGGTCAATCAGTACGGCGCTTTCAACTCGCCGGTTTGGTTCAACTGCGGCCTGTTCCACGAGTACGGGATCGAAGGCTCCGGCGGCAACTGGGCCTGGGACGAGCAGCTGGGCGACGTCAGCGAAACGGTGAACGCTTACTCGCGGCCGCAATGCTCCGCGTGTTTCATCCAGAATGTCAGCGACGACTTGATGGCCATCTATGAGTTGGTCAAGTCCGAAGCGCGCCTCTTCAAATACGGCTCCGGCACGGGCAGCAACTTCAGCCGTATCCGCGGCAAGCAGGAGAAGCTCTCCGGCGGTGGCACATCCAGCGGCCTGATGAGTTTTCTCGAAGTGCTGGATCGCGCCGCGGGCGCCACCAAGAGCGGCGGCACCACCCGGCGCGCCGCGAAGATGGTCTGTTTGGACATGGATCATCCTGAAATCGTAGATTTCATCCAATGGAAGGTGCGCGAAGAAAAGAAGGCGCGGGCCCTGATCGCCGCCGGCTACGATCAGGATTTCAACGGCGAAGCCTACCGCACCGTCAGCGGCCAGAACTCAAACAACTCGATCCGCGTCTCCGACGAGTTCATGAAAGCCGCGCTCTCCGGCGGCAAGTGGCAGACGATCGCGCGCACAACCGGCGAGGTCGTGGACACCCTCGACGCCAGTGAACTCTGGAACATGGTCGCCGAAAGCGCTTGGGCCTGCGCAGACCCCGGCGTGCAATACGACACGACGATCAATCGTTGGCATACCAGCCCGAACTCCGGTCGCATCAACGCGTCGAACCCGTGCTCCGAGTACATGTTCCTCGACGACACGGCGTGCAACCTCGCGTCCCTCAACCTCACGAAGTTTCTCTCAGACGAAGGAGACTTCGACGTCGAAGGCTACCGCCACGCCATCGACATCTTCTTCACCGCCCAAGAAATCTTGGTGGACTTCTCCAGCTATCCCACCCCAGACGTCGCGCGCAACTCGCACGAGTACCGCCCGCTGGGGCTCGGCTACGCCAACCTGGGCACCGTCTTGATGCTACTTGGCGTGCCCTACGACTCCGAGAAAGGACGCTCCATGGCGTCCGCTCTCACCGCGATCCTGTGCGGACGTGCCTACGCCCAAAGCGCCCGGCTCGCGGCCACCAAGGGCCCCTTTGCGGGCTTCGCGAAAAATCGTGAACCGATGCTGCGCGTGATGCGCATGCACCAAGAAGCCTCCTACGCCATCCACCGCGACGCCTGTCCAGAGTCGCTCTGGCGCGCCGCCTCCGAAGACTGGGACGAGGCCGTCGAACTGGGCGAGGCCCACGGCTATCGCAACGCCCAAGCAACGGTCCTAGCGCCCACGGGCACCATTGGCCTGTTGATGGACTGCGACACCACCGGCATCGAACCGGACTTCGCGCTGGTCAAGTTCAAGAAGCTCGCCGGCGGCGGTTACTTCAAGATCGTGAACCAGTCCGTGCCCGCCGCGCTCAAGCGCCTCGGCTACAACGAAGTGCAAGTTCGCGAAATCGTCGCGTACGTGTCCGGCACGAACACCCTGCTCGGCGCGCCCCACGTCAATCGCCCCAGCCTCAAAGATAAAGGGCTCACGGACACGGACCTCGACAAGATCGAACAAGCCATCGTCGGCGTCTTCGATCTCACGCTGGCGTTCGCGCCTTGGGTCGTTGGCAAAGAAACCTACGAGCGCCTCGGCATCAGTGCCGAAAAGATGAGCGTGCCGGGCTTCAATCTTCTCCGTCACCTCGGCTTTACCCGGGAAGAAATCGCCGAAGCCAACGACGTCATCGTTGGACGCATGACCATCGAGGGCGCGCCCTATCTCGAAGAAGCGCACTACCCGGTATTCGACTGCGCCAATCGTTGCGGTCGCACCGGGCAGCGCTTCTTGGCGCCCATGTCCCACGTGCGCATGATGGCAGCAGCGCAGCCCTTCCTCTCGGGCGCCATCAGCAAGACCGTCAACCTGCCCAACGACGCCACGGTGGCGGAGGTTCGGGAGATCTACGAAGAGGGCCATCGCCTCGGGCTCAAGGCCATCGCGCTGTACCGCGATGGCTGCAAGGCCAGTCAGCCCTTGAATACCAGCTCCAGTGACAAGGAAGCCGACAAGGCCCCGGTGACTGCCGCCGCAGCCAAGGCCGAATTGGCTCCCCTCACCCGCCCCTCGGGCTCCCGGGTGCGCCTGCCCAAGAAACGCACGGGCTTCACCCAAGAAGCCCTAGTCGGTGGGCATAAGGTATTCCTGCGCACCGGCGAGTACGAAGACCACACCTTGGGTGAGATCTTCATCGACATGCACAAGGAGGGCGCGGCGTTTCGCTCGCTGATGAACTGCTTCGCCATGGCGGTGAGCGTCGGTCTGCAATACGGCGTGCCCCTCGACACTTACGTCGAGCAGTTCACGTTCACGCGCTTCGAACCCCACGGCGTGGTGTCTGGCCACCCGAACATCAAATTCGCAACCAGCATCGTGGACTACATCTTCCGCGTGCTCGGCGTGGAGTATCTGCAGCGCTACGACTTCGCCCAAGTGAAGCCCGTCGAACCGGAT
>CALMUT010000344.1 GCA_937872925.1 uncultured Myxococcales bacterium | reverse complement strand
ACTGGCGGTGCAACCGCGGGCGCGACGAAAGACTGGACCGCGGGCATGGCGGCCGCCTCGGTCAGGGCGGCTGCCGCGGGCAGGGCGTTCGGTGCGGCGCCGCCCAGTGCCTCCGTTGCTGGCAGCGGTGGCTCCGCACCGGGAAGGCGCTCCGTCTGCGGCGCCTCCGGTCGCATCGACGGCGGTGGCGCGAACTCTTGTTTCGGTTGCGGCGGAGCGGTCTGCACGTCGAGGCCCACGGCGCCGGCGGCACGCTGGGCTTCGAGGCGCTCCGCGGTTTCCCCGATCGGCCCCGCCACGACCAGGCGGCCACGCTCCAAGATCCCGATCGAAGTGCAGACGTCGGATAGCTCCGTCAAGATGTGACTCGATAGGAAGATCGTCTTGCCTAGCTCGCGAAGTTCGAGCAGCAGGTCGCGGATCTCGATGCGCGCGCGGGGGTCGAGATCACTGGCCGGTTCGTCGAGGATCAGTACCTTCGGATCGTGGAGCAAGATGCGCGCTAGCCCCAGGCGCTGTTTCATTCCCTTGCTCAGGGCCGCGACCAAGCGATCTTGTAGATTGCCGAGATCCGTCAGCTCGATAACGGCGTCGACCACTCCAATGTTGGGTACGGCGTAGGCATCCGCGAAGAACTCCAAGTACTCACGCACCGTGATGCGCTCATAAACCCCCGCGTGATCCGGCATGTAGCCGACGACGCGGCGCACGCGGTCTGGGTCGATGGCGACGTCGACGCCGTCCACTTCCACGCGCCCGGCCATGGGGTCAAGCAGCGTGGCCATGATGCGGATCGTGGTGGTCTTGCCGGCGCCGTTGGGGCCGATGAAGCCAAAGATTTCACCGTGGCCCACGTCGAAACTCACATCGCTCAGCACATCCATATTGCCGTAGCGGTGCCAGAGGTGCCGCACGCGAATGGCCGGGGTGGGGGCGGCGATCACGGCACCCCTCCATAGCCGACCACGCGCAGCAGCAGGCGATCGGAATCGAGCTTCAGACCCGAGTCGGAGGTGCGCCCCTCTCCTCCTTCAATCTGCGCGATGAGCGCGGGCACGTCGTCCGGCCACCAATCGACGTCGTCGCTGGCCGCTGTCTCGATGGCGTTCCAGGCGCTGCCACCGCCTTTGACGGACTCTTCGATCAGCTTCATGAATACGGGCAGGTTGAACTCGTGGCTCGCCGCCGCCGTGCCGCCGTAGCGCCGCGAGCCGATGACGCCCGGCAGCTTCTGTCCAGCGGTCGCTTGGACGCTTTCGCCATCTTTGATGCGGTCGAAGAAGAAAGCGTCTCCACCGGCAAGCTTGACCACCGCCCCCCGCAGATCGTGGGCGGACCGATTCACGATCACCAAATCCGTGCCCTGGGGGACAAGGCTGACGCCGCCGCCGAGCTTCACGAAGCTGTCTTCCCGTACCACGACCGTTTGCCAGGGTTTGGCGCGGAGTTTTTCCAACCGTACTCCGTCGCGATCGATCACGAGCACGCGGCTGTTCGGACCGTTTTCTCCGAACAAGTCGAGTACGCTTTCGTGGGCGGAGCCCCGCACCACGAGTTCTTCGGAGCTAGAGGCGAAGAATCCGCGGTAACGAGTGATCGCGGCGCGGGGCATGCCCGCGCCGGCTTCGATCAGCGACACGTGGCGCGCCCGTCCGACCACGCCCTTGGCCACGGCCCCCAAGCCGACAATCAACAGCAGCGTGCCGCCGGCCCAAATCGGCAGGTGCCACAGCGCCCGCAGCGGCCGGCCGCGTTTGGTGGCCAGATAGAAATTCACGGGTCCTGCCAGCACCGCGTACAGCAGCAAGATCAAGAGCGCGACGGCGATGGCCCAGCGTGCGCCCTCATTGGGATCCAGCACTCGGCGGATTTCAGCGCTATTCGAGGAGTCGAGATCCGTCAGGGCGTGGGGGAAGACCACGGCCTGCTGACGGGCCCAGGCGTGCCGCACGAGGTCGAGGAGCTTGAGCTGCACCCAGTTGTCGGTGACATGGCTTTCTTCGGTGGTGTCGAAGGCGAGCAGATGCACCTCACCCAAGCCGTAGCTTGCCGAGGCGCCCCAGGGGCTGGGACGCAGATTGCCACCCGCAAAGGACACCAGTTCGCCGCCGACGGCGTCCGAGGGCGAGACTTCCATGCGTAGGGTGGAGCCGAAGCCGCGGCCACCGTAGGGCGAGCTGGAATTCTCGCGAGGAATGATGAACTCCGACTTGCCCTTCAGGGCCGCCGAAGGGGGCGCGCTCTTGATTGCGCCGCCCGTGAGGGACTGCAGTACGGGGCTGCGCAAGTCCTCAGGTCGACTGATGTGCAGCGCCAGGGCGCCACCGGCAAGGACCCAAGAGCCCAGCGCGTTCAGAGCCGGGCCAGTCAAGCGGGTGACGGCTTCGCTTCTGGCGACGACCACCGTGGCGTTGGCGTAGCCCGCTGCCCGGGTAGGCAACGCCGGATCCCCGGTGGCCCGCTCGATTTGCGGAGAACCCAGAGCCAACATGGGGGGACCGTAGCTGCCGCGCAAGCGTGCGCCGCGCACGGCGACGCGCCGCCCGCGCAGTCCGGAGGTGAGTTTGCTCGGGGTCGTGAGATCAAAGAGCAGCGGCTCGGGCATGCGCGGCTCAGGCAATTCCTGGCTAGCCAGCGTCTCGCCTTTGGAGTCTTTCGCAAGCACCTTCAGCGCCGGCGTGGAACTGCGAAAGCCGTGGGTGGGAAGCTGGACGCTGACGCGTCCTTTGCCAGCGACGGCAAACGGTGCCTGGGTGACGATGCGCTGTTCGTCCGAAGACCACGGCACCTCGGCGATGAGCTCAAGCACGCCCTCGAGTTGGGCATCCGTCGTATTATGCAGCTGCACCACGCAGCCGAACCATCCGCCGCCTGCGGGCGCGTCGCTGCCGAGCAGGGGCGCCGCGCCGATCAACAGGCCCGAGCTTTGTGCTCGAGAGTGCGACGAAAGCGATAGGACCAACAGTGCCGCGCAGCACATCAGTCCACGAAGCACGCTCAGCGCGCGCGCGCCGCGGCCGCGGGCGGTGAAGGCGTGCTCCATCACCCCCCTTGGATGGCTTGCTGCACGGCCTCTGGCCGGGTGGGGACCTGCTTCACCAGTTCGTCGATGATTTGATCGGTGGTGATCCCGTCGGCTTCGCCCTCGAAGCTGCGGATCAAGCGGTGCCGGAGCACAGGCTGTGCCACGCGTTGGATGTCGCTGAAAGCGACTTGGGCGCGCCCTTCCAACAGCGCGAGGGCCTTGGCGCAGAGCACCAGGGACTGGCCCCCGCGCACTCCGGCGGCGTAGCGCACGGAGCGTTTGACGAGTTCTGGCGCGGAATCAGCGGCAGGGTCGCTTGCGGTCACTAACCTGGCGGCATAGCGGATCACGGGCTCGGCGATCGCGATGTCTCGACACAGTGCACGCAACGCCATGACTTCATCGCGATGCAGGACGCTGGCGGGCGCGGCGACCGCGTGTCCGGTCGTGCGTGTGAGGATCTGCGTCAGGACTTCTTCAGCTGGGGACGGCACCAGTACCTTCAGCAGAAAGCGATCCAGCTGGGCTTCCGGCAGTGGGTAGGTGCCTTCCATCTCGATGGGGTTTTCCGTGGCCAACACAAAAAACGGTTCTTCTAACGCATGGCGCGTGCCCGCGATCGTCACGGCGTGCTCTTGCATCGCTTCGAGCAGCGCGCTTTGGGTCTTCGGCGTGGCGCGGTTGATTTCATCCGAGAGCACGACCTGGCCGAAGATGGGCCCGCGATGGAATTAGAAGCGACCGTCGCTGCCGCCTTGGGCGTCCATCACCAATACGTTCGTGCCGGTGACGTCGCTGGGCATCAGATCTGGCGTGAACTGGATGCGCGAGAACTTGAGATCAAGCGCCGACGCTAGGGTGCGCACCAGCAGCGTCTTGCCAAGTCCGGGGGCACCTTCCAAGAGCACGTGGCCGCCGGCGACCAGCGCCCACAGCACTTGCTCCACTACGGCCTCTTGTCCGACGATCACGGTGGCGATCGCTGTACGGAGGCGACTACTGGAGTCCCGGGCTTGCTCGAGGCGTGCGCCGAAGGCGTCGTGGCTGGGCTGGGTCATGAGGCCGGGCGAGCCTAGCGTGGTTTCTGCGCTTTTTCAGCCACGGGCTTTCGCGCCGGTTCAGGGCTGGAAGTAGCGTCCGACTTGCTCGCGGTATTCTTCCGGCACTTCTGAGCGTTCGACTCCGTTCATCTCGCCAGGCGCGACCTTGCCCAAAGCACCCTTGCCAGCTCGATTGGCGGTTTCACCGGGGCGCGCTCCGGATCGACCCAAGGTCGTGCCGTGCAGGGGAGCGCCGGGATTGACCTTGGCTGCAGCTTTGGATCGCAGTTCTTTGGCGGAGAGTTTTGGAGTGCTGCCTTTGTGGTCCCCCTCTCCCGTGTCTTTCTTGCCGCCAGGACCGCCGGCTTGTTTGCCGTCGCTGCTTTTGCCCTTGCCGTCACCAGCTTGGTCGCCCTTGCCTTTGCCTGGGTCACCCGCCCCGGGTGCAGGGGGACCACCGGGCGTTGGCATGGGCATTCCCAAACCGCGCTCTGCGTCCGCTCCACCACGGTCAGCGTCGTTCAGCCCCTTCTCGCGCTCCGCCTGCTGGCTCGGGTCTTCTTTGGCCATTTCCCTGAGCTGTTCTTGGAGTTCTTTCTGGCCCTCGGGTGACGCGAGCCGCCGCTGCATTTCCTCCAGTTGCTCCTTGGTCATAGGGTTCATGGACCCATCAGTCCCGCGTTTTTCGAGTTGCTGCTTCAGCTTCTCGGCGAGTCGCTTGCGCTCTTCTTCTGTCAGCCCCTCGAGGGCCTTGTTCAGGGACTCGGCCAAGCGCTTTGCGGACTCTGGGCTGCCGGAGCTTCCGAACTCTTCCAGGTCTTCCTGTGCTTCTTTGCTGAGCTTGCCCGCGTCGCCTAGTTCTTTTGCCAATTCGCGAAGCGCCTCGGCTTTGCTCTCCCGCTCTTCAAACTTCTTCTGTTGTTCTTCCAGCGCTTCGGCCAGGCCATGAGCGCCCTTGTCTTTGGCGGCTTTCTTCGCCTCTTCCAGGGCCTCTTTCGCGGCTTTTCGGGCGTCTTCTTCCGCCAAGTTGGCCAGCCGCTGCATCTCGCGATCGAATGCGACCAGGTCGCCGTTGCCCAGGGCTTTGGCGGCATCCTTGAGGTGTGGGCTCTTGTTGAGCTTCTGCACCGCAGCTTCCATGCCCGGGCGGTTCTTTTCGTCTGTGAGTTGCAGGCGTTCGGAGGCGATGTCATCGCGCAGCTTCGCGATTCGAGATTGCGCGTCGCGTTTCTCCATGCCCTTGGCCAGATCGCTACGCAGCTTCTTGGCGTCCTCGGCGATCTTCTTAAGGCGCTCGTCTTGTGCGGCGTCGCGACCGTCCAACTTCTCCAGGGCTTCGATCTTCTCCAAGCCGAGCAATTCTGCGAGCTGAACCATCTGCGCCCCCGGCGCCAGCTCGGCCTCGGGCGGTGCTGGTCGTACCGGGATCAGGCACAGGTATGTGAGCGCGGCGACGCCGATGGGGCCAAGCACATGCATGCGCGAGAGCACGCGTGGTCTCGCGCGTTCTGCGTCCGGCGTCGCGAGGGCACGGGCTGCGTCACGGATCACAACGCCCGAAGCGCCCTGCTCTGCGTCGAGCTCGACGGCCGTGCTGATGGCTTCTTGGGATCCGAGCTTGGCGTCCAGGTACAGCGCAACGTGGGAATCGCTCCAGCGCTTCCGCAGAGCCAACGCCAACCCGACCGCCCCACCGACGAGGCACAGTCCGATGGCCCAAGGGCGGAAGTCCGACAGCCGCTGCCACCACAGGCCGAGGGCGACGAGGGCCGACGCCAATGCGCCGAGACTCAGGCCCGTCAGCACGCGCCGGGCGACGAGGCGTCCCCGAACGCGGCGCGACAAACGCGAAAATCGTGTTGAAAAATCCGCGCTTCCGGGCTCGGGAGAGGCCATGAGTCCCAAATTAACGCCGCTTTCGCCGGCGCGCCACTGCCTCGACGGCAGTCTGCAGAGTCTGCGGGGTTTTGCGACAGGGAAAAAAACGGATAAGGAGGCTGGCGGAGGCTCATGACCGACAAAGTGACCGTTCCGGGGATCCGGGCGCGCAAGCGTCAGGGGCCGAAAATCGCCATGCTGACGGCGTACGACGCCACCATGGCGCGGCTGCTCGACCAAGGCGGCGCAGACGTGCTGCTGGTCGGCGACTCCCTGGGCATGGTGGTGCAGGGGCTCCCGAACACCCTGCCGGTGACCGTCGAGGAGATTTGCTATCACGGCCGTGCGGTGGCTCGGGCGACGCGTCGCGCTCAGATCGTCGGCGACATGCCCTTCATGAGCTTTCAGGTTTCGCCCGAACGGGCCCTCGACGCTGCAGGCAGCATGTTGAAGTCCGGCGCCTTCGAGGCGGTGAAACTCGAAGGTGGCCAAACGGTCGCGGAGCATGTGCACCGCATCGTGAGCGCCGGCATTCCCGTTATGGGTCACGTGGGCCTCACGCCCCAGTCCGTGCACGCCATGGGTGGCTTCCGCGTCCAGGGGCAACAGGAGGAGGCAGCGGCACGTGTGCTTGCCGACGCCCAGGCTTTAGCGGACGCCGGCGCGTACAGCGTCGTGCTCGAAGGGCTCCCTGCAGATCTCGGCCGCCGTATCACGGAGACCATCGACATCCCGACGATCGGCATCGGCGCTGGGCCACACTGCGATGGTCAGGTGCTCGTTTGCTATGATTTTTTGGGCATGTATCGGGATATCAAACCGAAGTTCGTCAAACGTTTCGCGGAGCTAGGCGATGCGGTGGTTGCCGCGACCGAAGCGTATGTGCGCGAGGTGCAAGCCGGGTCGTTTCCAGACGCAGCCCATAGCTTTGGCATGAAGAAGGAAAAGAAGCCCGGCGATCCAACGGGTGCAAAGTCTGTGGTGCGTTCCACTCCTCCGGGCTACGGCCCGGCAAGTGACGAGGGCTAGTGCAGGTCGAGCGCTCTGCACAGTCCTACCGAGAGGCGTGTGAAGCGTTACGCCGCTCGGGCCAGCGCGTCGCGCTCGTGCCGACCATGGGTGCGCTGCATGCGGGGCATCTGGCGCTCGTGGACGAAGCCAAGCGTCACGCGGATGCCGTTGTGGTCAGCATCTTCGTCAACCCGACCCAGTTCGGACCCACCGAGGACTACACCAAATATCCGCGGCCGCTCGAGGCGGACCTTGCGGCTTGCGCCGAGCGCGGCGTCGCCCTGGCGTTTTGTCCGCCTGTCGAAGAGATCTACCCCGAAGGCGAGAGGACTCGCGTGCGGGTCGAGGGGCTCACGGATCACCTCTGCGGGAGTTCGCGCCCGGGCCACTTCGAGGGCGTCGCTACCGTCGTCGCGAAGCTCTTTGGGTTGACGGGCAAGTGTGTGGCGGTGTTCGGCCGCAAGGACTACCAGCAGCTGAAGGTCGTCGAGCGATTGGCCAGGGATTTGGGTCTCCCCGTGGAAGTCATCGGACATCCCATCGTGCGGGAAGCGGACGGCTTAGCGCGTTCGTCGCGCAACGCGTATCTCAGTTCCGATCAGCGCTCCCAGGCGCTGGCCATCCCCCGCGCGCTGACGGAGGCGACGGCACGGTTCGCCGCCGGCGAGCGGAGCTGCACGGAGATCCTGAGCGCAGTTCGCAGGATTGTCGACGCTGCGGAGCTCAGACTCGACTACGCGGTCCTCGCGGACCCCAGCGAGATCACGCCCCTTGCCCAGGACGCGCAAATCTCGTCCCGCGCATTGCTGGCGCTAGCGGCGTTTGCCGGCGCCACGCGCCTCATTGACAACGTAGTGCTCGGAGAGGACCCAGCCCCGCAGCCATGACCGACGCCACACGACCGTTCCCGGGTAGATTCATCGTGCTTGAGGGCATCGATGGAGCCGGCACCACCACCCATGCCAAGCGCCTTTCGAAGACCCTCGGCAAGCAGGGCAGGGACGTGCGCCTGACCTGCGAACCGACCACGGGACCCGTCGGCGCGTTGATCCGACAGATCCTACAGAAACGCCTGTTTGTCCCGGGCACGAGCGGGCCGCGGGCTTTCGCTTGGTCCACGATGGCGCTGCTCTTCGCAGCGGACCGCCTCGATCACCTAGACTCCGTCATCGTGCCGGCACTGCGTGATGGCGCCATCGTCATCTCGGACCGCTACGACATTTCGAGCCTGGCCTATCAGTCCGTTACGGCTCCCGAGGAGGAGTCAGCAATTGCGTGGATCCGTGAGTTGAATGCCCGCGCGCTGCGACCGGACTTGACGCTTGTGCTGGACATCCCCGCAGAACGAGCCGCGGAACGGCGACGCACTCGCGGGTCCACGGAGGAGCTCTTCGAGGATCCGATCATTCAGCGTCGTTTGGTGGAGGTCTACCAACGCGCCGAAGTGCTGGTGCCCGACGACCACGTGGTTCATCTTTCGAGCGACGGCGAAGTCGATGCCGTTGCGGGCGCCATCCTAGACGCCGCGCTTCGCGTCGTGTCCGCACCGTAGGCCGGGGGCCAAGCGCCTCAGCGCGCCTGCCCCAGCCGGGCGTCGGGTCCCTTGAAACGCGGCATTTGCGTGGGCGGAGCGGGGAATTTGCCCAGCCGCGGCGAAACTGCCCATATTCCGGAGCGATGAAGGCGAAAGTGTCAGCGATTTTCGGGTTGGGGCTGATCTGTTTTGGCTGCGGCGGCAACGTTCCAGCGCCGTCGCCTGCCAAAGCGCAGACCGCGCCGAAGCAAGAGGCGAAGGCTCCGCGAGTGGACTTCACCCGAGAGGAGATCACAGCCACGGTCGAAGCGGGCCTGGGGCACTTTCTGCAACACGTCGAAGTCGAACCCAGCCTGCAGGGTGGACGCTTCGTTGGTTTTCGCATCGTTGGGCTCTCACCCCCGGAGTTCTGGGATGGCGTGGATCTCATGCCCGGCGACATCGTGACTCGCGTCAACGGTCGCAGTATCGAGCGGGACACCGACGCCTTCGCAGCCTTCGAGTCCTTGCGGAACGCCCCTGAGCTTCGCGTGACCTTCATGCGCGGGGGCGAAGAGCGCGAGCTAGTTTACAAGATCGTCGGCGCCCCAGCGCCCCAAAAGACGACTGACGCAGGCTGACGCCGACGTTTCAAGTCGCGAGCTGGAATTGCGCGACTGCGTCCATCAGGGAGCGGAAGCGGTCCCGGGTGAAATGCGCGCCGCTTGTGACCCAGTCCACGTGTTGGTTTGGCGTCTGATCGTCTTGGAAGTGCCCGAGCACGTCCAGGTGGTCGCCTTCTCCGCACCACAGCAGTTTTCCATGGAGCATGCTCAGAGTGGGGACGATGCCATCGTTGGAGCGATTGCTTAGCTCGTGCAAAATACCGCTCTTCAGCAGGCGCGCTTCTTCTCCGGTCGGTTTCGCGTAGGGATACATCTTATGCTGTTGGCTGGTGAAACCATAAAGGGTAGCGAACATGGCCGCAGTCAATGCGGCGTAGGGAGAACGCACACGCTTGGCGAAACGCAGCGCCTCCGGTGGGGGAGCGGCAGTCAACACGCTGCCGTAGCGTACGGTCGGATCGTCCTCCGCCGCGGCGTTGAATAGGTCCATGGCTTCGGGCATGATTTGCACCACCCCGCCCTGATCCACGCGCACCTTCGACAAGAAATCCACGACCTCTTCTCGGCCCTCGCGATCCACGAAGCGCAGGATCAAGTTGGTCCCACGTGACACCAGCTTGAGATCTCCGCCCAGGACTTGCTCGATGCCGCCCAACGCCGCGAGAAGCTTTGAAAATACCGCCAGGGAAGGTTCGCCGAGGGTCAGCGAAACTACGGTCATCAAGCTGAGTGCGTACAACACACGGGTACCACTTACGGTCGCGAAGTACGATGCGAGAGGCGTGCCGTAGTGCGGCGTGTTGAAAGAAACGGCCGTCGTGACGCGGGGCCGCCAGCTGAGACGTCCTGGGTCATCGCTTTTCAAGTTGGTGGTGGGAGAGAGCAACAGCCGAATATCGAGTCCACCCGTCGAGTGGCCAACCAAATGGATAGGGCCGTCGTCGTCGCCGTGAGACTTTTGGATGGCTTTGGCCAGCATGCGCGCCCGAAAGCGGAGGCTTGACGTCGGGGGCGTGGGAACGACTTCGGAGACCATCTCGCAGCCGGCATCGGCGAAGCGTGTCTCCAAGGCGGTGCGCACGTGATGGAAATAGTCATAGCCGGCGAGCCTGCCGAAGCCGAACATGCCGGGGACGAAGTAGACGCGATGCGGGGCCGGCATGTGCCTACTTTCCGCCGGTGAGCCAGGCCTTGGGCAAGATTTCTACGGAAAATAACCAGACCGCCAAGACGGCGATGGGCACCACGAAGCGGAGGGCGAAGAGCCACACGCCGTAGAACCGACCGAATTTCGAACCCGTCTGGAACTCTTCCCGACGCGCCTGATCGGGCATGGCCCAGCCTACAAACAACGCCATGAACAATCCGCCGAGGGGCAAGAGCCAATTAGATGCCAGGTAGTCCATCGAGTCGAAGAAATTCTTGCCGAAGAGGGCGGACCATTTCCCAAACACCGCGCCGGAGCCACTGAGGGCCGAAGGCAGCCCGAAAAGAAACACCGCGGCTCCGCAGAGCAACACCGCGCGCCGGCGGGGCCAGCCGAGTTGATCGATCACTGTGCTGGCGACGACTTCGAGCAACGAGATGGCACTGGTGAGCGCTGCAAAGAACAAGAGCGCAAAGAAAACGATGATCAGCACCACCCCGCCACGCATTTGCGTGAGTGCGAGCGGCATGCTCTTGAAGACCAGCCCCGGGCCGGCGCTGGGCTCAAGGCCAATGCTAAAAATGACCGGGAACAGCACCAAACACGCCATCAGGGCGACCACGGTGTCGAGCACGCTCACCAGGGCGGAGGAAGCAACCAGATCGCGGTCTTTCGACAGATAGCTGCCATAGGTCAGCATCGCGCCCATGCCCAGGCTCAGCGTGAAGAACGAGTGCCCCAGTGCCTCCAGAATGCCGGCGGCCGTCAGTTTGTCTGAATGCGGTGCAAACAGGAACGACAGCGCCCGGCCGAAGCCGGGTTGGAACATGGCGTGCACCACTAGGGCCGCCATCATCACCAAGAGTGCCGGCATGAGCACCCGGGACCAGGCCTCGATCCCGCGTTGAACCCCACCGATGACAATGCCGACGGTGGTGATCATGAACACCAGATGCCAAAATACGTTGATGTCCCCGGCGCCGTACAATGTGCCAAAGGCCGTTGCGATCTGCTCGGCGTCCTTGCCGACGAAGAAGCGATTGATGCCCATGAAGGCGTAGTTCAGCGTCCAGCCGGCGACGACGCTGTAGTACGAGAGAATCACAAAGCCCGCGACGACGCCCATCCAACCCACGAGACGCCACGCGGTTTGCTCGCCTGCGACAAACTGGAACGCGCCTGCTGGAGAGCGCTGCGCGCGGCGACCGATCAAGACCTCCGCGATCATCACGGGCAGACCGACGACAAGTACACAGCCCAGATAGATCAGTACGAATAGTCCGCCGCCGTTTTCCCCGGCTATGTATGGGAACTTCCAGACGTTGCCGAGCCCCACGGCGGAGCCCGCGGCCGCGAGAACGAAGCCCAATCTGCTGCTGAACCTGCCGCGGCTCTCGCCCGCTTCGGCTGCGGTTTCTTCTTTTTCCGTCATCCCGGCGCGGGAGCATACCCGAAGTCACGGGATCTGGGAGACGTCACAGCGTGGCTAGATCAACCAGGTCGCGCTCCGGGTCGTGGTGGTACGGCTGCATCGGAAAGCGCAGCAGCACCTGATCTCCGACATGGCGCAGATGTTTGCGATCCACGGCGCCGTGCGCTGCGCCAGCGCGGTGCAGTGCTTCGAGCGCTTGCGAGAGTGTTGCGCGCTCGCCTTCGGTGAGCGGCGCAGCCGGATCGGCAATCGGGAAGTCCTCGACCCACACCGTTTCGTGATCCGCCTGGTGTGACAGCACGGAAGCCAGAGCCGGGTGGTCTGCACGCGCGAATGCCAGCGCGCGCTCGTATACGGCGCCTTGCGCGGCGACGACCAGGACGTCGCGTCCGAGCAGACTGTCCTGCCATCTGCCGTTCGCGGAGCTTCGCAAGCGCCCGCCATACTCGCGCGCTGTTGTGGCGATGGGCGGCGTTTCGACCCGATGCTGCGGAACGTCTACCGGCCACGGCACTGAGCGCATCAGTGCAATGGCCTCGCCCGTGTCGGCCGGTCGCTTCGCTTCTTCTCCGATCAAACGGTCCAGCACGGATTGATGCGCTTCAGTCAAGTCACGCGACAGAACGCCAAGTCCGGCGTCCGGCGGCGCGCCGGTGAGCCCGTGCGCCAAAAGCGCACCCGCGCCGTAGATGTCGCTCCGCACGTTGGCCGGTGCACCGCTGCGTTGCTCCGGCGCCATGTAACCCAGGGTTCCGATGACGCCGGCGGTCACCGTCGCGGCCGAATCGCTGACGTGCGCCGTGCCGAAGTCCGCGAGCCGGGCACCGCCTGCTTCATCGAATAGGACGTTGGCGGGCTTGACGTCGCGATGCAGGATGCCACGGCGGTGCGCTTCGCCCAGTGCGCTGAGCACGGCGATGGTGATTTCGGCAGCACGGGCCGGTGCGACGGGCCCTCGGGCGAGGAGGTCCGAGAAAGAGCCTCCCGCCATCCAGGGCAGCACCACTGCCGGACCGTCGGGCAGATAGGCCAAGAGCTCCAGGATGCTCGGGTGGCGCAGCCCCGACAGCACTTCGGCTTCCCGCTCGAAGCGTCGCAATGCGTCGCGACCGCTGTCGCGCAGGGTGGAAATGGCGAAGATCTTCAGAGCCACCCGCGCACCACTGATGCGGTCGGTGGCTTCGAGCACGCGCGCGGTCGGGGTGCGGGCGACCTCACGCACCACGCGGTACCGACCGAAGAGCACGGTCTCTGGTTGTGTCGTGGTCGGCTGCGCGTTTGCAATCGGCGGCACGGGCCCGCCAAGGACGCCTAGCCGCTGCTTCGCGTCTTCGGCCGCGTCGTGCATGCCGAGTTGGCTAAAGCCCTGCGCCAAGAGGGTGAGGGCGGCAGCGTATTCGGGTTGGTCGGCGGGAATGAGCTGTAGGCTGCGCACCGCCGCGCGTGCGCGGCCATGTTCCGTCAAGATTTCGCCGAGCAAGAGCCGGGCGTCGTGCCGGTCCGGGCTGACTCGAAGCAGTGTTTCGAGGCAGCGCGCGGCACCGCGCGGCTCTTGGGCTGCGCGGTGTGCCTGCGCTGCGCGCAAGGGATCGCCTGCGTTTTCGAAACAGCGCGCCGCGTTGCCGGGCGCGTCGAGTGCCAACCACAGTCGCGCGGCGCTGGCGTGTAGGCCACGGGCCTCCACACTCGCGGCTGCGCGCTCGGCGGCGCTCACGTCTTGCGTTAGGCCTTCGCAAGCTTGCGCTTCGAGGCGGACGTTCTTTGCCAGGGCACTTAGCTCGAAGGCGCGCGCATAGTCCCCGTGGGCCAGCGCCGACTTCGCGGCGGAATCGAAGTCGCAGGCACGTTCAAAGAGGGCGCTGGCTCGGGCGGGCTGTCCCAGCGATTGGGCCAATGCCGCTGCCGCTTCGAGCTGGTCGGCGGCTTCTAGGCGGTCGATTTCCGCGTCGTTCACGGAACGATGCGCAGGGACGCCGTGAGCTCGAAATCAAAGCGGAGCTCTCCGAGCGCGACGCCGGGCGCGGAAAACTCCGCCACGCGCACACGATGCAAAGCAATGCGCGCGGCGCCGGCCGTGAAGCTGCCGCCCGCGATCGTAGCTGCCCCCTCCTCATCACGGAAGCTGCACAGCGTGGAGGTTCCGTCAGCGGCGCCGACCTCAACCCACAACAAATCGCCAGGAGCGCCGACGCTCCAGGTGAGATCCATCGGCGCGGCTGCGCTGATGTCACCAGCGTCGCGCAGCGGCACGCCGTTCACCGTCACCGCGGAAAGCTCGTTGGGAGCGCTACGCGTGACCGAGAGGTTGCCGAGCTCGCCGTCCACCTTGAGGGTGTAGTCGCTTGCAGTGGGGAATGGTTCCGCGGACTGGTCGCGAGTTGTGTATACGATGCCGGATACGACGTCGGTGACAGTGGGGAACGCATGCGGCGCGAGCACCGTCGTTGTGCCCGCGACGCTGACGCGCACTTCGCCTGCCTGGATCAACTCCACACTTCCGCGATAACTCGGAGCGGCGGCGCCGGCTGTGACACACTGGCCCAGCGCGGGTAGGGCTGGTTTGAGGCCGACGGATTCAAGCACCGCGCGGGCGTCTGCTTCCGCAGGGAGCTGCACGAACGTGGCGATCGCTTGGGCTCGCTGGGTTCCGTCCTCGGCGCTACTGCGCTCGATGCTCACGAGCGCATGGGTGGAACCGCTTTCCGCGTCGGCGCTGTAGGGCTCAATTTCCGCCGAGCAACCCAGGGCCGCGAGGCTGCCCAAGGCCAGCAGGGCGCGGCTGTTCAAGTAAGTCCGACTGCGCACTGAACAATGGTAAGTCCCGGCCGCGGCGCAGGCAAGTCGGCGTTGAGGAGCACGGCGGAAAAGGCGTGAAAACGACGGGTTCGGGTCGTCTCCGCACCGTCTCCACACCGTCCCTGCTCTGGCGCACGGCTCTGAGGCTCCGCGCTAAAACCGGGTCAGCAGGGCTCCGGCGGGGGAGACGATCGGCGCGGTCCAGCTGGTGTCGACGCGCCGACCGGGCTGGCCGGGCTGGCCGGGCTGACCCGGGCCGCTGGAGGGGTAGCGTAGAAATCCATCGCCGTGGAACACTCCCACGCTGGCTTCCAATGCGATCCAAATGGGCTCGACGCCGATCAGCATGCCGACCAGCCCGCTGCCGCCGACGCGTATGGCGTCCAGATCCCCAACGCGCTCTTCGGTGGGATCCGCAAAGAGACGTATCGGCACATCCCCGAAGGCGCGGTCAAAGTGCGCCCGAACGCCCCCATAGACCGAGAGCAATTGCCCCGGGCTGCGGTAGCCCACGAGGACGGGTAGATCGATGCCGAAACCGGTGACCGCGCTGGTGTCGACGCCGGGAACGCTGCCGCCGTCGGAGCCCCGCGGGGCCAAGCGGCCGCTTGCACCCAAACCGACGCTGAGGGCAAGGGACTCGTCGATGAACACATGACGGGCGTCGAGGCGCGCGCTGCGCCCGGTGTAGGTGAGTCCCGCCTCGGTGTTGTAGCCAAGCCCCGCGCGCGCGCCCACCCAGGGCGCGATGCCTGGCGACGTCATGGATTCCGCGAGCGCACCGGTCAGGATGGCATCCTGACCTTCCGGGGACGCGGCGCCCCCGGACGCGGAGGCAGATTTGGCGTTTGCCAGCTGCTCGTCGGCTTCGCCGAGCACCACAGTGTGGCTCACGCCCGCACCGAAACTCACTTGATCCGGTGGCAGCGGATGCACCGGATGCAGCAGCGGCGCGCCGCCGCCGCAACCCGCGAGTAGCGTGGCCGTGCACCACCCGCGCAGGACCCTCCAGGTGCTCGCCGTCCTCACTCTCGCGGATTTAGCAGCACCGAACGCTTCCTGGGTGACTTTTTCCCTCGGACGGCTAAAGTCCGCGACGCTTTGACTTGGCTGCATCAAAACCGCCTTTGGCTCGTGCTCGCCCTGGTGTGTGGGCTGTACGGCTGCAAGCCCGAAATCGGTGATGAGTGCTCGGTCAGCACGGATTGCTCTAACGCGGGCGAACGCCTGTGTGACACGACTCTGCCCGGTGGCTATTGCACCATCTTCAATTGCGAGCCCGGGACTTGTCCAGATGAGGCGGTCTGCGTCGCATTCAAGAACAGCCCCAGTTCGGTTTGTCCCGACCCCCAGTCTGGGGATCGCCTGCGTCGCACTTTTTGCATGCGCAGTTGTGAGGGCAACGGCGACTGTCGCTCCGGCTACCAATGCATTGATCTGGGTCGCGAGAATCCCTGGAAGGCCACGATTGCGGAGTATGGGGACGTCAGCGGCAAGGTGTGTATCGTTGCATTCGGAGCGGCGCCCGTAAGTAGCGCGTCGACGGATATCTGCGAACCCGCACAGGGGTGCAGCGCGCAGAGCTGCGCTGGCTGCTGTGACGTACTCGGGTTCTGCCGCTCGGGTACCGAGGCTCTGGCCTGCGGGAACGCCGGCGCCAGCTGCGTAAGCTGCCCTGCCAGCTGCGCAAAGCTGCCGAAGAGTGCCGGCGGCGTTTGCTTTGGAAGCGCCGACGCGGGCAGCGACGCTGCCGCGCCGGACTCCGCGACGACCGATGCTGCGACGGACGCCGGGGACGCCGGCACGGACGCCGGGGACGCCGCGCTCGACGCGGAAGCCGGCGCCGCAGATGCTGCCACGGACGCATGACAGACCACCGGCGGGACCAGGCGCGCGCGAGCCGGGTCGTGCCGGTCTTGTTGAAGGTGGCGGAACGCAGTTTTGGCGCACTACTCGTGCTGCTGGTGCTCGCGACCTTGGTGTTTTTGGCACTGCGCCTACTGCCCGGGGACCCCGCTGCGCTGATCTTGGGCGATCAAGCGCCTGAGCTGGAACGAGCCGCCCTACGCGCGCGGCTCGGGCTCGACCGCCCGCTCTGGCTGCAATACCTCCACTACCTCAAGGGGTTGTTTGTATTGGATCTGGGCGACTCGCTGGCGCGTCCCGGCACAAAGGCGTTTGGGGAAGTTGGGCGGGCGCTCGGGCCCACGGCCGCACTGTCCGGAGTCGCGGTGCTGCTCGGCGCAGTGGGCGGCATCGCTGCAGCGCTGCTATCCGTCGGCCCGTGGCTGGGCGCCCGGCGCGAGTGGGCGCACCGCGGCATCCTCGCGTTTGCAGCCACGCCGCTGATCGCTTTTGCCCCGCTGTTGACCTACCTGTTTGCCGTCGACCGCCAATGGGCGCCGCTGCCTGGGGATCCCGACGCGGGGGTGGCGGGGCTGCTCTTTGCGTCGGGGCTCTTGTCGATCCCCCTGGCCGCACAGGTTGGGCGGATCGGGCGGGCCGCATTGTTGGACCAGGCGCGGGCCAAGTTCCTCGATGTGGCGCGTGCGAAGGGCGCGACGTCAATTCGCGTGTGGGTCGTACATGCGCTGCCCGCGGCGTTTGCGCCCATCTCCGTGGTGATTGCCACGCAGCTCGGCGCGTTGCTCGGTGGGGCCGTCGTGCTGGAGCGGCTCTTCGAGCGCCCGGGGCTTGGAACTCTGATGCTCAACGCCTACGCGGCGCGGGACATCCCGGTGCTCGAAGCAAGCGTGGTCGCGGCGGGGTGTCTGTTTGTCCTGGCGCAGGCTGCGGCTGCCTTCGCGAGCGCTACGCTGGACCCAAGGACCGCCGCATGAGCCAGGTGACGCGCGTTTCTGTGTTTTCCCGTGTCTTGCCCGCGCTCGCCGTGGCCCTCGTTGCTTTTGCCTTTGTCGTGCTCTCGGATCGTTCGCCGACGCGGCTGACCCTGGAGCTTGCGTGGGCGGGTCCGGACAGCACGCGGCCATTTGGCTCCGGCGATGCGGGCGTGGATCTGTTTGCGCTAGTTTTTCACGCCACATTTCGCGCGCTCGGGCTCGCCGCAGTCGTGGCGCTGTTTGGCTTCACGCTTGGGACGCCCCTCGGCACGACTGCTGGACTTGCGGGCGGAAAAGCGCAGCGCTGGCTGTTGCGAGCCTGCGATCTGACGCAATCCTTCCCGACGTTCTTGTTGGCGCTTGCCGTGCTGAGCGCGGTCGCCGTGCCGTCCCGCCTTCATATCGGAGCGGTGTTCTGTCTGACGGTATGGGCGCCCTTTGCACGTATCGCCAGTGTGCAGGCGCGCGTGCTCGGACAGTCTCAGTTCGTAGAGGCCGCTCAGGCGCTCGGAGTCTCCCACGGCGTCATCATCCTCAAACACGTGATGCCCAATTTGCTAGGCCCTGTTGCGATCCAGCTTGGCACCGCGGCGGCGGGTATCGTGATCGGTGAAACGGCGCTGGGCTTGGTCGGCCTGGGCCCTGCGGATGGCGTGAGCCTCGGCTCACTGATGGAGCAGGGCACACTTTCAATGCTGCGCGCACCGCACGTGCTTGCGGTGGGAGCGCTGACGGTGATGGTGGTCAGTGGCAGCCTCCAGCTTGCCAGCGAGGGGCTGCGGCGCTGGGTGGGCAGAACCTAGGGCGCCGCCGCGGCTATCGTCTAGATGGCCGGGGGGGACTGCGTCGTGCGGGCGTTTCGGCCGGAGCGGACAAGCAGACAGGCGCTGCGAACCGCGGCGGCCAGTTCGACGCGATCCCATGGCTTGAGGATGCGGAAGTCTGCATGGGGCGTATCCAGGTCCACCCGGCCGGACACAACCACCCGACCTACCTGCGGATACTCGCTGGAGAGCATCTCCAGCAGATCCGCTCCGCTGCCATCGTGCAAGGTAAGATCCGTAACAACGGCTTCCAGCGGCTTCTTGAGCTGTGCCCGCACTTCGGCGAGGGAGCCGACGGCCTCGACAACGAAGCGCTGTCGGCGCAGATCTGCGACCAATGCCCGGCGCACAGCCGGGTCGTCTTCCACGACCAGCACGCGATGGCGTTCGGGGCGGAATGCCGGTAGCCAGAGGCGCGCCCGCATGCCGGCTTCATCGCGCGGGCTGAGAGTGACGCTGCCGGCATGGTCGGAGACAATCTGCCGGGTGATGGCGAGCCCAAGCCCCGTGCCTTGGCCGGGTGGCTTGGTCGTGGCGAAGGGTTCAAACATGCGCTCCAGGAGCTCTTCCGGCACGCCCTGGCCGTCGTCGTCGACGAGGATTTGCACGCCGTCGTCGCTGCTCTCCACGGTGAGCCAGACTTGCTTGCCGCCCTCCGCAGCGGCGTCTACGGCGTTCGACAGCAGATTCAGTACCGCTTGCGAGATGCGAGTTGCGTCGTGGGGCACCGTCAGACTCGACAGGCTGCCCGGAAAGATGGTGACGTTGCGATCCCGCGCTCGCGGGCGCACCATGCGTAGCGCGACGTCGACGGCCTCGCTGACCGATTGGTCCTTCAACTCCGGACGTTCCCGGCGGGCGTAGCCACAAATGTGCTGGACGAATCCCCGAATGCGGGTGGCTGCGAGCTGCATATCTTCCGCGCACTCACTCAGCTCCACGTCCCGGTGTCTGGATGCCGCTTCGGTGACCAGCTCCACCGCGGCACAGATCACGCTTAGCGGATTGTTGATCTCGTGCGCCATGCTCGCCGAGAGTCGCCCGATGGCCACCAGGCGCTCAGAGTGTTCCAGTTGCCGCTGCAGCTTGATGCGCCGTTCCTCGGTCCGAGCGATCTCTCGCTCACGCCCCAGCAGCAGGGCAATCTCGCTGGCGTCGAAGGGCTTCGAGATGGCCGAGACGCCTGCGGGCGTGGAGGTCTCCGTCATGACGTGCACGCTCGTCCACGGGCGATCTCGCAGGATCTCGTCAAGCAGTAGCTCGTGGTCCGCGAGTCCTGCGTCGGTGACCAGGACCAACGGTGCTGCGGTGGACACGCGGGCGCGCGCTCCGCTTATGGAGGTTTCCCAGGTGACTGTTTGCCCGGTGCGCTCCAGGGCAAAACACAGTGCGCGGGCCGCCGCATCATCTGTGGTGACGACGAGGACGCTCACACCCCGCCGACTTCCCGGATCTGCTCGCGCATGCGCTCCGCCCATGCCCTGCGCTCGCCCTGCGGGAACCAGGAATCCACGCGCTCGATGACGGCCAGAATGCGGGTGGACTGGGATTTCCCGATGGGCTCCCCTTGGTCCGTGTGGCGTTTGAGCAGGCTCGCCAGGGAGTGTTCGATGGCGGTGGCCGTGGGGTCGGCGGGGAAGGAGCCGGCCGCGTTGCTCAAGCCCTCGATGAATTCCAGAAGATCCACATTGGTACGGGTCGTGCCGTCCTCGTAGACCTCGTTTTCGTCCGTCGGCACTCTGCTGGTCTGAGTCGCTGCCTTGCGCGTGGGCACGTCGGCATCCAGAACTTCCAAGAGATCCGTGCCGACCTTGATCAAGTCTCCGGCGGCCAGCAAACGCGAGCCGTCTACGCGCTCGCCATTGACATAAGTGCCGTTACGACTGCCAAGGTCCGTGAGCACCAGGCCTTCCGGGGCCGCTTTCAAAGCGCAGTGCTGCCGGGATGCAAGTTCGTTGCTGAGCACGATGCTGCAATAGGCGCTGCGGCCGATGACCGTTTCCTCGCGGCGGACCGGGAAATGGGTCCCTTTGAAACGAATCCAGTGCGCAGCCATTTGTCCACCGAAGATGTTAACGGTTCTGGAGGCAAAACGTGAAGCGCTGAATTCGCGTTCGCCGCAGTCCTTGGGCGTCCATTGGGAGAAACGGTCGCACAACGGCTCACGTTTGCCTACCTGGTGTGGATTTACGGTTGGAACCACTGCAGCAGATCGCGACCGTAGGCAATGGCGGCGTAGTAGACGAAGAAGCGGGGAACCCGCAGCAAGGTCATGGGGGCAAAGGCTCGGAACGGGATGCCAAAAACGCCCGCAAACCAGCAGGTGACGCTGAAGGGGATCGGCGTGACGGCGCCGAGGGCGACCGCCCACTTGCCGTAGCGCACGACCACGGCTTTTGCGCGGCTTGATGCATGTGACAGCAGCCAGTTCGCCAGACGGGTTTGACCGGCATGGCTGGCGATAAAGTACCCAGTGCAGCCAGCCACGGCGGAAAAACAGCCCACGAACAGAATCACTGCGGGCCAGTGTTGGTGCAACTCGCTTTTGGAGATGACCACGAGCAGTGCGTCCGGGGGAATGGGAGTGATGACCGAATCGCTCAGGAACAAGATGCCCATCAGTCCAGGAAAGCCGAGAGCGTCGTAGACCCAGTCAGTGACCAGACGCATCTCGCGTTCGTGACGGAGGCTCAGATAGCCGATGGCCGCCAGCAGGGCGCACACGCCCAAAACGGACATGGCCAGACTGCGACGCACATAGGCTGAGAGCTCCGCGTCGGAGGGCTTGTGCGGTGGGTCTTCCATCGGGTTGCCCGTGCCGGGGGAATGCACGGCGGGGACGATCCCCCGCCCGCCAGGCCACCGCAAGCGCTGCCCGCCGAGGTTTCCCGGCGCGGTTTCGCCAAAGGGAGATTGTGCGCAAAAACGCGATAGGCTCCGCCCGTGTTCGGTCCCCGCCTGCTCCCGCGCAATATCAGTGCATGTCTGCGCGATCTGAAGAGTGCCAAACTCGAAGTACGCCTCAGCGCAGTCCGGGACCTCGGTCGTCACGCCACTGGGCCCGCGCAGGAGGAGGCGCGCACCGCGCTCTGCCGCACGTTGTCCCATGACGCCGCCGTCGCTGTGCGCGCCGAGGCTGCAGTGATTTTGGCGGACGTTGGCGCGGCCGAGCACCTAGACGAACTGTGCGACGCTTTGGAGGATCCGGCGCTCCGGGTTCGCCAGATGGCCCTGGTGGCGGTGGGGGAACTGGGCAAGGCCTCCGACGGGCGGGTGCAGCACGCGACGCGACTCTTGCTCTCCGATCTCGCTCCGGAGATGCGATTCCAAGCCTTGATCGCCGCACGCAATGTGCTGTCCGAATCGGCCTTTGCCGATGCACTCACCCGGGCGCACGACGACGAGGACCCCGAGGTGCGGTACATCGCGCTGCGGCTAGCCGAAGAAGCCTGGACCGAATCGACGCCGCCGCCCCGGAGCTTGCTTGCCGCCGCGCGCAAGGCGGCCAAGGACGATGCGGCCATGGTACGACTCGTGGCGGCCGTCGTGCTGGTGCGTGCGGAAGACCCATCCGGCGCGGATCTGCTGGCGAGCCTGCTAAATGGCAGGGCGGCCGGTCTTTCCGCAGAAGATGAGGCCGAAGCCCTTGCGTTGGCTGGCAAACACCGCATCCGTGCCGCGCTCCCCGGCCTTCGCCGGCGCGCCTTTGGCGGCTGGTTCGGCTCGAGTCCGCTGTCATGGCATGCCCGCGTTGCCCTGGCGCGGATGGGGGACGCCCGCGCGCGACGCAGCATTGTCAGTGGGCTTTCCGCATGGACTCGAGACGGCCGGACGCTGGCCGTGGTGGCCGCCGGAGAAGCACGGATTGTCGAAGCGCGGCCGAAACTCGAGGCGCTCGCGCGTGAGCCCGGGGGTGCCGATCCCGACGCCATCGCACGGGCCCTCGAACTACTCTCAGAAAGCGCAGAGGCCTGAGCTCTGGGTTCTGAGATCTGCTCTAAACAGCGAGACCGAAGTCGTGGTAGTCCCAAGCCCGCCCATGGAAAGTGCCAACGCGGATCTTGGTTTGTTTCAGCTCGTTGACGAAGCCGGCGTGTTCCTGGGAAGCGGAGAATTGCCTGCGGGCGAAGACCTGCTCCTGGACATGTATCGACAAATGCGCCGCTTGCGGATCCTCGAGACACGCATGGTCGGGTTGCAGCGCCAAGGTCGCGTGGGCTTCTACGGCACCTGCACGGGCCAAGAAGCGCCCCCAGTTGCCACGGCATGCGCCACGGACCCGGGGGACTGGGTGTTTCCGGCGCTCCGCGAAAGCGCGATCATGCTGGCGCGGGGCTTTCCGCTCGCCACCTACCTGGCGCAAGTGTTTGGCAACAGCTTGGACGTGCTCAAAGGCCGCCAGATGCCGAGCCATATGAGCGGACGCAGCGTCAATCAAGTCTCCTGGGGCAGTTGCATTGGGCCCCAGGTGCCCCAGGCCGTGGGTGCCGCCTGGGCCGCGAAGCTCCGCGGGGATCGGACGGTGACGATCGGTTTTTTGGGGGATGGCGCCACCAGCCAGCCGGACTTCCACAACGCGATGAACTTCGCCGGCGTGTATCGCGTTCCCTGCGTTCTGATCTGTCAGAATAACGGGTGGAGTATCAGCGTGCCTACGGAACGGCAGACGGCATCCGAAACCATCGCCGTCAAAGCGCGGGCCTACGGTCTGCCCGCGATCCGCGTGGACGGCAACGACGTCGTGGCATGCTTTGCCGCCATTCGCGACGCCGTGAGCCGTGCGCGGTCCGGGGAGGGCGCGACCTTCGTGGAGTGTGTGACGTACCGGATCGGGGCGCATTCCACCAGTGACGACCCCACCCGTTACCGCAGTGAAGAAGAAGTGAAAGCCTGGGCCAAGAAAGACCCGGTCGAGCGGCTTCAGAAGCTGCTGCGCAGTCGCGGAGCGCTATCCGACGACCGCGAAGCTGCCATCGACAGCGAGCTCACCGACGAAATCTCGGCCGCGATCAAGACTGCCGAGCACGCGCCGCCGCCACCGCGCGAGTCCCTATTCGACGACGTGTATGCCGCACGTCCGTGGCACCTGGAAGAACAGCTCGGCGAGTTGTTGCGCCAGGGCAAGCCGCCGTCGCATTGAGCCCCGAGGTGGCGGGTACGCGTCGGGGGCGTGGCGGCTGAGTGCCGCCGCTGATCCGTGATATAGGCGCGACCCATGAGTGACACCACTTTTGACGTCATCGTCGTCGGCGGGGGCCCGGGCGGTTACGTATGCGCCATCCGCCTAGGGCAACTTGGTCTCAGCGTCGCCTGCGTTGAAGAAGAAGAATACGGCGGCGTGTGCTTGAACTGGGGCTGCATTCCTTCCAAGGCCTTGATCAGCACGGCGCACCTTTTTCACAAGGCGCAGCAAGCGTCGGTTCAAGGGCTCTCCTTCGCGTCGGCGCAGCTCGACACCCAGAAGATGCAGAGTTGGAAAGACGGCATCGTCAAGAAGCTCACTGGCGGCGTGCGGCAGCTACTCAAAGCGAACAGCGCGACCACTTTTGACGGTCGCGGCCGGCTCAGCAGCGCGACGACGGTCGACGTCGCGAAAAAGGGCGGGGGCAACGTCACGCTCACTGCGCGCAAAGGCATTGTGGTGGCCACCGGCAGCGAGACGATCCAAGTGCCCGGTCTTCAGTTCGACGGAACGCGGGTGATTGGCGCGCGGCAGGCCGTGAGCCTTCAGGAAGTGCCGAAGCGTCTAGTGGTCGTCGGGGGCGGCGTCATCGGCTTGGAGTTGGGCATGGTGTACCAGGCCTTTGGCGCCGAGTTGACGATCGTCGAGCTCACGCCGTCGCTGCTACCTGGGGTAGATGCCGAGTGCGTTCGTGTTGTCGAGCGCACCCTGAGCAAACGGGGCGCGAAGATCTACAAGTCGACGAAGGCCGTCGGCTATGAGGCTGGCGCGGATGGTTCGCTCACGGTGCGGCTATCGGGCGCCGACGCGCCGGCTTCTTTGGCGTGCGACGTGATGCTCGTAGCCGTGGGCATGAAACCGCGTTCCCGCGGGATCGGGCTCGAGGAATTGGGGGTTGTCATCGACGAGCGCGGATTTGTGCGCACGGACGAGTGCTGTCGCACCAACGTGCCCGGCGTCTGGGCCATCGGCGATGTCTCGGGTGCTCCAATGCTGGCGCACAAGGCGAGCAAGGAAGGCGAGGTGTGCGCGGAAGCGCTGGCAGGAAAGGCCTCGGCCAAGGACTGGATCACCATCCCCGGCATCATCTTCACGGACCCTGAAATCGCGTCCGCGGGCATGACCGACGTCGAGGCGAAAGAGCAGGGCTACGACGTGGCCATCGGCAAGTTCCCTTTCGCCGCGCTGGGGCGCGCGATGAGCATCCGAGAAACCGACGGGTTCGTGAAATTGGTTACGGATCGGAAGACGGGCCGGATCCTGGGCGTGCACATCGTTGGACCCAACGCCAGCGACCTGATCAGCGAGGCGGCACTTGCCTTGGAAATGGTGGCGACGGCCGAAGACATGGCCCTGACCGTGCACCCACACCCCACCTTAGGGGAATCCCTGATGGAAGCCGCGGCCGCATCCCTCGGACACGCGATTCACGTCGTCAATCGCTGAAGGCGGCGGCTTGGCGGCAGAAGCGGCGCGCGCCGCAGCTGGGCTACGGCGCTCAGCTTTGGCGCAGGCGCTCCAAGGACGCCAAGGATTCTTCCACGTGTCGTCGGGCATCGAGCGCGCTTGAAAAGGCATGCAATATCTTGCCGCCGGTACCAATGACGAAGGTGACGCGTCCGTCAAAGAAGCCAAGAGTCTTCTTGACCCGGAAGAGCGCGCGCACCTTTCCGCCCACATCACTGAGCAGTGTGTAGGGCAGGTCATGGCGGCCGGCAAACGCCTCATGTTTCTCCAGGGAGTCGCCACTCACCCCGACCACCTGAGCGCCGTGGCTCAGGAAGACTTCATGGCGATCTCGAAACGCGCACGCCTCCGCGATGCACACAGGCGTGTCGTCCTTTGGGTAGAAGAACAACACGACGGGCCCGCGTTCGAGGGCTGCGTACAAGCGGAAACTGCCTTCACCGTGGGCGGGCAGGGTGAAGTCCTCGACCACGTCGCCGGCGCTGAGTTGTGCTGCCATGTTGGAGGCAGCATACCGGAGCCGCCGTGGCTGGGGGGCGCCGGGGGGCTGCCCTCGGTGCCAGCCCCGGATCCGGCACAAAACTGAAGAAATACGGCCGGCCTGCGAATTTTTGAGGCGGAGCCGCTAGCGGCCGTCTCGGCGGCCGTGGCAGAGTCCGGCCATGGGGATTTTCGACCGTATGGGCCGCGTGATTTCGTCGAACTTCAATTCCTTGTTGGACAAGGCGGAGGACCCCAAAAAAAGCATCGACCTCACTCTCAGCGAGATGCGGGAGCAACTCAAGGCTGCGCGACAGGAAGTCGTGCGCAGTGTTGCTGCGGAGAAGCAACTCCGCGGGAAAACCGAAGAGATCGACAAGGAGGTCGAGAAGTGGGCGAAGCGCGCTGAACTCGCCGTCAAGCATTCCGACGACGATCTGGCGCGTGAGGCTTTGGTGCAGAAGAAGCGCCTGACCCAGGAACGCGATCGCGCCGAAGCGCTGCGTGGGGAACAGCGCAGCAACGCCCTGGAAATGAAGGCGGAGCTTGAGCGCATGGAAGCCAAGTTCCAGGAACTGGAAGCCAAGAAAGGCACGTTGGCCGCGCGTGTGCAGCAGGCCAAGGCAGGCGGCGGCGTGGAAGGTCTTGGCGCGCCGGTCGGCGGTGGTGCTTTCGGAGAGTTCCGCCGCATGGAAGACCAAATCGAGGGCGTTGAGGCGGCGGTGCAAGCGCAGCGCGAGGTCGAAGAAGCCCTCGGCTCCGGGCGTGGCCCCGGCGGGATGACTCAAGGCGAAGTCGAAGCCAAGTTTCGTGCATTGGAGTACGGCGGTTCGGCCGATGAAAAGAATGCCGGCACTAGCGAAATAGACGACGAGCTTTCCGCGTTGAAGAAGAAGGTTCGCGTCGACAGCTGAACCGAACGAAACGTGACCTCTCCATCCGACAGTGACGCGGCGGAGCGATTGGTGCTGTGCGTGCGCCAGCGCGGCCGCGGCGAAGATGACGCCGAGTTGCTCGAACTATTGGGTCGCGCGAACGCACAAGGTGCACGAGTCGTCGCGTGGCAGAGCGGGATGGTCGCATTTGATTTCGCTCCCGACGCCATTGAAGACGCCATCGAACTCGTTGTTGCGCTGCCTCCACAGAGTTCCGCGGGCCTCGCCCAAGGTGTGCTGACGGTGCTCGTAGACGCGGCCTCCACGGTCGCGCTTTCTTCCGGGGAGGCAATGCGGAAAGCCGTGCAGCTTTCTCGGATCGCGCGGGTGGGGGAGGTCCTCCTCTCGCCGGCGTTGCCTCAAGCGCAGAGCGGCGAGGTGCTCACTCGCGGTTCGCGCTTGGGCCTGCTCGGGAAGGAACGCGTGCGTGGCCTGCGATTGGATCGCACGTTGCCGTTGCGTCCCGGCGCGCTGCCGCAGTTGCCCGCGCAACCGCAATGGCTTTCACGTGTACTGCCCGATCCACCCGGCCCCGGGGAGTGCGTCGAGATCTGCGCTCCCCGGGGGGGCGGCGGCAGCCGCGCGCTGCTCGAATTGTCGCAGCGTCACCGTGGCAAGGTCATGACCTTGGTGCCGCGTTTGGGGGAGCCCCTGGGCGCACTGCGGGAGGCGGCTTCGCAATTGAGGAGTGGCGCCCTCTTGCCCGCGGTGGCGGCTTCCCTGGAAAGCCTATGCGCCGGCGAGGGGCTCGAAATCGACGCCTGCGCAGAGTTGCTGGAAGCAGCATTGGGGCCCGGGGGCTTGATCTGCGTTGACGATGCGGAGCGGCTCGATGCGGACAGCATGGCCGCGGTGCTCGCTGCCCAGGCGCGAGGCAAGGTTGCCGTGATTCTACGTCGCACCAGCCCCGGACAGGTGGCGACCCGCTCGGGCTCTCTGGGGGGATTCGACGACGCCTCCGCCCGCGCGCTGGTGCAGAGCCTCGTGCCGGGCCTGGTCGAAAAGGATACGGCCCGGCTGGCACGACGTGGCAGCGACAGTCCTCTGGGGGTGCGTGAATCGACCCTTGAGGCCGTTGAAAGTGGGCTCGTCGTCGACCGCGGAGACGAGGCGGCACTGCGCGTCAGCGTCGCGGGTCGCAACCGGCCGTGTTCGGCTCAACATTGGATCGAGCGTCGCCTGCGCTGGTTTGCTGACGCGGACAAGCTGATACTCGGGGCCCTGGCGGTCTGGGGCGGCAGCGCGACGCAGGCTGATTTGGCGCATCTGGTCGAACGCGAAGAGGAGTCCCAGGTGGCCGCCGCGTTGCAGCGCTTGTCCCGTCGCGGCTGGCTTTCCTCCAATCCCGATGCGGTGTCGTTTCAGTTTTCGTCGGTGCGCGACGTCGCGCTGGCGGCGCTGCCGGAGGCGCGGCGGGCGCGGCTGCACCGACGAGCGTCCGCTTGGCTCGCGGAAAAAGACACGCCCTTGGGCGCAGTGACCGCCGGCGTGCACGCGCTGCTGGGCGGCGACGTGGACGGTGCGTTGCCACTGCTGCGCCGAGGAGGCTCAGCAGCGCGGGCCGCCGGTCTCGCCAAGTCTGCAGATGCGTTGGTGAAATTCACCGAGACGGGCGAACCCGCGGTTCTGGAATCCCGCGGCCTGCTCGGAGGCGCCATCGCCGATCGCGCCGGACTGCAGCGGGAGAGCGTGCCGCCGGTGAGCCTGACGCATCCCAAGGCGGGCCCAGACTTTCTGGGCGAGTCTCCCACGGCGACGCGTTTCGTTCAGGCGCTGCGGGATGGGGATCACACCGCTGCCCTCGAATTGGCTTCGGAACTGGCAGCCGGGGGCGTGGAGCCGCACATCGCCCTGCGCTTGGAAGGAATGGCCAGTTTGGCCCGCGACGACGTGCCCAGAGCACTGAGTTGCCTGCGGCAAGCCAAAGCGCTGGCCGCAGATCTCCCGCCCCTCGACCGGAGTCGTGCGGCGCTTGCGCTTGCCGTGGGGCTCGCTCGCGGGGGACGGAGCCGAGAAGCCTTGCTCGAAGGCCTCAACGGACTGGCGCGGGCTCGCGAAGCCGGCGACGTGCACGGTCAACACGTGACGGCGCGCTTTTTGGCGCAGCTCTCCGAGTCCGCGGGTGACGTGACGGCGCAGCAACTCTGGCAAGCAGTTGGGGAAAGCACTTCGGCGCGTCCGCCGCGCTAGGCGGCTATTGCGGCCCCGACTCGGATTCGCTCCACGCTTCGCGCAAGATCTCCGCGACGGCCTCGTATAGGTTCTCCGGGATCTCGTCGCCTACTTCGAGCTCAGACAGTGCCCGTGCGACCGGCACATCTCGAATGATCGGCACCGAGTACGCGCGGGCCGCGTCCATCATGCGTCGCGCGAGTTCGCCGCGTCCCTGGGCGACGACGGTGGGCGCACCGCTGTCCTCGTCCCCGTCTTGGTAGTGCAGTGCCACAGCTAGATGCGTCGGATTGACGACGACAACGCTGGCGTTCTTGACGGCGTGAAGCGTCGCCCCTTCGAGCATCTCCTGATGCGCCCGTTTGCGCGCCGCTTGCAGCTCCGGATCGCCTTCGCTCTCTTTGAACTCCCGCTTGATTTCGTCCTTGGCCATGCGGTGGCGCTTGCGCCAAGACCAGTGCACGATCAGCAGGTCGACCGCGGCCAGCCCCAGGCCCACTAACGCGGCTATCCACAGGAGCCGCGTCGCGAGATCCCCGGCGACCACGGCCGCCGAAGCGCCGCTACCGGCGGCATAGGAAAGATCCGGCGCGTGGTCGACTAGCAGGCGCACCGCGAGGTAGCCGACCACCAAGGCGGCCACTAAAGAGCGCGCCACGCTGATCAGCCGTTGCGCGCTGAAGATGTTTTTTAGGCCCGAGACCGGGTTGGCGCGATTCAGATCCGGCGCGAGCTTCTTGAAGGCCACGACGCCTCCGCTTTGCACCAAGCCCACGGAGAGCGCTGCGATGGCCGCTGCACCCACCATCGGCAAAGTGAGCGTCGTGACGTCACGGGCGATGTCTACGGCCGATGCCCGCTGCAGCGGAGACTGGATCGCGCGAACGATGAGTTCTCCGCCACGGGCGGCCGTGGCGGACAGTGCCGCGGGAGCCACTGCCACGGCGACCAGGAATCCGACCCCTTGCACCAGGGCCCCGGAGACTGGGCTGTCGCCATCCTCCCGCGCCTTGCGCAGTTTCCTTGGGGTGGCTTCCTCGGTTTTTTCGCTCATAGCGTGCGGGCGGCAGCGAGAGTGCGCCGCCCGCTGTTATCGGTCAAGACCCGGCGCAGTTGCGCACTGTCTTCACCCGCTACATGCCGAAGCCGGGGATCGGAAACGGAAACGGGCTTGTGCTGCCGGAACGGTAGCTGGCAGCCGTCTGCTGGATCACCGGTACTCGAACGAAAGGGGGCGGGTGGGAACGCTCGAAGCCGAATACGATGTCCACCGGAGAAAAGCGGTCGAGGCCCGAGAAGAACTGCATGGTGAGCAAGCCGCCCTGCTCAGTCCAGTGATAGCCGCTGCGTTTGGCCCCGGCAGCCAGCACGTTTTGGGTGCCGCTGACGTCTGCGGCCAGCTCGTTCGGCTGGTTGAAAATGGGGATCACTCCTGAGAGAATATGGCTGGCCTCTGCGGCGGTCACCGCACCCGCGCCGGACGCGGTGCAGGGTAGGTGCCCCAGGTAGTGGTGGCCGAGCTCGTGGCCGAGCACGAATGCGATCTGCTCGTCCAAGATCTCGTGCTGTCGTTTGACTTTGCGGCCGTCGTTTTGCTGCGCGGGCGGGAAGAATCCCGCGGGCGGGCGCACGATGGGCGCGCCGGGCTTCTGGTACTTCGCCAGGTACTGGATGTACTGATCGGTCTTGTTGCCGCCGAAAATCTCGTCCGAGGCCTTGGCCTGCGCCAGATGCGCCTCGATGTCCAAGAGCCCATCACTGATCGCCATGACGCTCTTGCCGCTCTTAGTGCACGCGGCGAATGCGTTCACGCTTCCGACCTTGTCGTCCACCACCAGCGGGATCCCCTGTACTCGGGACTGGTTTTGGGAAGCCAGCGCCCCGGTGAGTTCTTGGATGATGGCCTGGGCGCGCAGGCGTAGGAAGTTGATGTCCACCGCGTTGATGGGATCGAAGCCGACGGGCGGCAGAGGACTCGATGGCGGTGCGGTCGCAGTGGGGGCCGTAGGCGCGGGCGCGCCGGGCGCCGGCGTGTACCCCGTCGGCGGCGCTTGTCCAGGTGGGTAACCCTGCTGGCCCGGGGGCGCTTGTCCGTAGCCCGGCTGCTGGGCGTAGCCAGGGGGTGTTGGGCCATAGCCGGGGGGGGGAGCCGCAGCGGGGCGTCGACTCGACGAGCCGCTGGAGTACTCGCAGCCAATGGCGGCAGCGACGCTCGCGATCAAGAAGGCGCTGGCAAAGCGATTCAACATAGGCCTGTGGAGCATAGCGCGAGTCCCCGAAGAGTTCGGGCCCTTTTCTATTTTTCGTGAATCCATGCGCATAGCGAATGAGTCCGATACACCACGAGCTTACGGTTGGCGCCCGCGCGTTCTTCCCCCGCCAACGTTCCCCGCGCCTTTCCCCGGCGGCGCCGCACGCCCGTAGATTCAGTTCAGCGCCAGCACCGCCAGGAAGGTCACGTAGATCCCTGTCAGCACCGCGCCTTCCCAGCGCGTGATCACCCGCTGGCGCCGCATCACGAAGACCGAGACTGCTGTCAGGCCGATCATGACGCTCAGGTCAAAGCGCCCGGCTGCCAGGGAGCCCGGTATGGGCGAGATCGTGCTGGTCACACCCAGGATCAGCAGCACGTTGAATATGTTGGAGCCGACCACGTTGCCCACGGCCAATTCCGAATGCCCGCGCAGCGCGGCGACCAAGGAAGCCGCGAGCTCCGGCAACGACGTGCCCACGGCCACCACCGTCAGCCCGACAGTCTTTTCGCTCATACCAAACGCCGTGGCCAAGCCGACCGCACCCTTCACGAACACGTTGCCGCCAATCAGCAGTACGGCCAGCCCCAGGATGGACAACAGCAGTAGTCCGCCGCGTCGTGACCAGGGCACGTCGTCCCGGGACGACTGTGCGGGACCGACGGCGGCCACTCGCGCCCAGCGGAAAGTCAGCAGGGTGAAGGCCACTGCCGCGAACGTCAGCAAGATACCTTCGTAGCGTTCGATGGATCCGCTGAGCAGCGTGACGGGGAGCGCCAGGGCGGAGAGCATCAGGATCGGCAGTTCGCGTCGGATCAGTCTCCCTTCGACCTGCGGCGGCGCGATCAGCGCGGTGATGCCAAGAATGAGCGCGATGTTCGCGATGTTGGAACCCACCACGTTGCCCAGGGCGATGTCGGGCTTGCCGCCCTGCGCCGCCACCACGCTGACCGCAAGCTCAGGTGCGCTCGTGCCATAGCTCACGATCGTGAGCCCCACGACGAGGGGGCTGACGCCGAAGGCGCGCGCCAAGCCGGCTGCGCCGCGCACAAGCCATTCTGCGCCAAAATAGAGCGCGAGGACGCCGAGCGCCAGTAAGCCGAAATCCAGTGCCACGAGGGTACCAACGTGTAAGTCGTGTGGGCTGGGAAGCCAAGCGGCGTGATCACTGCACTGAATGTGCGCTTTCGGATACGCTCCGCCTGCGTGCCGAAACTCAAGCTCCATTTCCAGATCTTCATCGCACTGGCCTTGGCAGTGCTGGTGGGGCTGACCGTGCCGGCTGAGGCAGGTTTTCTTGGCGCCAGCGTGGCGGGGGTCTGCGAGTTTTTCGGCTCGCTATTCTTGCGCGCCCTCAAGATGCTGGTGGTGCCGCTGATCCTCTCGTCGATCATTGCGGCGGTCGCCGGCATGGGTAGCGGCGTGCAGCTCGGGCGCATGGGCCTCAAGACCGTCGGCTACTACGCGCTGACGTCGCTTTTGGCGATCGTCGTGGGACTGGTCTTGGTGGCCAACGTCCAGCCGGGGGTGGTGGACGGTCGACCCGCGAAGGACTTGATTGGCCTTTCCGCAGACACCGCTGAGGTGACCGCCGAGGTCGCCGGGCGCTCGCAGAAAGACGTGGTGGAAGTCTTCCTGCGTCTCGTGCCTGAGAACGTCTTCAAGGACGCTGCTGAGGGGCAGATGCTCGGGTTGATCTTCTTTGCATTGCTCTTCGGGTTCATGCTCACGAAGATCCCCGAGCGCCACGGCAGCGTCGTGATGTCGTTCTGGAACGGCATCTACGAGATCATGCTGCTGATCACGGACCTTGTGATGAAGTTCGCCCCGGTGGGTGTGTTCTTTTTGGTCGCCAAGGTCGTGCTGACGACCGGCTTCGGTGCGCTGCGACCGCTGCTTTCGTTCACGCTGGTGGTGATCGTGGCATTGGCGGTGCACGCCTTTGTCACGCTGCCGCTGTTGCTTCGCGTCTTGGGACGCGTCAATCCTGTCGCGCATCTGCGTGCCGTCGCGCCGGCGATGTTGATGGCGTTTTCGACGGCCTCCTCGTCTGCGACCCTGCCGCTGACTCTGGATTGCGTGGAACGACGAGCCGGCGTGTCCAAGCGGGTGACGTCCTTCACCTTGCCTCTCGGTGCGACCGTGAACATGGACGGAACTGCCCTCTACGAGTGTGTGGCGGCGATGTTCATTGCCCAAGCCTACGGGTTGCAGCTCAGTTTTGGCCAGATGCTCACTATCGTTGTGGTGGCGCTCCTCACTTCCATTGGTGTCGCCGGGATCCCAGCCGCCAGTTTGGTGGCCATCACACTGATCCTCACCACCATCGGCTTGCCCTTGGAAGCAGTCGGTTTGATCTTGGCCGTGGATCGCATCTTGGATATGTGCCGAACGGCAGTGAACGTGCTGGGGGATACGACGGCGGCAGTCGTGATCGGACGTAGCGAGGGCGAGACGGGGATCCTCGCCAGCGGCGGATAGCTCCCATGCCGCTCATTCGCCAGCAGCCACCGCGAAAGTTTCGTCGCCTAAACGAGCACTTCGTTGCTGGGCACTCGGTGTCTCTATTGCGCAATGGCACCGAAGCATTTCCGGAAATGCTCGCGGCTATTGCTGGCGCCCAGCAGCAAGTGTTGCTCGAGATGTACTGGTTTGGTTCAGACCGCATCGGCCGGCGCTTTGCGACGGCACTGAGCGGCGCGCGGCGGCGCGGGGCGGAGGTCTGCGTGATTTACGACGGGGTCGGCTCCCTCGAAACGGATCGCAACCAGTTCGAACGCCTGGCCGAGGTTGGCGTACAAGTGCATGAGTTTGGCCCCGTGCTGCCTTGGCGTCATCGCTTCCGTTTGGACCGCTTGTCGCGCCGCGATCATCGCAAGATCCTAGTCGTGGATGGCAGCGTTGGTTTCACCGGCGGTATCAACCTGGCAGATCCCTGGCTGGATGTGAGCGAGGGTGGCGATGGCTTTCGCGACGACATGGTGCGGGTCGAAGGACCAGCGGTGCGTGGGTTGTCGGATTGCTTCCAGAGCACTTGGCAGGCCTCGGGTCACCCGCCCCTTCGATTGCTTCCAGCTTTGGCCCCGAAAGCCGCAGGGCTGCCCGACGAGGGAGGCCAGCAAGTGCGAGTGCTTGGCGAAGCGTTTCACAAGAAGCGCCGCGAGATCGTGCGCGCCTACGTGGCGCATATGTATCGCGCTCAGCGCCGGATTTGGCTCGCCAACAGTTACTTTGTGCCGGACCGGGTGATTCGCCGCGCGCTGATCCGAGCCGCGCGCCGTGGCGTCGACGTGCGTGTGCTACTGCCGGGGCAGAGCGATGTGCCCATCGTGCGCATGGCGAGTCGCGCCATCTATGCCCGCCTGCTCAAGGCCGGCGTGCGCATATTCGAGTTGCAGAAGAACGTGCTGCACTCCAAAACCGCAGTGGTGGACGGTATCTGGAGCACTATCGGGACCTTCAATATGGACTATCGATCCCTGAAGTCGAATCTGGAGGTCAATCTGGCGGTGAATGACCGGCGTTTTGGTGCGGTCATGGAGCAGTCCTACCTGGCGGATTTGGAGCAAAGCCACGAGGTGACCAGCGAAGAGTTTGAGCAGCGCTCTCTCGCAGAACGCGCCGTGGAACAGGTCGCCTACCGTTTCAGAAAACTCTGGTGATGTGCCATTTCACCTATGAGCCCCGCGCGGTCGAAACCCATGATTGAGTTGCGCACCCACAGCGCCATCAGCGAAATCGGGCGGGACGCGTGGAATGGCCAAGCGGACTCGGAAACCCCGCCGTTCCTGCGCTACGAATTCCTCCACGCCCTAGAAGAAACTGGCGCGGTACATCCGGAGCATGGTTGGGCCCCCATGCACATGGCGCTCTACCGCGGGGACCAGCTCATCGGCGTGGCGCCTGCTTACGTGAAGGGCAATAGCCAGGGGGAGTTTGTATTCGATCACGGCATCGCGGACTTTGCCCAACACCGACTGGGCGTTGCCTACTACCCCAAGTTGATCCTGGCGTCGCCCTTCACGCCCGCGACGGGCGCGCGGCTCTTATGCGCCGATCCTTCCGACCGACCCGAGCTGACCCGCGCTATCGCGGCGGGCGCAGCGAAGGTGGTCGAGAGCTTCGAACTGTCCGGAGCGCATGTGCTGTTTTCGTCTCGGGAAGAGGCCGACGCCTTAGCGGCTGCCGGCATGGCGCAACGCGTGGGAGTACAGTTCCATTGGCAGAACCAGGGCTATGCACGCTTCGACGAATTCCTGTCGAAGATGAGCAGCAAGCGGCGCCACCAGCTCAAGCGGGAGCGCCGGGCCCTGGGCGAGCAAGGCACGCGCCTGGAGATCCGAACCGGTCGTGAGCTCGACGCGGCGTTGGTGGATCATGTCTTCGATTGCTACCGGAGCACCGTCGAGCGCTATTACTGGGGCCGGCAGTACCTCAGCCGTGACTTCTTTCACGCCATCGTTGCGGCGATGCCCGACAGCGTGTTGTGCGTGATTGCGCGGGACACGGCCAGCAACAGACCTGTTGCGGCGGCCTTCAACCTGGTCGGGGAGCGCGCACTCTTTGGCCGCTACTGGGGCGCCATTGACGACCGGGACTGCCTGCATTTCAACGTCTGCTACTACGCAGGCATCGAGGAGTGCATCCGTCGCGGCTTGTCTCGCTTCGAGCCCGGTGCGGGTGGGGAACACAAGCGCGCCCGCGGCTTCGAACCCGTGCGCACCTACAGCTCGCATTGGTTTTTGGACCAGCGCCTGTCTAGTGTGGCGATAGACTTTTTCAAGCGCGAAGCGGAAGCCATCGACGATAGCCTGCAGGACCACGTGCCGGTCGTGCGCAAGGACTGACCGCGATGCTCAGCTCACGGCGACGACAGCGGGGACGCCCAAATGCCGTGCCACGCAAGCTGCATCGTTAGCAACGACTCGGAGCTTTCGTCGGCGGCACTCCCAAGGCGTCGCTCCCCGCGCAGCCGGATAAAGGGTCCGTTCGCGGATCGAAATAGCGGCACCGACAGCCCCAGGGAGAGTTCGACGCCCCGGCTGCTGGCGGTTGGACGCGCCTCATCGGCAAAGTAGGCGCCGAGCCCAAAGGACAGTGAGTCCAGGGTCAGATCGAGCAGTGCCGAGCGGCCTTGCATGTCGAGCAAAAGGCGCGGCAGAAATAGCGGTCGCACCTCGACGCCCACGCCTCCCGCACGCTCGAACTCCCGCGCGTCTCCCCCCAAGCCCTCGCGTAGGTTGGCGTAGATGCCCACCGTCCAAAAGTAGTGCAGGCTCAGATCCGCTGCGAGGTAGCTGCGAGCGTCGCCGACAGCGGCGCCGAGGGCGACGGCGGCCGTCATGTCGCCATCCAGCCGTCCGTACACGCCGTCGGTCAGTGGCCCCTCGTCGCCGGGCTGAACTTCGTCTTCTAGCTGGGACGTGGTCGGGTTGCCTGGTGACCACGTCTGTGTGGGCGCGTCTTGCGCCGACTGCGCCGAGGCTTGCGCGCATACGCCCAAGAGGCAGAGGAAGGCGCGCAGCCCGCCTCTCATGTGACGTCTTTCAGCGCCCGATCGATCTCTTCGCGTAGCTCCGGCGCGAAAATCAGGCGCACCCGCTCCACGCGTTCCGCGCGTAGGCGCCCCAGAAGATAAGAAACATCCGCTGGCTTTTTGGCGACACCGCCGGGAAAAATCACGCTCAGGGAAGAATCCTGGTCGTCGAAGGGCAGGTCCGAGGCGCAGTCCAACCCCACATAGGTTTCGGCGTCGAGTCCGGACTTGGAGGCAATTTCGCGTGCCCGGGCCAGGGCTTCGTAGCGAACCTCCGGCTTCTGGGCGTCTCCATAGAGCTCGTAGGTTTTGAAGAGCTTGCGGGCCATTAGGCGGGTGGATAGATCCGAAAGGATGGGATCCTTCGCGCGTCGGAAGCTAGAGAGCGCCGTCCAGAGCACGGTGTCGTCCAGGGCGAGGTAGTCGCCCAGGCTTGCGTCGCCCGTCGTAGCCAGAGACAGCACCGCGGGTGGAGTTCCGGCCACGCGGACATCGTCGAGGGCGAGTTGGCGCAATCGTCCTAAGATGCGCGCCACCATCCACTCGCTCGCCCGGCTGGCTTTGTGGAAGTACACCTGCTGGAACATGAACAAGCGCGCCAAGATGAAGGACTCGATGGCGGGCAGCCCCTTGGCACCATCGACCGCCAGCGGAGGCGCCTGACCCGGTGCTTTGGGCACCCCAAGGCGAAAGCTTCGTAGCAACCAATCCAGATCGAAGCTGCCATAGCCCACGCCGGTGAAGTACGCGTCACGTAGCAGATAGTCACAGCGGTCGACGTCGAAGGTGCCACTGACGGCGCGCGCCAAGAACGGCAGTTCGTGATGCCCGTGCACGAGCTCGGCGACGCGCTGTGGTAGCGACGCGTCGTAGCGCGTCAGCACGCGATGCACCTCGGTGCTGTCGTCCAAAAGGACGCGGCTAGTCCAGGATTCGTGGCGCGGACACTCGGGTAAGGCTTCTTCGAATAGATGAGAAAAGGGACCGTGCCCAATATCGTGAAGCAGAGACGCCGCCAGCGCGTCCCGGGCGCGCTCGGTGGTCAGACGCTGCCAGAACGGTAGGGCTTCGTGCAGCGAGCGCATGCGCGTGATGAAACGCGTCATCACGAAGGCCGCGCCGAGGGCATGGGAGAATCGCGTGTGGTCCGCGCCGGGGTACGCCAGGCTCGTCAATCCCAGTTGACGGATGTGTCGCAGCCGTTGCACTTCGCGCGTCTCGAGCAACTCCACCACAATGGATTGTTCGTCCGTCTCGAAGGACACCAGGCCGTGTACCGGGTCTCGAAGAATCACCGCCAGGGGACTTACCGCCGCCTGTCTGGGGACTACAAGTCCTCGAAGTGCCCATTGTAGGAAAAAGTAAGACACGCCCGGCTGGCTGGCTAACTCCCCCGTGAAAATGCCGGGCCAGGGCCTTAGGTCGCACGCAGTCCTGGACAGATGGCAAAAAGCGCTGTTTCCTGAAAACGTACGACCACTGTCCGTAGTGAGGGGACTGGCTAGACAATGAGCAGCAAGAAACAGCGTTCACGCAAGAGTCCGGGGCTTCGGGCGTTACCCATTGGTGATGTGTTGCGAGCGTTGCCTCCGCGCGAACTGTCGAAGCTGATCGAGCGAGTGGGCGTCGTCGTCGACGAACAAAAACGCATCGACGTCCCGTCGCAGGTGGCGCGTGCGTTGATCAACTTGCCTGAAGCACGTGACCCCTCGCGCTTGCCCGGGCCGACTGCCGAGCTGTTCTATCGCATTGCTGAAGCCAAGGGTGTGTTGGTCGTCGACAGCCTCCCCCCCGCGGTGCAGCCACTCGTCGCAAGCGGCATCGTCTTCGCGCGGGGCGCGGAAGACGGCAAGGTCGAGTTGGTGCTGCCCATTGCGTACATGGTTCAAGTGCGGAGTTGGGAGGGCGAAGATCCGCGTGGTTTGCGCGCTCTCGTTTCTCAGGCGAATCCCGAAGTCGCCGCCGCCATCGCGTCTCACTACTTGGGGCGCCCGGCAACTCCTCCCTATGCGCTGTCCTTCGAGGCTGCGTGGCTGGTGTTGAACGACCCAGACCGCTTGCGAGAAGAGATTGACGAGCTTGCGCCGCTCGAGCGCAAGCTCTTGCGTGCCATCGAGAAGGTAGGCGGCGAAGTCGAGACCGAGGAGTTGCTCGACTTGGAGCGAGAGCCCATGCGGCTGCGCGGCGCGACGGGCGCGACGCCCACGCGTCGTGGTGTTGGTTTCGCTCTGGAGCGCCGCGGATTCTTGGTTCCGGTGCACCCGAATCGACACGTCATTCCGTCGGAAGTGGCGCGCCTCGTCGGCGCCCAGCGCCGGGCCGAGCGTGAGGCGCAGCGCCGAGAGATCCGCAGCTTCGTATTGGAAGAAGATCACGCGCCACGTCGCGCGAGCTTCGCCGCCGATCCGGTGCCCCTCACCCTCGCCATGGCGCTGGTCACCCGGGACCCTGCCATCGAAGTGAAGCCCGGCATCGGCACGCCGCGTTCGCTGATCAGCAAGCTCTCCACGCGTTTCGGCGCTCAGCCAGAAACCGTTGCGATGATTGCCTCGCTTTCTCGCGCAGTGGGCCTTTGGGATCCGTCTGCGGTGAACACCGCGTCTCCGCCCGGATCCATGAGCGTGGGTGCGCTCTCTCAGCTGCTGTTCAACGCCTGGCGTCAGGGCGGCGCCTGGGACGATGCGCGCCCGGACGGGGAAGTCTTGCGAGTGGCTAGCGAAGTGCGCGAAGCGAGCTCCGTTGGGGTGCTGCGCGAGATGGTGCTCGACGCCCTGCGGGAGCTCTCTGATGGGCGCTGGGCACCTTGGGAAGCGGTCGCGGCGTACGTCCGCGCAGACAGCCGCACTCCCGGGGTGGGGCGACTGTTGACGCGTTGGGGGCAGCGCGCCGGTGTTGAGCCCGCCGCGCCGCCGGAAATTGCCCGACGCATCGCCCTTGAGACCTTGCACCATTTGGGCGTCGTGGATTTGGGCGAGCCGGACGATGACGATTCCGGTCCGACGCTCCGCATCACACCCCGCGGCCGAGTGCTGCTCGACCCAGAGGCGTCCGCCCCGGCGGCGGACCCGAGCGCCTATCTGGACGGGCAAGTGCTCCGCGTGGGTTCCAACGCGCGTATCGGAGACGTGCTTTCCCTCGCGCCCTTTGTGGAGATTGGCGCCATCAGCGTCGGGCTCGACCTTTCGATCACCCCCCACGCTATCAGCCTCGCCCTTGCGGCTGGCTACGACTCCGACTTCATTCGCAGTCGCCTCGAGTCGATCGTGGAATTGCCCGATCCCATCGAGCGTATGTTGGCGCAGGCGGCCGCTGTATTGGGCCGCGCGGAATTCATTCCGACCCAAGGCTTCTTGTGGGTCGAGGACGAAGAGCTGCGGGAGATGCTGCGCACGCGGCGCCAGACAGCGGATTTGTTCGTCGAACCATCGCCGCCGGCGGGGTTGCTGATCAACCCAGGCGTGGACGTCGAAAAGCTGGCTCGACGCTGCCGCTCGCTTGGCGTCGAAGTCGTGGTCGACGGTGAAGTGTACCGCACGCGGAGCATGACGCCTTCGCCCCGTGGCAGCGGCACCCGCCGCGTGGACAGCTCGAGCTCCACCCGCGCGGCGTCCAAATCGTCGGCCACGCGCCGACGGCGCTCCTCGGTGAAGATGCCCGCCCTGAAACGCGGCGGCGGCAGCAACTAGCGGTTTTTTTGTTGGGTCGCAAGGTGGCGCATCGCGGGCACCCGCGTCCCGCGAGAGACCGGAGGTTACGCGTCGAGGCGACTCTGTACCCAGGCGTCGACGCTGCGTGCGGCGCTGACGTGCACGACTTTGCCACCGCGCACGAACACTTCCGTCGCCAGGGGCCGGCCGTTGTAGGCGCTGCCCATGGTGAAGCCGTAGGCGCCAACGTCTCGGATCACTACCAGCTCGGGTAGGGGATCCCCCAGTTCGTGCAAGCCGAAGTCGTCTGCGCTTTCGCAGACGGGGCCGACGACCTGGGCCGCTGGTGGACTTGGCGCGCGGTCCAGGGGCTCCACGCGGTGGCGGGCTTGGTACAGCGCGGGACGGATCAAGTCGTTCATGCCGGCGTCCACCAGGCAGAAGCGCCGCGCGCTGCTCCGCTTTTCCTGAACCACACGCGCGATCAACACGCCGTGGGACGCCACCAAGGCGCGTCCGGGCTCGACGATCAGGCACAGATCTCCATGGCCGGCTTTTTCGGCGAGCGCACAAGACGCCTTGGCGAAATCGGCAGGCGGCGTCACCGGCCCCTTGCCGTAGTCGATGCCGAACCCTCCGCCAAAATCCAAAAAATCCAATTTCGCGCCGCGGGCCCGCCAATCCCGAGCAATGTCGCAAACCACCTGTGCGGACTCGATGTACGGCCCCACGGTTGCAAGCATGGATCCGACGTGGGTGCTGACCCCGGCAAGCTCGAGCTCCGCCGCGTGGGCGGCCAGCGTGTCCCAGGTTGCACCCAGATCCGAGCGCACGATGCCGAACTTGGCTTCATCGTGCCCGGTCGCGATGTGGGCGTGGGAATCGATATTCACGTCGGGGTTCACGCGCACGCTCACCCGCGCGCGCTTGCCCGCGGCTTTGGCCCGGGCGGCGACTCTGGCGATCTCTTCGACGCTCTCCAGTTGGATCGCGCGGATGCCCGCGGCGATGGCGCGGTCGAGTTCCCAATCCAGTTTCGCGACGCCGCTCATCACGATGCGATCCGGAGGCGCGCCGGCCCCGAGGGCAACTGCCAGCTCCCCGCCGCTGACCGTATCCGCGCCGCCACCGGCTTCCACTACGGCTCGCACGACGGAGCCCGCGGTATTGGCCTTCACGGCGTACGCAACGACGTGGCGCGTCGCGCCGAAGGCAAGCACCAGCGCGCGGGTAGAGGCGGCGATGGCGTCGAGGTCGTAGAGGAATACTGGCGTGGCTTGCTTCGACTCGGCGAGCAATTTGGATAAGGGCGTGCCGCCAAGCTGCGCGTGTCCCTGGGCACTTCGGTCGAATCCGGGCATGGCAGGGTCCCATAGCAGGACTTGGCGGGCGTTTCCCGGGGGAATGTGCGGCCGGCGGGGGGTTCGGGGCGAGTCCACCGCCCCAGGTGCCGCGAGGGGCAGAGCTGTGGCATCCTGGGGCAGATATGCCCGATCGGCGCGCAAAGATCGTCTGCACCGTAGGACCTGCGGTGGCCGACTCGGCGCGTGTCACGGAACTGGTCCAAGCGGGCATGGATGTTGCGCGCCTCAATTTCTCCCACGGCGACCCGGAAAGCCACGCCAAGATGGCGGAGCGCCTGCGCCGGGCGAGCGCCGATACCGGTCGCACCGTGGCCATCTTGGCAGACCTTTGCGGTCCGAAGATCCGCACGGGCACCGGGGGGCCCGCTTCCGTCGAAGCGGGCGAAACCGTGACGTTATTTGCTGGCGCCGAGTCGACGCCCACGGAACTTGCCGTTGGCTACGACCATCTCGCTGAGGACATGGCCGTGGGCGATCACGTCTTGCTGGGCGACGGCGCCATCGAGCTCAGCGTAGAGCGCATCGCGGACGGGCGCGTGTCCTGCAAGGTGGAGCACGGGGGCGCCTTACGAGCGCGCATGGGTGTCAATCTTCCCGCTGCGCGCCTGCGCCTGGGGGCGATCACCGACAAGGATCGCAGCGATCTGCGTCACGCTTTGGAAATGGGCGTGGACTACCTGGCGCTGTCCTTCGTGCGCTCCGAAGACGACGTGCGCGAATTGCGGGGCCTCTGCGAAGCCTTGGGTCGGCCAACCCCCATCGTGAGCAAGATCGAAACGCCTTCTGCGGTGGAGCGCATCGAGGCGATCGTCGCAGAGAGTGACGCGGTGATGGTCGCGCGGGGGGATCTCGGTGTGGAGCTACCGCCCGAGGTCGTGCCGATCGTGCAACGTGAAATCGTGGGCGCGTGCCGCTTGCTGCGCAAGCCGGCCATCATCGCCACGGAGATGCTGCAGTCCATGACGGATGCTCCACGCCCGACGCGGGCGGAGGCCAGTGACGTGGCGAGCGCGATTTACGGTGGCGCTGACGGCGTCATGCTCTCGGCGGAGACGGCAACCGGCAAATACCCCATCCGTTCCTGCCAAATGATGGACCGCATCATCCGCCGGGCGGAGGCCAGTCGATTCTACGATCCGAAGGCCTCGCCGCCGGGTGGCACCACGCCGGAAGCCATCGCGAATTCCGCTTGCCGCATCGCCGAGGAAATCGGCGCGGAACTGATTGTTGCCTTGACCGAGAGCGGGTCCACGGCGCGCTTGGTGTCCAAGGCGCGCCCGACGGTGCCCATCATCGCGCTATCTCCGGATGCCAAGACGTTGCGCCGGTTGTCTCTGCTTTGGGGCGTTATTCCAAAGAATCTCGACGTGGACTCGGATTTGGAGCGCCTGATCCAAAGCGTGCGTCAGCTGATCACCGCGGAAAAGTGGATCGGATCCGGGCAGCGCTTCGTCTTAGTGTGTGGCGCTCCGGTTGGCGGGCGCGGGTCCACGAATACGGTGCGTGTCGAGCTGATGCCATGAGGCTTTCCGGATGATCGCGTTGGCGCCGACCACGCCGAGCCTCGACAAGTACGAGGTGCTCGAAGAGATCGGCCACGGCGGCATGGCCACGGTCTATCGCGCGAAGGACCGGCGCCTGGGTCGGGACGTGGCCGTGAAGGTGATCCACAAGCATCTGCGCGAGAACGCCGAAGTCGCCGCCCGCTTTGTGAGCGAAGCCAGGGCCGTGGCCAAGCTCAAACACCAGAACATCGTGGAGGTCTACGACGTCTCCGATGAAGACGATCCCGAGCGCTACCTGGTTGTGGAACTGGTCGAGGGCACGACCCTACGCCAACTACTCGCGGATCGGAAGTGTGTGCCCGCGGAGATCGCCGCGGCGATCGCCCTGGAGATCGGCGCGGCCTTGGAGCACGCGCATCTGCATGGCGTGATCCATCGCGACATCAAGCCGGAGAACGTGCTGGTGAACATGCGGCCGCCGAGCAGTGCCCGCGAGGGGCCGGAAAGCGCGCAGCACGCGCGCATCAAGATCGCAGACTTCGGCATCGCTAAGTTGCTAGACGCCCAGGGCGTGACCAGCACGGGGCAAGTGCTCGGCTCTCCGGCCCACATGGCGCCGGAGCAAATCGAAGGTGGCGACGTTGACGCACGCTCGGACGTGTTTGGCATGGGCGTGCTGCTCTACGAATGCATGGTGGGCCGATTGCCCTTCGACGGTAAGAACCCCGCCCAGGTGCTGCGCAAGGTGCTCGACGGAACGTTCACGCCGGCGGAGCGCGCGCGGCCCAGCATTGGCGTTTTCCTCAGTCGCGCCGTGGAGCGCGCCCTGGCGCGGGAACAGGACGCCCGCTTCGCATCCGTCGCCGATTTCTGCGACGTGCTCAAAAAGGAGCTCGATCGCGTCGGGTATACCGAGCCGCGCAAGGAGCTGGCTGAATTCCTGGCAGATCCAGAAGCCTACGCAAAAAGCTACGAAGACCGCCTGGTGCCCAAGCTGGTCACCCTGGGCAAGAAGGCCCGCGCGGCGAGGGACGTGCCGGCAGCTGCCGCTTGGTTCAACCGCGCGCTGGCTTTCCGACCCAATGATCGCGACCTCCTGGAGCAAGTCGCCGGCATGGAGAAGCGCGAGCGCTATCGTCGCATCCTGCTGCGCGGTGGAGGCATCGTGCTGGCGAGCGCCACCCTCGGGCTGGTGGCATTTGCGGTGGCACGGGCCACGCGGCAGCCGCAGCTAGCGGTGCTCCCCGAATCAAGCGTGTCCAGCGTCCCGACGCGCGAGTACGTCGTCACGCCGCCGGCGCCGGTCCCGACGAAACGGCCTGTGGTGCCAGACCCGCCGCCCGAAGTCACGAGAGCCCGACCGCGCTTGCCGGTCAGTGCGGCGCCGCCCGCAGGTGGGACGCGGATGGTGCGGGTCAACATCACTGGCGCGGGAGGCGGGAAGCTTCGCGTCGACGGTGTCGAGACCAAGTGGTTTGGCACGCTGTTTGAGCTGCCCCTTGGACCTCACCAATTCGAATTCGTTCCTCCGTCGCCCGAGTGCTGCAAAAAGCCAGCCGTGCAAACGGTGAACATTGTGGCGGGCGAAGGTCCGCAGCCAGTCAGCGGACACATCGGGTACCTGGACGCGACGGTTTCGTTGGTGGGTGAAGGCGCGACGGCGACGTGCACCTTCTTTACGGGGCCCCTGGCGGCGGGCGCCACGCGTACTGTGACGCTGTCGAAACCGCTGACTTCCGGGACCTGCACCATCACCGGACCCGATCAGAGCGGTGTCCGACAGCAGTCCGTTGAGCTGCGTCCGGGCGATCGTGTCCCGCTCCAGTGGAACTAACTCGGCTTCTTGGCGCGCTGCTAGGCCGCTGCTGAGGGATTTCCTGCGAGGGTTTGTGGTTCCGGTTGACGCGGACGCTACCGCCGGACGAATCTCAGCTTCCGGAACCTCCGGCGAGACTCCTCTGGATGCGAACGGCGCTGCAATCTGCCCGGGCCCTCACGGCCGCCGCGACTTTGGCGCTGGCCCTGCCCACCGCGGCGCAGCCGGACCGCCCGGGCCCGGCGCGGATCGACCTCAGCGACGACGCGGAGTTGGCGCGGGTCGCTTCGCTGTTCGACTCGGGAAAGTACGCGGAGTGCGCGTCCGAGTCTGAGCGCCTGCTGTCTCCGACGGATCCCAAGCTCGAAGATGCCGACGTGATCGAGCGCACGCGCGTCTATTTCGCTGCGTGCTTGCTGGCCTCGGGACGCGGCCGGGACGCCGACGAGCAGTTGCGCTTCGCGATCCGCGAGAACCCGCAAATGCGGCCGCCCGACCGACTGATGTTCCCGCAGGAAGTCGTGGAACGGTTCATCAGCGTGCAAGCGGGCATGCTCGACGAGATCAAGCGCGCCGAGGAGGAACGCTTCAAGAAAGCGCGCGCAGCCGCCGAAGCAGCCGCGAAGCGCCGGGCCAAAGAGAAGGAACGCGTTGAAAAGCTCGAGCTGTTTGCCGCGCGGGAGACCGTAGTCACCAAGAACCGCCGCTGGTTGGCTGCTGTACCCTTTGGCGTGGGCCAGTTTCAAAACGACGATACGGCCCTGGGCTATTTATTCCTGGGTACGGAAGTGGCGCTGGCAGGTACGGCCCTGGGCGCCATGATCGTGCAGCTGAATTTGAACGCGCGCATCGACGACGCCGACGCGCCGAAGCGCGACGAGCTGAACGCAAACCTCAAGACCGCCCAGGATGTACTCACCTTTTCCAGCTGGGGATTCCTCGCCGTAGCCGCAGGAGGCATCGTCGAAGCGCAGCTGTCCTTCGAGCCCGAGTTCCGGCGCACCAAGAAGCGCGCCTTGCCCAAGGAGCTGCAGAGCCCCGCCAGCCGCAGCAAGAGCGACGCGTTCGTGCGCCCCACGTTGGTCCCGTTTGCGGACGGGGTCGGTCTCGGCGCCGTGGGTCGTTTCTGACGGGGATGTGCCCGCCGTCGCGCCACGGAACCTGAAGCTCGGCGCTCTAAAGCGCGGACACTTGCAGGTGGCTGCGATCGGCGGCGGCCTCGGCGGCTCGGGCGCTGGTCGGGCTGTGTGCCTTCGCCGCGTCTGCAGGGCCCACGCCGATCAGCCGCAACAGCAGCCATGGGGGGGGCAGGCCTAGATCCGGCGCCGACGAAAATACCCGGGCCAGTTCTCTGCCATAGCCCCGCGACAGCTCTGCCACGGAAAGATCGTCGAAGGCACCCGCCTTGGGTCGGCTGGCCAAGGGCAGCAGGAGCAAGCTGACGAAGACCAAGCGATACAGCACAAACAGACGCAGGCGGTCCGCCGCGCTCTTGCCGACGAGCACGCGTCGCAGGAAGTGCACGTTCAGCGGCACGTGGAACGCTTCGTCACGGGTCAAGATGGTGAGCATCTTTCGCGCTTCTTCATCCTGAACGTTGCGCAGCGCCATGCGGTAGGTCGTGGAGCCAATCGTTTCGAACATCAGGTTCGTCAGCACGATGGATTCCATACGCTTGGCGCGGCCGTAGACTTGGTAGAGCGCGCGGGTGACCCGTCCCATAGGCCGCACCGTACCGCCGAGGCGACTCAAGAACTCCAAGAGCAGCTCGCGGTGCCAGCCCTCTTCGTCTCCATACAGCTGCAGCACTTCGGCGAGGTCTGGATCCGACGCCGCAAGGCTCTCTGCGAGGCCATAGGCCTGTGCCTGTCCGGACTCCTCTGCCCGTAACGCCGCATTGAAGAAACGAATCGCCGCATCTTGCGCCGCGGGGGTCGCGAAGTGCAGCGGCGCCTTGCCGAGGGTGGTTTCGGTGCGGCTGCGGCGGCGCTGCAGGGTCTGTAGCCACCACGCGGTGGGACGGTCGTGCATGGCCACGGTGGTTCCGGCGTTTAGCGAGCCCGCCGCATCGCGACGACGAAGAAGCCTGCGAAGAAGCGCAGCGGCGAATCGCATAGGGCGCGCTCTGCGCCGCGGAACACCGTACGGGCCACGGGAATTCGCATCAGGCGCGCCGCGGGGGTCGCGATGCGGATGCCTCGCGAGCCGACGATGCTCATGCCGTCGGGCACGAGGCGGCGGATGTCCAGGGGCGTGTCGAAGCGGGTGAAGACGCGGTCTTCATGGGTGCCTTCGGCAACCCGGCCGGCGGGCGCGAGACGTTTTGCTAGGCCACGAAAACTCAGCGGGTTGTAGAACTCGGCCACGACCGTGCCGCCGGGGCGCGTCACCCGAGCCATTTCCGAGAGCGCTTTTTCTATGTCCGGGATGTGCGCCAGTACCTTGAAGGAGCAGGTGACGTCGAAGCTCTCGTTTTCAAAGGGCAGCTCCGTAGCCGAACCCTCCACCACGGAGAGGCCGCGCGCGCGGGCACGCTCGAGCATGCCCGGGGATAGATCCACGCCCTGGGCACGACGCGCGAAACGCTCGATGCGGCTCAGCACCAAGCCAGTCCCGCAGCCGACTTCAAGCACTTCGCCGTCACGGCCGAACCGCTCCACGTAGCCAGCTTCGAGTTCGTCCAGCAAATCGTGGTAGCCGCCGGGGTCGTTGTCGCCCCGATGGGATTCGTAGCCTTCACTAAAGGCGTTGTAATACGCGCGATTGGCGTCGTGACTGCCCGAGGCGTCCATTTGGCGCCAAGGTGTAGCAGAAAGTGGGCTCGCGCAACCCCCGACGCAAATTCAGCGGGCTTTGTCCCGGCCCGGACGGCGCGGTCTCAGGGGCCCAGGCAACCTTCGCGCGGGAAGCCGCACCCCCGACGCGGCCAGGCTCTGGTTGCGATCAGCTGGCCGTGGCGTCGGCGAGCCTTGCGTGCACGCGTTCGTAGGCAAGCTCGGTGGGTGTGATCTTGCGCTCCGCAGCCGTCGCCAGAAGCTCGGTGGTTTTGGCGCCGCAGATACGGGCCAAGGCTGCATGCACGCGTTTGACGCTGGACAGTCCCGCGTGAGTGCGTTCTTCATGCCCGGCGATCACACCGCCGACGGTAATGGACCAATCCGGTTGGGTGAGGATCCCCCGGGCTGCCAGGGCTTTTGCCAGCACGATCTCGTCTTCGATCGAGTTGGCGTCGAGGGCGTTGTTGGCTGCACCGTAGATCAGTTTGCACTTCAGTTGCGGGACTTGCGCGTGCCCGATCACGGCGCCCGTGGCGCAAGGCGCGAACAGGTCGCATTCGGCACCGAGCAGGTTCTCTGGGGGCAGCACCGTCAGGGACGGAACGGCAGTCAGCGCGAGCTTTACCCGTGCCGGATCCGGATCGTAGGCGGACACCCGCATGCCAGCGGTGGCCAGTCGCTGAAGCAGTGCCAGTCCCACGCTGCCGAGCCCCTGTAGCACGGCGCTCCTGCCCTCGAGTTTGGAACTGTCCCACAAAAACGCTGCCGCGGCGCGAATCGCAATGAAGATCCCCTCGGCAGTCGGTGCGCCCGTCGAGCCCATGGGCGTGGTTGCGCCGCATAGAATGTTGGGGGTGTAGCGAGTGCTGAGCGCGTCGATCAGCTCTCCGGACAATCCCACGTCCGGGCCGGTCATCAAGTGCCCGCTGTCGATGCAGTACGCCAGGAACCCAAGGCGAGCGTCGTCGTCCTTCTCGATGGCAGCACTAAAGAGCGCGGTTTTGCTGCCGCCGTAGGGCAGTTCCGCCTGAGCGCATTTGTAGCTCATGGCTCGTGACAGGTTGAGTCCAGTTGCCAGGGCGCTCTCCTCGTTTGTATCGGGCGCGTAGCGGCGGATCCCCCCGGCGCGCAGCGCGTGCTGCGGCTGACGTAGACCAAGGGTGCTGGAGTGGATGAAATGCGCGACACGGATTTTCAGCTTCGCATGACTGCAGAGCCAGACCATCTCGTGGCGTTGTCGACGCATGCCGGCAAGCAACGCTTCGAGCGCCGCGCTTGCGTAACTCTGTTCTAAGAACGTTCGCGTTTCTGGATCACTCAGACAGCGCGCGCTGGGGCACGGGATCTGATCGACCGCATAGCGCCTTCCGTAGTCGCCAAAGTTCCAGTCCGGTTCGAAGGTACGACTCGCGCTGAGAGAGAAATTGCCATCCCCGGCATTCAGCACTCGCAGCGTCGTCAGTTCGCCCGCGTCCAATGCGTCGAAGAGCCCCATGGCCCCAGGGTATCAGAGGCATGCCGGCTCGGATTGACGGCGGCCAGGTTGTGGCCCAGGGCTCAGGGATCTCGGCGCCTCAGAGCCGGGCGAAAATGCTGCGCCGCTGTTAGCTGGGGCCCTCCCGTCACGTTTTCACAGCTGGAGGCCACTGGGTTTTGTCCAATGCCGGGTGAAGTCTGCGGGTGACAACACAGTCAAATGGCGGAACTTATTGGAGAAATTGAAGGGGCGCCTCGGTTTCGGGTACCCTCGCCTGTGGCCGGAGCACCTCTCGGGCCATCACACGTAGAAGGTGAGGCAATGGAGCGCATCGGTGAGTACCTAGTCCGTGGCTTGGTCGGCGAGGGCGGCATGGGCAAGGTCTACGAAGCCGAAGAGCGCCTGAGCAAGCGCCGGGTGGCACTGAAGGTGCTGCGCCCGGAGTTTTCCAAGTCGGAAGAAGGGCGCCGGCTGTTCTTGAACGAGATGACGATCCTGGCCCACCTCGATCATCCCAACATCGTGCGTTGCCTCGCCTGCACGGAGAGCGACGACCAACTGGTGATGGCGCTGGAGTTCTTGGAGGGCCGCACGCTGCGCGCGGTACTCACGGACAGCGCCGCTCTGAGTTGGGAAGATGCCGTCGGAATCACGGTGCAAATTGCGTCCGCCTTGGCCGCAGCACATCGGCAACAGCCGCCCATCGTGCACCGGGACTTGAAACCCGAGAACGTCATGGTGCTCGATGACGGCACGGTGAAAGTCATGGATTTTGGCATCGCCAAGGTGCTGCAAGCTCTCAGCGGCACGACGACCCATAGCGTGGGCACGCTGCAGTACATGAGCCCGGAGCAGATTGACGCAACGGGCGTAGATGCGCGCAGTGATTTGTATTGCCTCGGACTCGTGCTGTACGAGATGTTGGCGGGCAGCCCGCCCTTTGAAAGTGCGTCTCCCCGGGAACTCCTGAACGCGCAGTGCACGCAGAAGCCGCCGGATCTTCCCGAGGCCGTGCGCGCCGGCCTGCCGCGGGGCGTGGAGCGCTTGGTTCTCGAGTTGCTTGAGAAGTCTCCGGACGACCGCCCCGGGTCTGCCCGCGATGTGCTGCACGACCTCGATCCCTTTGCCCCGTCCTTGACGCGGGCGCCGCGATCCCGGGCCAGCGGCACGACCGCGCCCATTTCGAAACGCGCGCCAGTCACCGAACCGCTCCCCGAAGCTGAAGCACCCCGCGCCGCGGAAAAACCCGAAGCTGCCGCGCCCGCAGGCAAGAAGCCCGTTATGCGCGCTGACACCCTCGCGCTGGTTGAGAGAGCCACTGCTCAAAAAGAACTCAGCCCGAAGGTCGGCGTCATGGTGATCGTGGCACTGTCGCTCTTCGCCGCAGTGGTCACGTATTTTGTGCGTGCCGGAACTAGCGACGGCTCCCGCCCGGAAACGCCGTCCGCGTCCGCGGCGGCGGGCGGCGGTCTGCGGTGACGGATGCGCCCGTCATTCCGGGGATCAGCGCGGGTCCTGCGCTACCGGAGCTTGGGCGTGCCCGGCGGTATCGCCTGGACGGCAACCGTGAACTCTGGCTGTTAGACGAAAGCGATCGCCCCGCGTGGCGGCGGTTGTTGGAGCTGGGCGCCGAGGGCATTGGGCGATTCCGTCGGGGTGGACAGCACGGGTCGCAGCTCTGGCTGGAGCGTGCTTCCGGCGTGCCAACCCTGACCGCGCTCCTGGAGCCTGGCGGCGCGCTGCCCCTCGAAGCTGCCCTAGGCATCACGACGAACTTGCTCCGCGCCCTCGCTTTTGCGGAACGTGAGGCGCTGTTCCCCGGGGCGCTGTCTTTGGGGGACGTCGCCGTCGATGGCCACGCCGTGCACCTCGCAGCAGACGCCCTGGTGTTGGCTCTGGTTGGCGCGCAGGACCAAGCGAAGATCGGGCGGTCTAGCCGGACCTCGCCGCGATGGACGCCCCCGGAGCAAAGTGATGGGAGTCCGTGGAACAACGCTGCCAATCGCTACGTCACGGGGCTGATCTTGTATCGCTTGCTCTCCGGGGAGCATGCCTTCGGCGGCCGCGGATTGCGACTTTCCCTCGAAGCGCGCGCCGGTCGGCCGCCTGCTCCCTTCGCACCTGAATTGGCCCAGAGCCTGCCTCCGGGACTGCAGTCTTTGTGTTTGCGCAGCCTGGATCCAGACGCACAGGAGCGTCCAGCGAGCGCGCTTGAGATGCTCGATCTGCTGACCCGCGTGACCGAAAGTGGTGCGAGCGCTGCCGGGAAGCCGACTCGAATGCAAGCTTCACCGGCGGTCGCTGAGAAGCGCGCAGAGGCGCCCCGCGCCTCTTCTTCGGATCCCGATCCCCCGGGGGCGAGACCCCCCGTTGCGCCTGCGCCACCAGCCTCGTTGGGGGGGGGGGCGGGCCCCCGCCGGATGACCGCCCTCGCGCTCGTGCTCGGACTGGGCGCTGGCGCGCTTTTCTGGTGGGGACTCCCTCGCGGCACGACCGCCGAGCGCCCGCCTCTCAAACAGCGCGAGCCGCTGGTCGCCGCGAAGATGCTCTCCGGCGACTGCGCGAGTTGCCACCCCCGGCAGGCTGGAGAGTGGCGGCGATCGGTGATGGCGCACTCGGTGAAGAGTCCGCTCTTTCAATCCCTCGAGATGTTGATCGAGGAACAAGTGGGGCGCGACTTCGACTGCCCCAACGGCGCTGGCGTATTGCGCAAGGCCGACCCGAGCACCGCATGTCGCGACCGTCAGAGCGGTCAGTCCTTGACGGGATCCGGCGGCGAGCATTGGTGCGTGAATTGTCACTCCCCCGCGGACAACTTGGGCAGCACGGTTCCGGCGTGGAACGCCCGGGGCCAGGGGGCCAATCCCACCCTGCGCGAGGCGCTTACGGACCGCGCGTTGGAAGGGATCTCCTGCAGCTTCTGTCATCAAGTCCACGCGCCGGGCGCTGGGCGCACCGCGGCGACGGATCTTGGCAATACGTTCTGGGTGTCGGCGGCGACTGGACGACGCTTCAACGCGCGTCCCGAGGACAGCCGCGGCCGCGTGGGCATTGGCAACAGCGGCTACGCCATCGACCCGGACCTGTTCTTTCGCGGGGACCGCGCGCCCGGGGGAGCGCACGCCCGACCCGATGCTGAGACCCGCGCATACCTGCAATCGAGCGACTTCTGCGGCGCGTGTCACGACGTGCGCTTGTTCGGCACGGACGTCGTCGGCGTTCGTGAGCGCGGAGAGCACTTCAAGCGCTTGCGCAACGCCTACAGTGAGTGGGCGGCATGGGCGGAGCTCGAACAGCGTGCGGGGCGCAAGGCCGCGAGCTGTCAGGATTGTCATATGACCCAGTACCCGGGGGTCTGTGTGCAAGAGGCAGCAAACGAAAGTGGGCCGGCGCCTACCCCAGGCAGTGCGACCGCCACCGCCTGCCCGCCGGGCACACGCTTTGTCGCGCGCCCGCCGGGAAGCTATCCGACTGGGCTCGCCGCGACGGGATCTCAAAAGCCCCGACCGCTGAGTTTGCACTACTTCAGCGGCGTTGAGATCCCCCTAGACCCGAGCTTTGACGAGGGGCTCGCGGGCGGCGACTGGACGGACGTGTTTGCCATGCCGCAGTCCGTGACCCGCCGCGCGAAGATGCTGCTCGCGTCTTCAGTGCAGCTCAGCTTGGGCCCGCCGCGGGCCAGCGGCCGGAGCCTTTCACTGCCCGTCACTGTGGAAAACGTTGGTGCCGGGCATCGAGTCCCCGCCGGATTCAGTCAGGAGCGGGAGCTCTGGGTGCATCTGACGGTGAGCGACGCCAGCGGACGCGTGCTGTACGAAGTCGGGCGCGTCGACCGACCCGACCAGGACCTAAAGGACAAGGTGTTTCTCCGGGTGAATACCGATGACCGCTTCCTGGATGGCCAAGGGCGGCCGCAGGGACTGTTCGGCGCGGACGTGACGGACGGACCCGATGTGCCGCGCTGGCAACCCAACCCTACCCGAGGCGGCACGCGTTTCCGCGGCTTGGGATTGATCAATTTTCAAAACGGATTCCTGCGTTGTGTGGTGTGCATCGGTCGCGTCGAATCCGACGGTACGTGTTCGGCGCTGCCGGGCCAAGATCGCACGCGTGCCGATCGCTTCGCAGACGGTAGCTACGACATTGACACGGGCGAGTGCACCAGCAACCTCAGTGGGGAGGATGCGCTGTTTGAGACGTACTTCCCCGTGGGCGCGCTCGACGCATCCCGCGGCGTGCTCAAGGCGCCGGACGCCATCATCGACCGACGCTCCTTGGCTCCCGGACAGCCCGTGACATTCACCTACGATCTGGCGCTTGCGGGCGCTGCCAAAAGCGTCGAGGCCCGCCTGCTATTCCGAGCCTTTCCGCCCTTCTTGTTGCGTGCCTTTGTCGAATACGAAGCCAAGAAGCGCCCCGGGCGCCCGCTGATGAGCGCAGACGCGCTGGACCGACTCGAGATCATCGAACTCGCTCGTGCTCGTGTGGAGTTGCCTTGAACGAAGCGGCGCTGGCTCAGGCGTTTGCGACGCCGTTCTTTCGCGATTTGGATGCACGCGCGCGCCAGGATCTGTCGCTTTCGAGTCGCGTCGTTGACTGCAAGGCCGGCGGAGCCTTCTACGAAGAAGGACAATCTGCCGACGCTCTCTTTGTGGTCGTTTCTGGCGAAGTGCAGCTCCGCGCCGTGCGCCGAGGCGAAGACAGCGTAAGCACATTGCGCAGCGCTCTGCGCGGCGACTTGTTTGGCGAAGAAGCCACGGTGACGGGAGCCACGCGGCTGTCCCGGGCCCAAGCCAAGACAGACGCCTGCGCCGTCGAGGTGCCTTTTGCGTTGGTCTCTCGGGCAAGGGTGCGCGGAGGTGTCGCGGAAGATGTGATCGCTCGCGAGCAGCGCTCATTGCGCCGCGCTCTCTCGCGTGACGCGCTTTTCGCGTCCGCCTTGGGCTCGGACCTGCCAGACGCCGAGTTTGCCATGTTGATCGATGCGGCGCAGTGGAAGCAAGTCGAGCGGGGCAATTTCGTCTACCAAACCGGTGAGCCGGCGGACTTGGCCTATGTGCTCGTTGCAGGTCTGATCCAGCTGCAGGTGGAAGACGCAGGCCGCACCCGCGTCACGGCGTATTTGAGTCGCGGCGACGTGCTTGGTGACGATGCGGTGTTGAGCGGCGAGCCCCATGATGGTTCCGCGGTGGCCCTGGGGAATGTGCATCTGCTTGCGCTGCCCCGCGGCGCACTGCGCAGCGCGGTGGATCGCAGCCCGGCGCTGCTCGGCCGGCTGCGTCGCGTGGCACAAGGGCGTGACGACGTGCAGCGCGACTTGGTCGCTGGGCGCAATAAGAACGCGACGAGTCACGTGCTGGGCGATCTGTACCGCATGCACGTGGCGCGGTCGCTGCTCGTGATCGATCAGGATAGCTGCGTGCGCTGCGGTCAGTGCTCGAGCGCTTGCGCGGACGTGCACGGGGCGACGCGGCTCGTGCGCCGCGGCGACAAGATTGTTACTGCGCTGCAAGTGGCCGAAGCGCCCAGTAGCTTGCTCGTGCCCAACAGCTGCCAGCATTGTGACAATCCCGCGTGCATGATCGACTGCCCCACGGGCGCCATCGGGCGCGATCCCCGTGGCGAGGTATTCATCCGCGAGGCGCTGTGCACGGGTTGCGGCGCCTGCGCCAAGGCGTGCCCCTGGGACAATATCCGTATGTCCCCACGCGCCGAGGGCGCAGCTCCACCGACTGCGAGCAATGCGGAGGGCGGCGTGGGCACGAGCGCGCTGGTGGCCACGAAGTGCGATCTGTGTCGGGAGCGTGCCGGCCCGGCGTGTGTGGCGGCGTGTCCGACGGGAAGCATCTTGCGGGTGGATCCATCCCGCGACTTTGCAGAAGTGCTCGCGCTGTTCCCCGGTCGGGAGCCCGCGCCCGCAGACAAGGCCACGAAACGGAGCGCAGCCTTTGGACTGCTGCGTCCGCTCCCGATCTTCTTTGGGCTGAGCGTCACCGGAATGGGCGCTGGGCTGCACGCCGGGGGTCAACTGTCGGCAAGTAGCGGAATGGGGCTAGCCTTTGGCTGGCTTTCGCTTGGGCTGGTCCTGGCGCTGTTTGTCTACGGCGTTCAGAAGCGTCGCTACCGAAATATGCCGAAACGTACGCGCGGCGCCCGCGCCGAAGCGTCGGACCCGTTGCCGATGCCAATGACGACCCGCGCGTCATTCCGGTTGCATGTCTGGCTCGGGTTCGCAGCGCTCGGCGCGGTGGCGTTGCACGCCGGGGTCTCGCTACCAAAGTCAGCGCATACCTACGTTGGCGCCGTGTTCTGGTGCAGCAGCCTGCTGGGCGTGCTGGGGTACGCTGCCTACAAGTTGCTGCCTCCGATTTTGACCCGCTTGGAACGAAAGGGCCTGCTACCCGAAGACTTCTCCCGTGAGCGGTTGCGGCTAATGGATCGTCTGTTTCGGGCAACTAGCGGCAAGAGCGAGGCTATCAAGCTGCTGGTCCGCCGCGTGCTCCTGCCCTACGCCCGTGCCCCTTGGGGCGGGCTACTATTGGCGGCGTCTGGACGCACCCTGCGTCAAGAAGAGGATCGCTTGAACCAGCAGCTCTTCGACATGCTGGGTGAAAAGGCGTCAGCCCATGCAACGGAAATTGCGGAACTGACCCGCACGGTCGTCGAGATCCGTGCGCTTCCGGCCCGGCGGATCCTGACCTTCGTGCTGCGAGCCGTGTTGCCAGCCCACGTGCTGACCCTTGGTCTCTTGTGCGTCTTCTTGGCCGTACATCTGTTGAGCGTTTGGGGTCGCTATTGAGCAACGGGAAACCGACCCAGAAGGCCAGTCCGCCCGCGGCCGATGAACCCAGTGACGTTCGGCGGCTGAGCGGGCTGTTTGTCGGTGCTGCCGTTGCGGCGGTCGCGAGCCTGGTCGGCATCTTCGCCACCGAGGGCGCGGCCGCGCTTCGGTCGCCCGGCGCGCTCTCCCGGCCCCATGCGCGGGCTGGGCTGGGCTGCAGTGACTGCCATGGGCAGGCCGAGCCCACCGGTGCATGCACCCAATGTCACGGAGCTCACCCCACGACCCGCGCAGGGCACAAGCGGATGCGCAACGCCGGAAAAATGAACTGCGTGACCTGTCACGACAGTCATCGCTCCGACCAAGGAGTGGCGCTGTTGAGCGGCGGCGTCGCGGAGCGCTACGGCAACGGTTGGAGCGTGCGCTCGGAGGTGGCGACGGGGTTTTCGGCCGACAAGCCCGTGCATGTCGCGACGATAGACGCAAAAGTCTGCAGCGAGTGCCACGCCCTGGCCGATCCACGCGATGCGATCTTCGTATGCCTCTCGCCAGGCGGCGCGACGTCCGGAGCGACGCTCTGCTTCGACGAACACCAAACCGCCGCCAGCGCGGGTGCCGAGAGCGTGCCCCGGGATGGCGCCTGGGAGGCGGCACGTCTGGTGTTGAAGCAAACCCCCCCGGCACCACCGACGGCGCGCGGGTCGTGGTTGCTGTTTGGCCTTTTCTGCGGCGCCTTGGTGTGGACGTCGCGGCAAGCGCAGCTGCGGTTTCGCACGCGACGCCGCAGCGCCGTCGCGCCAGAGGGGATGCGGCCGGCCCAAGTGGTACGCCTGCCACAAATCAACGCGACGACCTGCTTGGGTTGCAATGCCTGCGTCGACGCCTGTCCCTACAACGTCATTGAAATGCGTTCTTTCATTGCGCAAGTCGCACGCCCCGATGATTGCTGTGGACTGACGCTTTGTGAACAGAAGTGCCCCAATGGTTCGATCGTTGTGCGAGACGGGGAGCCCATCCTAGACCGACCGCGAGTCGATGATGCGCTGCAGAGCGTAGAGGTGCCCGGGCTGTTCTTGGCGGGGGATCTGACTGGGATGCCGCTGATCAAGAACGCCATCAATCAAGGGGCGCACGCGGTGCGTGGCGCGGCGCGGCAACTGGCAAAGGGCAAACGCAAGCGCGCAGCTACGGACTGCGACGTGCTGATCGTCGGGGCGGGTCCAGCGGGTTTGTCCGCGGCACTCGAGGCGAAGAACCTGGGCCTGTCTGCGCTGGTACTGGAACAGGGAAGCGTCGCATCGAGCATCCAAAGCTTTCCTCGCGGCAAGTTGGTTTTCGACCAACCCTTGGATGTACCCCTCATCGGTGAGCTCTGGTTGGAGGAGGCGACCAAGGAGGAATTGCTGTCGAAGTGGCTGCGCATCGTGCGCAAGGAGGCTTTGGAGATCCGCGAGCACCGACGCGTCGTTGCCGTCACGCCCGAAGCGGCGGGCACCTTCGTCGGGCGTGCGACGGATCCCGAGGGCGTCGAAAGCGCGCTGCGGTGTGGACGGGTGGTCTTGGCGATCGGGCGACGCGGTACACCGCGGCGGCTGGCAGCGCCCATTGCGGACGACGCGCTGAATCAAGTGTTTTACGGCATCTCGGACGCCAAGAGCTTCTCGGGCGCGCGGGTGCTCGTGGTCGGGCTTGGGGATTCGGCGTTGGAGACCGCCGTGGCGCTGAGCCACCAACCGGGCACCCATGTGACTGTGGCGTACCGCGGCACGGAGTTCCGACGGGGCAAACCGCGCAACGTCGCTGCCCTCCGAGCGGCGCAGAAGCAGGGCAGGGTGGATCTAAGCTTCGAAACGGAAGTGACTCGTATCGACCCAGGCCGCGTCACTCTGCGGCGCGCCGGCATCGAGTCCGAGTTGCACGTCGATGCCGTGGTCGTCCTGATCGGCACGCTTCTGCCCTGGCCGTTTCTGGAGAGCATTGGAGTGCATCGGCCGCTCGCCCCCGACGCCGTCGGCGCGGCGCCCGGGCCGCAGGAGCCGCAGGAGCCGCGCGCCGGACCGGCCCGTTGAAGCTCTGCCTCTTTTCCGAGGAAGATCCCGGCATGGGCTTTCGTGTAGAGTACCCACGCTGTGAACGAACCGCTGGTCATCGGTTGGGCAGAGTACGTCGACATTCCCGAGTGGAATGTGATGCGGCTCCGGGCCAAAATGGACACGGGCGCGCGCAGTAGCGCCCTGCACGTAGAGAACATCCAAGAGGTCGGTGACAACCGCGTCCGCTTCGATGTGCGGCTGCACCGTCGCAAACTGGACCGCCGCGTCACCGTGGAAGCGCCGGTTTCGCGGCGGGGACGCGTGCGCCCGTCCAGTGGAGTTTCGGAAACTCGGATCTTCGTGGTCGCCAAGGTGCGTATCGGTGGCGTCGAGCGCGAGATAGAACTATCCCTGGTTTGCCGCGCCAAGATGATCTTCCGGATGCTGATAGGTCGGTCGGCCCTATCACACGCCTTCGTGATTGATACCAGCCGGCGCTACAGCCTCGGTCGCCCCAAGAAAAAGACCGCGAAGAAGAAGTTGAAGAAGAAGAAGAAACGAGTGCAATCAACATGACAATGAAGATGGCCATTTTGTCGCGAAGCCCGCGTGCCTACAGCACGCGCCGATTGCGAGAGGCAGCACTCGCGCGTGGCCACAAGGTCAAAGTGCTCAATACGCTGCGCTTTGCCATGGGGTTAGAGCAAGGCAAGCCGGATCTGTTTTGGCGCAACAAAGAGCTCAGCCACTATGACGCCGTGATCCCGCGCATCGGCGCATCCATCACCATGTTCGGCACGGCGGTTGTGCGGCAGTTCGAGCAGATGGGGGTGTTCACCCTCAACTCATCCACGGCCATCAGCGTCTCCCGGGACAAGCTGCGCAGCACGCAGATCTTGAGCCGCCACAACATCGGCATTCCTCCCACCGCATTTGTTCGTGATCGCGCCAGCGTGCTCGGAGCAATCGAGCGGGTCGGCGGCGCCCCGGTCATCATCAAGTTGCTAGAGGGCACTCAGGGCATTGGTGTGATCTTGGCAGACACCGTGAAGGTTGCCGAGGCCATCATCGAGACGCTGCAGAGCGCCAAACAGAACGTGCTGATCCAGAAGTTCGTGTCTGAGAGCCGAGGCCGCGACATGCGTGCCTTCGTGGTGGGCGATCGCGTGGTTGCGGCGATGCGTCGGGTTGCGGTCGGCGAGGAGTTCCGCAGCAACGTGCACCGCGGCGGTCGTGCCGAAGCGGTCAACATCGACCCGATCTACGAGCGGACCGCGATCCACGCTGCCCAGATCATGGGCCTGCGGGTAGCCGGTGTGGATATGCTCGAAACCAAAGACGGCCCAAGCATTTTGGAAGTCAATTCATCCCCGGGGCTCGAGGGCATCGAAGCGGCCACGAAGATCGACGTTGCGGGCGCCATTATGGAGCACCTAGAGGAGCAGGTTTTGTTCCCGGAGCTCGACCTGCGGCAGCGCCTGACCTTGAAGTCCGGCTACGGAGTTGCGGAGTTTGCTGTCACTTCCGACAGCGAGCTGTGCGGCCGCACCCTGAAGGAATCCGGGTTGCGGGAGCGCGACGTGCAGGTGCTGAGCATCACGCGCGGCAGCGTCACGATCCCCAATCCCCGCGGTGATAGAGAGATCCTGCTGAGCGACGTCGTGCTTTGTTTCGGCAAGCACCTCACCCTCAAGGGGCTGATCCCGGCGGAAGATCGTCGTCCACGCAAGAAGAAGAAAAAGACCGCGGAGAGCAACGGGGGCGCGTCCTGAGTCCGAAGGTCCCCCCCTTTATTATCGCCGGCGAGCGGGTCAAGAAGGGTGAAACTCGCGACATCGCGCTGAAGGTCAGCGAGACCAGCATGGGCGTGCCCGTGAGCGTGCCTCTGCGCGTGATGCGCGGGCGCCGCAAAGGGCCCACGGTCTTTGTCTCGGGCGCGGTCCATGGCGACGAACTCAACGGGACCGGTGTGATCCGGGAGCTGATGTTCTCCAACCTCGAGCTGCTGCGTGGCACGTTGATCTTGGTGCCGGTCGTCAACGTCTTCGGATTCGAGCGCCACACCCGCTATCTGCCGGATCGCCGGGATTTGAACCGCAGCTTCCCTGGGGATCCGAAGGGCAGCTTGGCTTTCCGCCTGGCGCACGCGATCCATCGCGAGGTCGTGCTGAAATCCGACTATGGGCTGGACCTGCACACCGCTGCGGCGGGGCGAACGAATTTCCCGCATGTTCGCGCGGACCTGTCCTTGCCCGGGCTCGAAGAGCTGGCGCGTTGGTTCGGTTGCGAAGCGATCGTCGACCGCAAAGGCGACGATCGGAGCCTGCGGCAAGTCGCTTGCGGGGGTGGTTGCAAGACCATCTTGCTGGAAGCTGGCGAGTCCCTAAAAATCGAGGCCGGCGCGGTGGCGATCGGCGTGCGCGGCGTGCGCAATGTGCTGATCGAGCTTGGCATGATCGACGGCAGCCGCGAGGAGCCTGCGTACCAGACCACCATCACGAAGAGCGTCTGGGTGCGGGCGCACACGGGCGGACTTTTGCGCTTCCACGCGCGCCCCGGAGACCTGGTCAATGAAGGCGAGCGCATCGCGGTCTGCGATGCGTTCTTCCGGGACGACAGTCCCACGGTGGTGGCGCCCGTCGCCGGCATCATTTTGGGCATGACTCTGTTGCCCGTGGTGCGACCGGGCGCACCCGTCTGCCATATCGGCATCCCCAACCGCCCCATGGCAGACATCCGCCGCGAGATCGCCCGGCGCCCCCGCTCGTTGCATCGCCGCGTGCAGCGGCAGATGGCACGCCAAGTCCGCGTTGAACCTCGGCGGCGCTGAGCTAGCCACACGCGATCAGCCGGCCGGCCGCTGTGCCCGGGGGATGGCAGCGTGGATCGCGCTGTGTGCCAGGCATGCCGCGATCAGCACCGGAAACACGACCTGGGCCGCGAGGCGCAGATACAGAAAGCCCAGGGCGAGGGCGAGCGCCCAGGGCGGCGTTGCGGCGCTGGGGGCGAGCAGATGTGAAACGACGCTCTTTTCGTACATGGCGTGTTGGAAGACCCAGTGCATAGCCAAGTGACACAGCCAGCCCAGGCTCATGCCCAGGAGCAGGACCCGCGGCTTCATGGCTGACTCCAATGGGATGCGGGGAGCGCCGTGAGCATGGCAAGCACGATGGCGTTGCCGAGGGGGCCGCCGGAGACGAAGCTGCTCTGCCCCGAGCGATCGAGGGGCGCCCCGAACAGCACGAAGGTACGCAGGAGTCGGTCTAAGCTCTTCGGTGCGCCGTTCGCGCGGGCCGCGCCCATGGCAAAGCCAGTCGCAGAGATGCTGTACCCGAGCACCAGCGGACCCGAGTCGATGTCGCCGCGTCCGAACTGTCCCCAGGGGTACTCGCGGATCACGCCGTAGCCCAGGACTTGATCATAGAGCTGGGTTTGCAGGGCGCGGAATAACTCGGCGCTGAGCTCGGGGCTCATGAACGAGGCGAAGTATGCCGCCAGCGCCGTGCCGGAGCCGCGCTCGCCGTCCCCGGGGGTGATGCCGTCGGCCGCCATGCTCTGAAACAGCAGGCGGCTGTCGGCTTTTTGGAAGTGGCGCGCGGCGTGCGCCAGCCAGCGCCGCACGACCGCGCGCCGTGGCTGCTTGCGCGCGTGATCTGCCAGGGCGATGGATGCAACCACTGCCATGTTGTCTACGGGGTAGATCTCGCCGGGATAGGTCTCGAGCACGAAGCGGTCGCTTGTGAGCAGCCTGCGTTCGAGAGCGGCGCTGATCCGGCGATTCAATTCGGAGTACGGACTGTCCGCGTCCAAGCTCACGTGTAGAGAGAGTGCCAAGTTCATGTACCCGAGGTAGGCAGCGTGGCCACGGTTGGCGTCGAGGCTATCGAGGGCCGCTTCGCCCCAAGCTGCCGTGTCAAAGGCCGCACCCGATGTCGTCAGGCGATCGAGGGCGGGCAGCATCTGTGCCGCCGCCCAATCGCGCATCTCGGGATCGGCGTGGGCGAGCTGGCCGAGGCCCATGGCGCTCATCATGTAGGTGCCAAAGACCCACTCTCCGTCGAAGCGAGCGCTGCCGGTTGCAAAGTGTGCGTCCAGCGCGTCCGCTCCGTTGGTTGCCGCGACGGAACGCGCGAGTCCGCGGACCCTGGGGCTTTGTGGCGTTAGAAAGTCTTGGGCCTGACGCCCGCTCCACCACGCCGGTCCCAGGGCCAAGGTGGCAAAGCCGGCGACCAACACCGCAGCCCAAGTCCAGAAGGTCCGCATCATCACCGTGAGACGCGCGGGGCCGCAGCTTCATGCCCCGGCGGGGCAAGCCATCACGCAGCCGCCACATAGATGAGGATTGCGTGCAGAATCGTCAAAAAGGCGACCCTGCCCCCAGCCTGCGGTCACATCCCTGTGGCCCGGAGCCACTGGGGGAGACGGCGCGCCGCTTGCGCCGGAAATGGCCTGTGAGGGCCGGGAATTGCTCCCGGACAGATCCGCCTCGGAGCTGGTGCGTAGAAAAGCCCGCAGCCGGGTGTAAGGGGCTGGGTCGCGGCTTCGTTTTCCACTGCGAAAGGGTCGAGTGCATGAAGGTCAAGAGCGTCGGACTACTCTCATTGTGCGGAATGCTGCTCTCGAGCGTCACCGTCTGGTCCTTGACCAAGGAGCGGCCCCTCACGGAGCTGAGCCCGGACCCCGTGGGGATCGCAGAAACCCAGGATCCCCCGGCGGCGGTCGGCGCCACCTTCACGGCCGGTCGCACCATCATGCTCGAGGGGCGCCTCGGCCACCCCACGTTGCAGGCGGAGCGGCCCGGGGAAACCTTCATGCTGCTGACGGCGACGGCGGACAAGGACGCGGCCACCTCGGCTGCGTCGCCCCTCAATTTGTCCATCGTGATTGATCGCTCCGGATCGATGAAGGGACGTCGCCTGTCGAACGCCCTCGACGCGGCGCGGGGCATGGTGGGGCGTCTGCGCGACGGCGATGCGGTCAGCGTCGTGACCTACAACACCACAACGGACGCGATCGTACCGTCCACGACCATCGATTCTTTCTCCCGGGATCGGGCTTTGCGGGCGCTTTCCGCCATCAGCGCGGGGGGAGACACCTGCATTTCTTGCGGTATCGACGCGGGCATGGAGCAACTACGTCGGCGCAGCGGCATGGTCGACCGCGTGCTCTTGCTCAGCGACGGCGAGGCCACCGCGGGAGTGCGCAACGTGGAAGGGTTCCGCAGCATTGGCGCTCGGGTGCGCAGTATGGGAGCCAGCATCAGCGCCATCGGCGTGGACGTGGAGTACAACGAGCGCGTGATGAGTGCGCTTGCGCTGGAGTCCAACGGTCGGCACCATTTCGTAGAGAACGCTGCGAAGCTACCCGAGGTATTCGACGCCGAGCTCAATAGCTTGGTCAAGACCGTGGCGAAAGACACCGAGGTCGAACTGGCGTTGGCGCCAGGGGTGAAGGTGGAACGCGTCTTCGACCGCACTTTCCGTCAAGACGGCGATCGCCTCTTCGTGCCCTTTGGAACCTTCTCCGCTGGCGAGCAGAAGACTCTGTTGATCAAGCTGGCGATCGCCAAAGGCGCGCAGGGCGCGCGACCGGTGGCGGATGTGAAGATGACTTACGACGACTTCGCCCTGGGCGGCCGGGGCAATTGCGCGGGCAGTCTCGCGCTGCAGTTGACGGAGGACGAGAGTCAGGTGGCCGAGCTCGATCCCGTTGTGCAAACCCGCCTGGTACGGAGCGAGACGGCGGCTACGCTGAAAGAAGCAAACCGCTTGTTCGCGTCGGGCCGCACCAGCGAGGCACGCGGCGCCCTGAAGCGATCCTTGGATCAAGTCAATCGTCAGCGACAGGCCGCGTTGGCACAGGCGCCAGCGCAAGCGCGGGAGAAACTCAAAGCGGACTTCGACGACCAATCCGGTGCCCTCGGTGAGGCTTCGGAAGGGTTTGCAGCTCCGCCGGCAGACGCACCGGCGGGCGCCGCGGCACCACGACCCGCCGCGCAGGTCCGCAAGAACGCATCCACTGCGGATGAATTTGCATTCTAGTGCGGCGGACGAATCGGAATGAAGCTTACCGCGGGCGGCTGGACTGCCGCTTGCGGATGCGCGTGGCGCGTGAGACCGTAGAACCCGCTCTTGTTTGAGGGACAATGGTGAGCCGCCGGCCCAACGCAGCCGGTGCGCGACGCCCTCCTTCGCCCGGAGCGCAACCAGAAAGCGGAGCAGCCGTGGACGAAGTGAAGGCAGTCAGCGCAGCGAAAAAAATCCCGGACCTGAAGAAGCTCCTGACTCGGGGCGCGCTCGCGCTCGGGGCGCTTGGAGTGATCATCGCGGTCATTGCCTACGTGGCGACGCGCAAGCCGCCCCCGGTCAAGGCGCTGGCCATTCAGGCGCGTCTGGAGCTGGCAGCAGGCGAAGTCAGCGTGGACACTGGAGAAGGACCCGCACGGGCCGTGAGCGGGACGCCGCTAATGGACAGCGCCCGCATGACGACCGGCGCTGGTGCGCGCGCCCTGGTGCGACTGCCGGATGGCTCGCGCCTGTTCATTCGCGAGCAGAGCGCACTTTCGCTGGCGGCGGACGCCGTTAGCCTGGAAAAGGGCGAGTACTTCGTGGACGCGCCGCCCACGGAACGCAAGCCGACGGCACATACCATCGGGGAAGTCGTAGTCACCGCCGCAGAGGCGGGCTTTGACGTGCGGCGTGACGGGGACAGCGTGCTTGTCTACGTCGCGCGCGGCACCGCGACGGTCACTGGCAAAGGCGGGCGGGCAGAGGTCAAAGCCGGGGAACAGGCCAACGTGAAGGGCGCCGACAAGCCGACAGTCGCGCCGCTTTCGTTTTGGGATGACTGGACGGGCGGCATGGCGGACTTTGCGTCCGGCGCGCTGCTTGCGGGCACCGGTGCAGGATCGATCTACGGCGTGGACGTGGGCGCCGCGCCGGGAGCGCCGGCGCAGAAGCTCGAAGTCAGCCGACAGTCGGTACGCGCAGTTCTGCGTGAAGGGCTGTCGGAGACCGAGGTCGATCAGACCTTCTTCAACCCCGGCGAGCGTGGCGTGGAGGGTTGGTACTGGTTCACGGTGCCCGAGGGAGCCAGTGTGACGGGATTTGCCCTCGAGACCAACGGCGTGTTGGTGGAGGGCGAGTTTTCGGAGCGAAAAGAAGCTGCGGCGCAATATGGAGCCGCAAAGGCTTCGGGCCATTCGCCGGCGATCTTGGAGTGGATCGACAGCCGGACCTACCGCGCTCGCATCTACCCGGTGCCCGGTGGTGGCACGCGCAGGGTGGTCTTGCGTTACATTGAGCTGCGTCCGCCGGTGGGTTCGAAGCTCTCCTACCTGTACCCGATGGGCGCGGGCAATCCGGTGCGAATCGGCGAGTTTTCGCTGTCCGTGGACCTGGGCGACGCCGGCGCCAAAATGAAGATCGCCACCCTGGCGGACGCGCGCGTGGAAAACGGCGGACGCCGGGTCACGATGCGGCGCTCGGGCTACACGCCCCGCGCAGACTTTCAGCTCGAGGCGGATCTTCCGAGCAAGCGGCCGCCCATGACCGTGGCGCGTTTCTCTGCCGGCGGTGAGAGCGCGGACTACGTGCTGGCGCGTTATGTCCCAGACGTCGACTGGAAGGCAGCGAAGCAGACCCGGGGCGACGTCGTGGTCGTCGTCGACACTTCGGCGGCCGGTGACGAAGCTGCCCACCAGTTGAAGACCGCTGCGGCGGAGTCCATCCTGCGCGCGCTGTCCGGCGAAGATCGCTTTGCCTTGGTCGCCCTCGATGTGCGTCCGACCGTGCTCTATCCCAAGGACGGTTTGGCAAAAGCAGACGACAAGGAAATCGAAAAGGCGCTGGAGTCCCTTGCAGATCATGCAGTGGGCGGTGCAACGGACCTTGCTGCACTCTTTGACGTTGCCCTTGGACGCTTGCACGGCGCGGAGCAACCCGCGGTTGTCTACGTTGGCGATGGCATCGCTACCAGCGGCGCCATGAGCGGTGAGCAGCTCGTTGAGCGATTGCGCCGCGCGATCGGCACCTCCCGGGCGCGGCTCTTCAGTGTGGGCGTGGGAACGGATGCGCACTACTCGCTATTGGGAGAACTGGCGCGGGCGGGCGGGGGCATTAGCCTGCGCGTGGACGACGCGGAACAGACGACGGCCCGGGCCCTGGAGCTGGCAGCAGCCATCAAAACCCCTACCATCACCGACTTGGAGATCGACTTGGGTGCGGGGTTGGACGAGCCGTTCTCGTCGGCCGCGGGCAAAGTCAGCCGCGGAGCGGAAGTGGTCGTGCTGGCCCGCACGCATCACGAAATCCCTCGCATGGTCAAAGTGCGCGGGCGACTGGGCGGGGAGAAGTTCGAGCAGGAGTACGAGGTCAAACGGGATGGCAGCATCTTGAGCAACTTCGTGCCGCGGCTCTGGGCTGCGGAATACGTCAAACGCTTGCTTGGTTCCGCTTCCGGACCCGATGCGGAACGCGGGCGCATCGTCGCCCTTGGTGTGGAATACGGGCTGATGACTCCGTTCACGAGCATCTTGGCGCTCGAAAGCGAGTCTGCGTACATGCGCATGGGCATTCCGCGCAAACGAACCAATCTGCGCGGGGTGCGCTTGGGCGCGCTCACGGACGACGAAGAACGCCGCGCGGCTTCGCGCCACGCGGGGATCCCCGCGGCGAGTCTGCCCTTTGGCTGCAGCAAGCTGGAACGCATGGCAGGAGACGAAGCGCCAGCGGAGCAGGGCGTGGCCACGAAGTCTGAGCCCATGGCCCAGGGGGCACCCGCAAGTCCACCGCCTGTGGAAGTGCAGCCGGGCTACGACAAGAACCTGGAGCCGAGCGCCGTTGACGACGAGGTTGGCGCCATGGCCAAAGAAGAGACTCCTGCCGCGGCGGCGCCCACTCTCGCGGCGCCATCGGAAGATCCTCTGGCGGAAAATGAAGCGCCCGCGCCCGCCGCCAAGGCGATGCCGGCTCCCGGCTTGGGCCGAGGCGCCATCGGCGGCAAGGGGAGCGGCGGGGGCTTGGTGGAACGCAAGCGTGCGTATCGGCCCGCACCGAAAAGGAAGATCCCTTCCGGTCTAGAAAAGGACGACGACACAGAGCGTTCGGTCACTTCCGAACTGAAACAGCTCGCGGAAAAGTCCGGCGCGGAGGTGGCACTCACCACCTGCAGTGACGCGTCTGCTCGGCCCCTCGCGCAGCGTGTGCTCTTGTGGCAGAAGCGCGTGAAAGCCGCGGGCGATGCCGGAGACTTGATTGAGCGCTACCGCGCCGCGCGCGCCGCCTGCGAGCTGAACGACTGGCGGGCGGAACGCACGTTCCTGGAGTTACTACAGCGCAAGGTGACCAATGAAGGCGCCGCGAGCATCCTGTTGGCTCATTTTGCAGGGCGACCGGATGTGCAACGCCACGTCGCGAAGTTGATCCTGCGTCGAGCCGTCGATGTGCGACTCGTGGCGGCAGTAGAACGCACGCTCTTCGGCGGCAGCGTGGACTGGGCCGCGGTGGATCGCGAGTTGTCAGCCATTGAGGCCGTGGATAGGCGCATTGAAAAGCTTCGTGAGGCCATCGCCAAAGCGCCGGAAGATCCAAACGGAGGCATGCGCCTGGTGAAACTCTTAGTAGAAGCAGAGCGCAAAGACGAAGCCGTGGCGCTCGGCCGTCGACTGCGCGACCAGGGGCTACTCACGCCCGGCATTGCCCGTGGGCTCGGGGATGTGCTGGCGCGAGCCGGCCACGCCGAGGAAGCGGTTCGCACGTACTCGGAGATCGTGGAGTTCGACCCGGAGAGTGTCCCGTCGCGGAGGCTTTTGGGGGACATCTATCGGGGGCACGCTTGGTACGAACCTGGGTACCGCCAATACCGCACTATCACCGAATTGGACGACACGGATCCCCTCGGCTT
>CALMUT010000343.1 GCA_937872925.1 uncultured Myxococcales bacterium | reverse complement strand
CGCCCCTCTCACCCCCCCCCCATCAGGGTGTGGTGGGGGGCGGCGCCCCGCCACGACGCCCTTCTTGGGTGTGCGCACGAACTCGCCGGACATATGCCGCATGCCTTCAATGACTGCGCGCGTCAGATGCGGCGCCAACCCGGCGCCTAGGGCGATCAAGGCTGGGATGCGCTTGAGTGCTGCCAACGCCGAGCGCCCCTGTGCGCGCTCCGCGACGCAGTAGAAAGTGACCAGGGAGCCGGTGGCACCGATGCAGAGGGGCAAGTCGATGATCAGCATCGTCTTTACGTCCGTGGCCGGCATGAGGATGAGGGCCGGCAGCAGCAGAACGCTCAGCAGCATCATGAGGGGGTACGCGAAATGCGGCGTCAGGTGGAAGAGCGCTTCTAGGCGCTGACCAAAGGACAACGGAGAACGCATCACCCTGCCCAGCAGCTTGCGAGCCGTTTGCACGGTGCCCTTCGCCCAGCGGTACTGCTGCGCCCGGAAAGCGCTCATGTCTTCGGGCAGCTCCGCCGGTGTCACCACGTCCGGCCGGTAGATGAAGCGGTAGCCCTTGAGCTGCGCACGGTAGGACAGGTCCAGGTCTTCCGTCAGGGTGTCGTGTTCCCAGCCGCCCGCGACGTCGATGGCTTCGCGCCGCCAGATGCCGCCGGTTCCGGAGAAATTGAACATGCAGCCCGCGCCGAAGCGCGCGCGGTTCTCAACGAGGTGGTGCCCGTCGAGCATCAGCGATTCAATTCGCGTGAGGAGACTATGCTCGCGGTTCATATGACCCCAACGGGTCTGAACCATGCCAACCTCTGGGTCGGTGAAATGCCCAACGACCTGACGCAAGAACTCCGGCTGCGGTACGAAGTCCGCGTCGAAGATCGCGATCAACTCCCCCTTCGCGCGTTCCAAACCGAACTCCAGAGCGCCCGCCTTGTACCCAACTCGATTCGGGCGGCGCACGTACTGCATGTCCACGCCCTTCGCTTGGAGCTCCCGCACTTTGGCTTCGGCGATGCTGCGCGTCTCGTCCGAGGAGTCGTCCAGAACCTGGATCTCTAGGCGGTCAGCGGGATAGTCGATGGCTCCGGCGGCCTCGAGTAGCCGCGCCACGACGGTTGCCTCGTTATACAGCGGGAGCTGTACGGTCACCTTCGGCAGTTGATCCTCGGCGACCACGAGGGTCTTCGCCGCTGCAGCCAGCGCCTTGCGGTGCCGGGCGCAGAGGATCACCAGGTGGGCGCGGTGCACCCCGTAACAACAGAGCAGAAGGAGCGTGAGGAAATAGAGAACAACGAGAGGAGTTTCCATGCGTTGCGGTAATGGGTAACACCCGAAAACCGGCCGAATGTCATGGAACTGTAAATTGTTGCAGCGTCTTGTATCCGAGTATTCCCCTGTTATTTCGAGGGGATATCGCCGCCGAACATCCAATCCACCCCGATGCCGAGGAAACCCACGGTGTGCGTGGTGCCTTCCCGGTCCTGTCCGCTGCGGATCAGCCCGTCAATGATCGGGTATTCGTCGGCGTTGGCGCTGCCCGGTGCAGGCGGCCCGTTCGGCGTGCGCTCATCGCAACCCGAAACCGTGAAGTCGCTGAATCCGCCAAAGGTCACCCCCAGCATTGGCGTCAGCTGGAAGGACGGGCTGAGAGGAATGTTCACGCCCCCGGCGAGGCGCAGCCCACCCCCGGTCGCAAGCCAATCCTCGTCACAATTGTAGGCCACATTCCCCAGGCCCGTGGACTGACTGCCCTTGAGGGCGCGGGTCGTGGTGAAGTTGTGCACCAGCATGAAGTCGATCTCACCAAATGCGCCGAGCTTGCCCGGCGCGGTGCCGCCGGCAACGCCAATGCCAAATTGGGTCAGCCGGGCTTGGGACTCGGCGTCCATCGAGTCCAGAGGAGTGGCTACCTTGTCGAACTCCGTGCCGCTCTTCATTTGGTAGGCGCCAAAGAGCAGGTGGCCAGTGAAGTAGCGCAGGAAGCGCACACCGCCGCGGATCTCACCGCCGCCTCCTGGACCGTACAAATCCGTCATCGGGACTTCTCGATCCCCGAGGGCGCTGCCCGCGGGAGTCGTGAACGCAGTGCCCCCCGGCGTCACGCCGGACAAGCGCAGACTCAGCACGAATCCCAGACCACCGGGCGCGTCTCCGCCGCCTCCCGCTCCTGCAGAGCCTTCGCTGCCGCCCGCGCCACCTGCTGCGCCTGCCCCGCCGTCCGCGCGCTTCTCCAACACGAGCTTGATGGCCTTGGATTCTCCTTCGGCGAGTTTGAGTGACTGTTGGGCGTCGACAAAACCGTCGGCTTTGGCGCTGACCACCAGATCGCCGGGGTTCGTGGGTCGATCCACGCCCAACGCTGCGACCGGCACGTTCGCATCGCCCACACGCACCTCGAGCCCTTCGGCATCTGCGGGCTCGATCTCGATACGCAGCTTGGGGATGCGCGGCTCGAGATCCGGCAACTCCTTCTTGCCGTCTTCTTGGGCCTCCCGAAATGCATCCGGCGCATCCGCGGGCAGCCGCGCGCGGAGCAGTTTGCGGTACGCCTCCGCTGCTTCAACGAGCTTGCCCAATCGGACGCTGGAGCGTGCGATGTAGATCAAGTGCACCGGAGCGTCGTACAGGTTCTGCGCCCGCTGCAGTTTGTCTAGGGCACCTGCAAAATCGTCCTTGCGAAACGCCTCCACGCCCTCGATGGCGAGTTGCCTCGCAGTCGCCTTGTCAGCCGCGGTCTGCGCGCTGGCGGCGGTACCCATCAAAAGCAAGGCGACCAGGGCCGTGGCCATCCTGACTCGGAAGCGAAAAGTCATGTTTCAGCCGTACGTTCTGTGACTAGGTCTGGTCAAGCCTCGAGTGGCGACGACACCGCGGCACGTAGGGGGATCAATAGCCTATGTCGATGGGCTTGGTGCCTGGCTTTGGGGCAGGTTTTGGCGCCGGTGCGGGGGCGGGTGCGGGGGCGGGCTTGGCCACGGGTTTCGCGCCCGGCTTCGAGACGGGCTTCGAGACGGGCTTCGAAACGGGATTCGAGCGGATCGGCTTCGCCGCTGGCTTCTCGTCAGCGCTCTGCGAGGGAGCAGGCACGGCACTCGGCACCGGCGGAACGACTTCCGTGGCCGTAGGTGGTACGTCGATCGCAATCGCTGCACTTGCCGAATCTGCGGGCGACTCCACCACCGGCTGCGACTCCGTCGCCACGTCCACTTCCGGCGTGCTGGCCGCGGAGGCCCGCACCGCGATCCAGGCAACACCGCCCAGCATGAGCAATCCCATAGCCGCCGCGGCCGCGAGCAAGACTGGGGGCACGCCCCGCTTTGGCACCGAAGCGCTTTGGGTAAACGCTTTGACGGTTTGCGCCTCAGGCACCATCGGGTTTGGACCGGACGCGTCCGCGGGCGGCGGCGGGAGGGCATGCCCGGGCCCGGAGGGATAATCGCCAACCAGAGATCCCATACGAGCACGCGGCGCAAGGCCCGTGGCTTCCCCGAGGGCAGCGGACATCTCATCGGCGTTCTGAAACCGCTCGTCGGGCTCGCGCGCCATGGCCTTGGCAAAAAACGCATCGATCTGCGGGGAGAGCTCCGGCTTCATCGACGAAGGCGCAGGGATCGGCGACGTGCAAATCTTGACCAGCAAATCGCCCACGGCTTCGCCTTCGAAGGGCAAGCGGCCCACCATGCAGCGGAATCCGATCACGGCCAGGGACCACAAATCCGATCGGGTATCTACGCTGCGCAGGCCTCGTGCCTGCTCCGGGCTCATATAATAAGGTGTGCCCAAGACAGACCCGGTGCGCGTGGAGGAGGACACGCCCATGCTGGCGTCGGTGAACTTGGCGATACCAAAATCGACGACCTTCGCGATCTCGGTCTGGTCTTCGTCGTCGTACACCAGGAAGACGTTCTCCGGCTTGAGGTCCCGGTGCACGATGCCGGACTTATGCGCCTTCGTCAGCGCGCGGCACACCTGCTGCAGGATCACCGCGGTGGCCTCGGGAGAGAGCGTGCTCACGCGGGTCAGGCGCCGATCAAGAGGCTCCCCTGCCAAAAACTCCATCACGATGTAGGGGCGGCCATCCTCGGTGACGCCTTGGTCATACACGTTGACGACGTGCTTGGTATTCAGTCGAGCTGCCGCATGGGCTTCATTGACGAAACGGCTGCGCGCCTCCTCGCTGTCAGCGTGCTCGACGTCGATGAACTTGATTGCCACGCGGGTGCCGAGACTGGTGTGCACCCCCTCCCAGACGGCGCCCATGCCTCCCTGCCCCAATAGGCGCGTCAGGCGGTACTTGCCGGCGATGATGTCGTTTGCGCCTTCGGTTTCCGCCATGACGATTGCGTAGGATACTGCCCTTGCTGCTCCGGGGCGAGCGAACGACAAAAACCGCACGCTTTCCCCAGGATTCGCCCGGGTAGGCGCGCCCGCCCCACCCAGGCACTCCTGCGCGCGGCGTGGCTCTGGTAGGCAGTCGGGATGCCCAGCGCTCTTCCGCCGGTCGGCGACGCCAACACTCTGTTCATCGTCGATCTTTCCAGCTACGTGCTGCGCGCCTATCACGCGATTGCTCCCCTCACGAGCCCCTCCGGTGAGCCGACTCACGCCACCTACGGCACCATGACCATGCTGGAGCGCCTCGTGCGTGAGCGCCGGCCCAGCTTCGTGGCCGTCGCCCTCGACTCGGGCCGCGACACTTTTCGCAAAGAGATCTACAGCGAATACAAAGCCAATCGCCCCCCTGCCCCGGACGACTTGAAAGTGCAGTTCGGCCGCTGCGAAGAGCTGGTGCAGGCGTTCGGCGTGCCCACCTTCAAGGAAGCAGGCGTCGAGGCCGACGACCTGATCGCGACGCTTGTAAAACGCGCGCAGCAGCGAGACCTGAAGGTCGTCGTCGTGGGAGCCGACAAGGACCTGATGCAGCTCGTGTCCAAAGACGTCGTGCTTTGGGACACCATGCGGGATCGCATCTTCGGCGTGCCCGAGGTCGAAGAACGCTACGGAGTGCGCGTCGACCAGCTTCGAGATCTCCTGGCGCTGATGGGCGACTCATCGGACAACGTGCCCGGCGTGCCCCACGTCGGGCCCAAGACTGCGCGGGATCTGCTCAACGAATACGGCACGTTGCAAGGCGTGTACGAGCACGTCGAGGAGATCACGAAGAAGAAGCTGAAGGAGAACTTGCAGACCCACAAAGACCAAGCACTGCTCAGCCAGAGGCTGGTCACTTTGAAGGACGACTGCGAGCTGTCTCTGGATCTCGACGCGCTCCGCTGGGGCGGGCGCGATGTGGAAGGCCTGAAGGCGCTGTACGCGGAGCTTGGCTTCAAGCGCCAGTTGGCAGAGCTGCAACGGGCTGAGCCGGCGCAGACGGTAGCGAAAGCCCCGCCTCCCAAAGCCTTGCTTCAGGACTACGCGGCCGTGACCACCGAAGGCGAGCTAAAGTCCCTGTGCCAGAGCCTCCAGAAAGGGGGCAGCCTGGCGCTCTGGCCCGAGGCCGTGCGCCCCGAGCGCCCCTGGGAAGGCCTTGCGGGCATCGCGCTCTGCGCCACGCCCGGCACCGCGTTCTATCTGCCCATCGGCCACCGCAGCCTCGATGGCCCGCGCCCCCTGACCCTTGAGACCGTGCAAGCCACGCTCGGTCCGCTGCTCGCCAATCCGAAGATCAAGAAACAATGCCACGGACTCAAGCGAGCCGAAGTGCTGTTGGCCTGGCACGGCTTGCCGCTGGCCGGCGAAGACTTCGACACCGAGATCGCGCACTACTTGATCGACCCGGAAACCCAACACGGCATCGAGGTGTTGGCCAAAACCGAAGCCGCCCTCGAGCTTGCACCCCGGGGCCAGCTCACGAATCCAACCCGCGGCCGCCACCTGAGCTTCGACGAAGTGCCGACCCAAGACGCAATGGCATTCTGCGCGGCGCGGGCAGATGGCGTCGCGCGCCTCAGCGAGCGTTACGCGCGGCGCCTCAGCGAGCTCTCCCTCACCGAGCTGTTCGAGACGCTGGAGCGTCCGCTGTCGAAGGTGCTGGCCAAAATGGAGGCGCGCGGCGTTCTGGTCGACACCGAGCGCCTGGCGCAACTCGGCAAGCGCTGCGAAAAGGAACTGGCTGCCCTCGAAGCCCGCGCGCACGAAGCGGCGGGCCGCGAGTTCAACGTCAACTCGCCACGACAGCTCGAAGGCATCTTGTTCGATGACGTCGGACTCAAACCCATCAAGCGCACCAAGACCGCGCGCTCTACGGACGCCGCCACCCTCGAAGCCCTGGCTGAGCAGCACCCGCTGCCCGCCTTGATCTTGGAACTCCGGCAGATCGCCAAGCTAAAAAGTACCTATATCGACGCGCTGCCATCCCTGGTGAACCCAAAGACCGGACGCATCCACAGCTCTTGGGAGCAAGCCATTGCCGCAACGGGTCGCCTTTCCTCCACGGATCCGAACCTGCAAAACATTCCCATCCGCTCCGAGCTGGGGCGCGAAATCCGCGGCGCCTTTGTCGCGCCGCCAGGCCACCAGATCGTCAGCGCGGACTACTCCCAAATCGAGTTACGGGTGCTCGCGCATCTCTCCGAAGACCCCGTGCTCCTAGACGCCTTCCAACGCGGACAGGACATCCATACGCGCACCGCCATGGAAGTCTTCGAACTCGCTGCCGATGACGTGACCGCCGAGCACCGGCGTCGGGCCAAAGCCGTCAACTTTGGTGTGATCTACGGTCAGGGCGAAAGCGGTCTGGCCAAGAGCCTCGGCATTGCCCGCGCGGAAGCCGCAAGCTTCATCGAAGCCTACTTCAAGCGCTACGAAGGCGTGCGCACGTTCATGGATCGCACGTTGTCCAGCGCCCGAGAGAGCGACTCGGTACGCACGCTCCTCGGTCGTCGCCGCCTAGTGCCTGACGTGCGCAGCGGCAACCGGGCGCGGCGCCTGGCGGCGGAGCGCATTGCCATGAACGCGCCCATCCAGGGCACGGCGGCGGATCTGCTGAAGCTGGCCATGGTCGCACTGGCCGCGCCGGTGACCCCAGGCTCGCATATGGTGCTCACGGTCCACGACGAATTGGTCTTCGAGGTGCCTGAGGCGGAAGTGGCCGCCGCCTGTCAGCAAATCCGAGAAAAAATGGAGGGAGTGTGGGAACTCAAGGTGCCCCTCTCGGTCGACATTGGGCACGGAGCCAGCTGGAACGACGCCCACTGAGGCTGCTTTGACTTTCCCCCAGGCATTCCCTAGCTTCCGCACGTCCCATGGCCCCGCCGCTCCGATCGGAACATAGCCGAGTCGTCGTGCTTGGAGCCGGTTTGACCGGCCTCTCTGCCGGGCGACACTTGGCGGACGCGGGCGTCGAGCATCAAGTGCTCGAGAAGCTGCCCCACGCCGGCGGCCACGCCATCACTCTGGAAGACTCCGGCTTCCGCTTCGACCGCACGGGTCATCTTCTGCACCTGCGAGATCCAGAGATCAAGAAGCTCGTACTCGGCTGGCTGGGTAAGGACGTCGTCGAAGTCCAGCGCCGCAGCGTGATCTGGTCCAACGGCGTCTACACGCGCTACCCATTCCAAGCCAATACCTTCGGCCTGCCCCCGGACGTGGCGTACGACTGTGTGGAAGGCTTCGTGCGCGCGCACTTCAACGCGAACAAACCCACGCCAACCAACTTCGAGGAGTTCTGCCTGGCCCACTTTGGAGAGGGCATCAGCCGGCACTTCATGATCCCCTACAACGCGCGGCTTTGGGGCGTGCATCCCAAAGAGATCACCAGCGACTGGTGCCAGCGCTTCGTGCCGCTGCCCAAGCTGGAAGACGTGCTGGCTGGAGCCGTCGGCAAGAACGATCGCGAGCTCGGCTACAACACGCGCTTCACCTATCCCCGTCTTGGGATCGGAGAGCTCCCCAAAGCCATGCTGCTGGAGCAGCCCGGCGTGCAGTTTTCCCGCGCGCCCACTCGCATCGACTTGGCCGCGCGCAAGCTCGTGCTGGCGGACGGAGAGCTGTCCTTCGACGTCCTGGTCTCAACGGCACCCTTGTCCGTATTGATGGGTCTGATCCAAGATCTGCCCCCGGCCGTCGCCGAGAAAGCCGCCCAGCTGCGCTGCACCCATTTGTACTACCTGGATGTGGCCTTGGGCGTGCCCTGCGGCAAAGACGTGCATTGGGTCTACGTGCCCGAAGCGAAGTATCCGTTTTACCGCGTCGGCTGTTACTCGCACTTTTCTGAGGCCATGGCCCCCAAGGGCAAGGCCGGTCTGTACGTTGAACTCACGTCCCGGGACGCACCGGATATGGACGCGCTCTTGCCGCAAGTCGCCGCGGGCCTGATCGAGATGGGCTTCATCCAAAAGCCCGAGGACATCGAGTTTGCCCGGTTGCGCAAGATCGACCACGCCTACGTTATTTTCGACCACAACTACTTCTCGGCAACGGAAACCGTCTTCGAGTTCTTAGAGCAACACCGCATCGTCTCTTCCGGCCGCTACGGCGGCTGGAACTACTCTTCGATGGAAGACGCCTTACTCTTTGGTCGCGACGCGGCAAGCCGCGCGCGGGAACTCCTTCCATGAACGACAGCAATCCTCCCCGTATCTCCATCGTCATTCCCGTCTACAACGAGGAAGCCATCCTGCACGCCGCGATCGTGGACTTGCGCGAGCGTCTGCTGCCCTTCGGCTGGTCCTACGAAATCATCATCGCGGAAAACGGCTCCCGAGACCGCACGGTGGAGATCGCAAAAGAGCTCACGGCGAAATACCCGGAAGTCCGCACGCTTTCCGCTGGCGAACCCAATTACGGCAAAGCACTGCGACTCGGCATCCTCGACGCCCGGGGCGAACTCGTGCTGTGCGAAGAAATCGACCTATGTGACACGGACTTCCATCGCCGCGCGGTGGACTTGCTCGATGCCCGCAAGGCCGACATGGTGATCGGCTCGAAGCTCATCGGCGGCGCCGAAGACGAGCGTCCCTTCCTGCGTCACGCCGCCAGCATCGTCTACACCGGCCTCTTGCGCCAGCTGCTCGGCTTCCGCGGCACGGACACCCACGGCCTCAAAGCCTTTCGCCGCGACGCCCTGCTCGACATCGTGCAAGCGTGCCTGGTCGAAAAGGACGTCTTCGCCAGCGAGTTCGTCATTCGCGCCTACCGCGCCGAGTTAAACGTCGTTGAAATCCCCGTACGCGTCATGGAGAAGCGCCCACCCTCCATCAACCTATTCAAGCGGGTGCCCAATGTGCTCAAGAGCGTCGCGAAGCTCACCTGGGCCATCCGCGTCAAAGGCTAAGCCGTCACCAACGCTGTACCGGCCAACCGCGACGCTCCGCAACGCGTCGCAGGCGCGGGTCCGGATTCACGGCAACCCGCTCTCCAACCTGATCCAGTAGCGGCAAGTCCGTGATGCTGTCCGTGTAGAACACGGCCTCTTTCAAGCTGCCACCGGCGGCGCCCACGAAGCTTTCGGCCCGCGCCAGCTTGCCATTCCCGAAACACAGGGGCGGCCGCGCCCGACCGGTGAATCGCCCCGCGGCATCCACCTCCAGTTCCGTACACACCACATGCTCAATGCCGAGCAGCCGCGCCAGGGGACGCGCCGCGTAGGGCGTCGCGCCGGTGACGATCGCCACGACGTGCCCTTGCTCCAGGTGTGCTTTGACGGCGCGCTTTCCGGCGTCAGCCACGTGGGGCACGACGTATTCATCGAACCAGGTGTCACAGCGCTCGATCATCCAACGCTCGGGTTTGCCGCGATACGCGCGCAACGCTTTGTCCGCCACCGTCGCCGGGTCGAGCATGCCGAAGGTGTAGCGCAACAGCCACCACGCCAGTCGCATCGAGTCCCGCGTCTTGATCTCGCCAAGTTTGCGCTGGTAGCGCACGTAGAGCGTGGCGGTGTCCACTCGCACGAGGGTGCGATCCATATCGAAGAGAGCAAAGCGCGTCGCCACCCGAGGGAGCATAGTGCGTGCCCCCGGGCCGAAGTCATTTGGTTTTTGGGTCGCGACGCGGGGGCACGCAGGGTCTCGCTTCCCGCATAGGATCCCGCAGACGCCCGCGAGATTGGGTCAGCGCGGCGCCGCAGTCTTTCAGAACGGAGAGATACGCCCTAGAACGTTGCGGTGTCTCGCGTGCCGCTGCCCATTGATGCGCATTTGACTGAGATCGCCGACAAGCTCAAGCAGGCGGGCGCGTTGGTGCTCTCCGCGGAGCCAGGTGCGGGCAAGACCACGCGGGTGCCCGCAGCGCTGCTCGCGCACTACCCGGGGCAGATCTGGGTCAGCGAACCGCGACGCCTGGCCGCACGCCTCGCCGCGCGGCGGGTTGCGGAAGAACGCGGTGAGCGCGTGGGCGCCAGCGTTGGCTACAGCGTGCGCTTCGAGGATGTGACCAGCGCGGAAACGCGGCTGCGGTACGTCACTGAAGGCGTGCTGGTGCGCAAGCTCTTGGACGCTCCGCTATTGCCCGAGGTCTCCGTGGTCGTGCTCGACGAGCTGCACGAACGCAGCTTGAACACCGATCTGGCCCTGGCGCTGGTAGAGCGCTTGCGCCGGGGGCAGCGCCGCGACCTGGCACTGCTCGTGATGAGTGCCACCCTTGATGCCGCGCATGTGGGAGCGTTCCTGGACTGCCCTCACATTCAGGCAACTGGCCGCGCCTTTCCCCTCCGTATCGATCACCAGGACGACATCGACGAACGCCCGCTGGAGAAACAAGTCGCCAGCGCGGTGCGCCGCTTGGTGCTCGAAGAGCACGCCGGGGACATACTGACTTTCGTGCCGGGCGCCCGGGAGATCCGCGCCGCGTCGGAGACATTGGGCAATCTGGCCCGGGAGGCGCAGCTTTCGCTGCACGCGCTGCACGGCGATCTTCCCTTGGAGGAACAGGTGCGCGCCCTGGCCCCCGGCAAGCAGCGCAAGGTCGTGATCGCCACCAACGTTGCCGAATCGTCGGTGACGGTGCCCGGAGTCACCGCCGTGATCGATTCGGGCTTGGCCCGGGTGGCGCGAGTCAGTCCCTGGTCCGGCCTTTCGAAACTGCAGACCCTGGAAATCTCCAAAGCATCGGCGGATCAGCGGGCGGGGCGCGCCGGGCGCACGGCGCCGGGTCGGGTGCTGCGCCTATTCACCCGCGGTAGTTTCGAACGGCGCGCCGCCTTCGACGCGCCGGAGATCGAACGCGCGGATCTCGCAGAGCTCCTGCTCACGCTCCTGGGGAGCAACATCTCTGCGGCGTCGGAGCTGCGCTGGCTGACGGAGCCGACGCCCGCCGCCCTCTCGGCGGCGGCGCAGCTACTTTCGGTGCTTTCGGCCACAGACAGCGCCGGTGGTCTCACGCCGGTGGGCAAGCGCATGTTGCGTCTGCCCATGCACCCACGGCTGGCGCGCATGCTCGTAGAAGGCGAGCGCCGTGGCGTTGCGGACCAGGCCGCGCTCGCCGCGGCGATCTTGTCGGAGCGCGACATCATGCGCAGCGCACGCACGCGCTTCGGCGAGCGCGGTGGGCACGATGTGGTGCGCGGCCCTTCGGACGTGCAAGAGCGCATGGATCGCTTCGAAGAAGCCCGGGACGCCCGCTTCGCACGGCATGCCCTCGCGACCCTGGACTTGGACGCCGGCGCCGTGCGCGCAGTAGACCGGACCGTCCAGCGGGTGCAGCGCATGTGTCGCAATGCCGAAGACGCCGAATACGAAGACGCCGACGTCGCGATGCAGCGCGCGGTGCTGGCGGGCTTTGCGGATCGCTTGGCGCGCCGCAAACGTCCTGGGGGCGCGGAGCTGATCTTGGCGTCAGGCAAAGGCGCGACGCTATCCGAAGCGAGTGTCGTCAAAGACGCCCTGCTGCTCTGCGCGGTGGAAGCCGACGAGTCCGGCCGCGGCGGCGGCACCGTGCGCATCGCGAGCGCCGTCGAGCCCGAGTGGCTGCTCGAGGGCTACGACACGCTGCTCCGGGAACACGACGGGCTGGAGTGGAGCGCGAGCGCGAAACGCGTCGTTCGGGTCACGCGCTTGAACGTGGGCTCCGTCGTGCTCGACGAAAGCGTGTCGCCGGCGCCGCCGTCGGAACAAGCCTCCGCTCTGTTGGCGGAAGCGTTGGCCGCCAAATTGTCGGCGCGTCCCGAAGCGGAAGCAGCCTTCCAACGCTTGACGGCCCGGCTAGAGCTGCTCGCTTCGGCCATGCCAGAGCTTGGGGAAATGCAGCTCGAGGGCGACGTGCGGCGGAGGATCTTACAAGCGGCTTGCGCCGGCGCGGTCAGTCTGGTCGAAGTCGGCGACCTGGACATTGCCAGCCTCGCGCTGTCGCATCTTCCGCCGAAGACCGCCGACCTGCTCGCGCGTTATGCCCCAGAGCGCGTCACCCTGGACGGTGGCCGCAGTCTGGAAGTGCAGTACGTGCACGGGCAACCTCCTTCCATCGCGTCCCGGCTCCAGGACTTCTTTGGCATGAGCCGCTGCCCGACCGTCGCCGCCGGCCGCGTGCCGCTCACGCTGCATTTACTCGCGCCGAACAAACGCGCGGTACAAGTCACCACGGACCTGGCAGGTTTTTGGCAGCGGCACTATCCGTCCCTGCGCAAGACGCTGATGCGCCGCTACCCGAAACACCTCTGGCCCGAGGACGGCGCCAGCGCGCGCCCGCCCACCCCCGGCAAGATCCGCTAGGGGGCCCCGGCAATGTTATCAATGATAACATAGCGAAATTGAGCCGTTTTTGGCGACGTTTTTCGAGTTCTGAGCCTACTTGTCGTCCAGGCGGCTCACGAGTTGTGACAGCAGGTTCAGCGCCTCGAGGGGCGTCATGCGCACCACGTCCGCCGCTTTCAAGGTGTCGAGCACTTCTTTGTCGGTGCCCGAGGTGGGGCGCGCGCCCTGGAACAAATCTAGCTGTGCGTCGCTTTGCCGGCGCGCGAAGTCCGCACTCGGATCCGCGCCTTCCCCCGCTTCCAGGCTTTGCAGCAGCGCTTGGGCGCGCGCCAAGACCCCGGCAGGCAGCCCCGCAAGCTTTGCCACGGCGATGCCGTAGCTACGGCTCGCGGCGCCGGGCACGAGACGATGCAAAAAGACGATGTCTTCTCCGACCTCCCGCGCGCTCACGCTGTAGTTCGCCGCATGGTTGCCGCCGCCCGCAAAACGCGTCAGCTCGTGGTAGTGCGTCGCGAATAGCGCACGACATTGCACTGCGTGCTCGAGATGCTCCGCGACCGCCCAGGCGATCGCGAGGCCGTCAAAGGTACTCGTGCCGCGTCCGATCTCGTCCAGGATGACCAGCGAACGACGGGTGGCCACCCGCAAGATCTCTGCGGTTTCACGCATCTCCACCATGAACGTACTCTCGCCCCGCGCGACGTCGTCGCTGGCGCCCACCCGCGACAGCACGCGATCCACCACGCCCACCCGTGCCGACGATGCCGGCACGAAGCTGCCGAGCTGGGCCATCACCGCCGTGAGCGCCACTTGCCGCAAGAGCGTGCTCTTGCCGGCCATATTGGGCCCGGTGATCAGCCACAAACGCTCGGCTTCGACATCGAGCCGAACGTCATTCGGAACGAAGCGCCCCAATGCGGACAGGCGCTCAACGACGGGATGGCGCCCTTCCATCAGTTCCAGGGTTTCTGAGTCGTCCACCCTGGGCCGGCAGTAGTCGTAGCGGTGGGCCACTTCCGCAAGGCCAACCGCCACATCCCAGCGCGCAACTCGCGCGGACAGATCACGAATACGTTCCGCCGCTTCTGCCGCGTGCGAGACCAAGGACTTGAGCAAGTACAGCTCCCGTTCACGCTGACGCTCTTCGGCGTGTTGCACGCTCTCGGACAGGTCGTCGAGTTCGGGCAGCGTGTAGCGTTCACCCGCAGCGACGGTCTGCTTGCGGCGGAACTCCCCGGGGAGCTTGCCAGCGTGGCTCTTGGGGATTTCGACGTACCAACCGAATACGCGGGTGTAGCGGACCTTTAGCTTGGCAATCCCCAGTTCCGTGCGCAGGCGGCTTTCCAAGTCGACCATCGCGCCCGCGCCGCTCTGCGCGAGCGCGGACAGCTCGTCGAGTTCCGCATCGTAGCCAGGCAGGAAAATGTGGCCCTCTTTGGGTTGCGCCGGTGGTCGCTCCGAAAGTGCGCGGTTCAACTGCTCGGCAAGATCCGCCACGACGTCCGGTTCGCCGTCGGCAAGTTGAAGCGTCTCCAACATTCCCGGGTCTGAGCCTTCGACGAGCAGTCGCACCAACGCGGCACTTGCGTTCAACCCGTCCCGCAAGAGCCCCAAATCTCGCGGTGTTGCTTCGGCGAGCAGTGCGCGGGTGGCAACGCGCTCCACGTCCGTGACTTTCGCCAGCTCCGCCTTGGCGCGCTTGCGCAGCCGTGAATGCACCACGAATAGCTCAACCACGTCGTGTCGACGACGGATCCGCTGCACGTCCGTCAGTGGCGCAAGCAGTCGACGCCGCAACAGCCGAGCCCCGGCGGAGCTTTGGGTGGCGTCCAGAATGGACAGGAGCGTGGTGTCTTTGGCGCCCGACGCGGATTCGATGAGTTCCAAGTGCCGCTGAGCGGTGGCGTCGAGCGCCATGGCGCTCTCCGGTTGCCAGCGCGTGATGCGTCGCAGCGGCAAGGTCTGCCCCGGGTGGCATCCCTGTGCAAAGCGCAACGCTCGTGCAGCGGCACGACGGGCTGCCACAGCAAGATCCGCGGCCTCCCCTGCGAGTTGGCCCAGACTCGCCGCCACATCGTCATCTGCCAGTGCAGCATCCTGTCGCAGCGCCGTACTCGGCAGCGTCACTTCCAACGTCTGCAACAGGGCGACGCGCTCAGGTGGGGACGCGAGACCCAGCAGCGCTTCCCGGGGGGCGGCGCGCGTGATTTCGCCGAGAGCCGCAGCAAGATCCGGCAGCACCGCGGCAAGCAACTCCCCTGTCGACAAGTCGAAGAGCGCGACGCCCACGCCGTGTTCGCTGGTATCCAACGCCGCCAGCCAATTGTTGGCCCGAGCTTCCAAGTGGTTGCCGTCGGTGACGAGGCCCGGCGTCAGGACGCGCACGACTTCGCGCGGCACGATGCCTTTGACCGTCGCCGGATCGGCCATCTGCTCGCAGATGGCGACCTTGTGCCCGAGCTCCAGAAGCCTTGCCAGGTATTGGTGTGCGGCGTGATGCGGCACCCCCGCCATCGGAACTTCGTCGGGCTTTCCGCGGTTTCTGCTCGTCAACGTCAGGTCGAGCAATTTGGAAACGAGCACGGCGTCGTCGCCGAACATCTCGTAGAAGTCGCCCAGCCGGAAGAAGACGATGGAGTCGGGGTACGCCTGCTTCGCGCGGGCGTGCTGCTGCATGACCGGGGTGCGCGGCCCAGCCATGTTCAGAAGAACAGACGGGAGATACCGACGGTATCGAGGCTCACCAACACCAGGCCCTCCGCCGCTCCGTCCACCACCGCCAACTGACCCAGCTGCGGAACGAAGGTCATGGACTGGGGCGACACCGCAGCGGTCTGGGCAGCCAAATTCGCTACCAGCGGCGAAAAGCCACCAATCAACTGGTACGAAAACGCCATATCACGAACGCTTGGCTGGTTGCCGCGGTAGATCGCAAACCGATACAGCAGGTTTTCGAAAATGCATTCCGCCCCGGCACCGCCCGGCGAAAGGGCGCTGTCGCTACCGACGACGCAGGCCACGTCGGCCTTGGTGGATGGACCGATCCCGCATTCGGATCCGGTGCACGCGCTGTTGGAGACTTCGAGGATACGACTGCGCAATAGGCTGCGCCGAGGATTGCAATCACGAATGCAGCGCAGATCTGGATCCGCGACCACATTGTGGCGAAAGCCGGAGCGCTCGCCTCGCACGATCCACTGATGGCCGGCCCGCAACTTGTAGCGCAACGCCGAACCACCGAAGCAACACGCGAGGTCGTCGAGCACTTCCTGACGACCTGCCGAGCTCGTCGCGCCGCGCGGTTCGACGATCAGCTCGTTTTGATAGGCGGCAACGATGCGAAAGTCCCGCCGGTCCAAAGGAGTCTCGGCATTTCCGAAGGCTTGGCGGCAGCCGAAATACGCGGCTTTACCCGTCGTGGTCCCCCGGCAACCTTTGCCGGCACCGTCGGTCCAGTAGCGATCAGACTCGCCGCGCAGCTCACTCGTGATTTGGACGTAGTCCGCATGGCGGGCGGCGTAGGCAGCCCGCTTGTTCGCAGCGACCCCCAGCTCCGCAGCGACCTCCGTGGCAAGGGCCTCGTCTTCAACGCCACGGTTGCAGAAGCCGCCGTCCACATCCCGAAGTACGCTGTCCGCACCCGGCGCGCCAATCTGCAGAAAGCCCGCAGGGCGCTCCGCAGACAAGACACCTTCGTACTCAACCAGCACGTCTTCCTCGGCAAACGCGCGTGGTTGCCGGCGCATCAGCGTGAGCGAGAGTCGCTCCGCCTCGGCGGGCTCGAGTACCAGGTCGTTGGCGGCGTTGCTCGAGCCGCGTTGGTACAGATTTGTACTGATGAAGATCTCCGCAGGCTCTGAGCCTCCGCCAGGCGCGGCGAAGTCCACTGCGAGCAGCTTCGGGTTCTGCCGGCCTTCTTCGGTCAGGTCCGTGGGCAGATTGCTACCCGCCGGTGCGCGCAGGCGCGGAAACGAACGGATTGCAGGCGCGCGCGTGCCCACCGCGTTGTTGCTGTCGACAATGCTGCCGCTACGCGCGCGGTGCTGCTGCACAATGCGGCACGAAGCCTCCCCGGAGACGGTGCGCTTGCCATCCTCGACGGGCCCAATGCTGTAGTTGCTCGGCGTGCTGGGGTCAGCGGCACAACCACGGAAATCTTCGGCCGGATCGCTATTGGCCTGCACGGGCCGGCGGCACGCCGCGTCCCAGTCTTCCACGTCCACAACGGCGACCTGCCCGCTAGCCAGCGCGACGAATCCAAAGACGCCGCGTAGCTGCCGGGGGCGCGCGCCGCGGGTGTAATCCAGGGACGTCCGGTACTTGGCCCCGGGGGCGTTCAGGTCCAGGTCCGGATCGGGATCACACAGCGTGCCCACGGTGCCCACGCCCGTCACGGGATCTGTGATGGGCGCATCCCGAAGCGCGAAGGAGATGTCCCGGGCGGGCGAGGAGAAGGCAATGCGATCCGCGGGCTCGAAGGGCAACAGCGGGGAGCCGGGACGCACGATGGGCGTGCGATTCACGCTGCCAGGCGTGACGTCGAAGACCATGACGCTGCCCTCGAAGTCATCAATCGAGTAGAGGAAGCGCTGGCCGCTGCGCGTGGGTGGGCTGACCGCAACCTTGCGCGAGGTCACCAGCCGGTTCTGGGATTCGAAAGAGACCGGCAAGAGCGGCGGTTGTTCCGTCAGTGCGCAGGGATCCTTGGCATCGATCACGTGCACGACGGGCGCGGCGAGGTCAGCGACGTACAGCTTATGGTCCGCCAGTTCGAAGCCGGCCGGTCGCGGCAGAAACCCGTTGGCGGGCGGGCCATAGTTGACCTCCGGCGCAACGCAGCCCGGTGCCTGCAGATCGTCGGGGATGGGCTGCAACGTGTCGCCGGGCGGTAGCTGCACCTCCAGCGGCAAGAAACGTTCGACGCTGCAAGGATCAAAAGACCCTGGCGCGCGGTCCAGCAGTTCTTGGGCGTCAATCACCGCCATGCCGCCAAGGTCCGGAATTTCTACCAGCAGTTTGCGACGCCCCGGTTCGACGATTTCCAAGGCCAAGTCTGCCGGGCACACTTCACGACTTGCGGCGATGGCGTTGCCAGGCGTGGCCGCATCCGTTGTCGGTGTCACGTCGCAGCTGGCACGTATGCGCCCTTGATCGTCCGCAGAGTCGATCAAGACGCGCATCTGCCCCGGAGCTTTCGGAAGCGAGCATGCGGGCCAAGCGGTGAGATCTTGTGCGGGACGACGCAGACAGCTGGACGGCAAAGCAATGATGCCGGCGCGCCCCGCGCCACCGATGCCCACGAAGCTGGCCACCCCTCCCGGGGTGGTGACGATATCCCCCGGGTTCTCGCCAACGGGAATGAAGTTGAAGCCCGGGGTCGAAGGATCGTAGTCGACGACACTCCCCGCGGAGAGATCCACGACCGCAACTTCACCGCGCAGTGTCTGGGTGACCAACGCCAGCATGCGGCGCTCGCCGTCGAAGTCTGGACAGACGTTGATGTGGGCCCCTTCCCCATCGGTAGAAACGCATGCAAAGGAGACCTCTCCGCTGCGTTCCAAAGATCGCAAAGGCAAGGACACGGGCGTCTCCGTGCAAGCGCTCTGAAACACGAGCAGCGCAGTGAAGGGGATGGCCCAAAGATACTGCGCGCTCATTTCGAGGACCTCGGCGGGCTGGGTCGCCCAAGCACCATGACCATGCTGCCGAAAGTGCGGTTGCGCTGGTCCAAATCCACAACTCCGACGTAGGAATCCGTAAAATGACCGACGTAGGCCAAGGCGTGGCCTTCCCCGGCCTCTAATTTGGTGTCGACGGCAAACGCATGAGGCCCTCGGCCGGTTTCAATCCATTTTTCGATGCGCCGGGCATCGGGATCGTAGACGCCCACCTTGCGGGAATCGAAGCACACCACGAACGCCCGAGGCTTGAGCACGCCATCGGCGTCGATGATGTTGCCAACGACCACGCGCGAGGGCCCAAAGGGCAGCGCGATGCTGTCGTAGAACTGCGGCAAGTCGTCGCTGGAGGTCGCGCTCTGGTTGGTGCGGGTATGGCCGATGAGCAAACTGGACGGCGCCCGATTGGCCACGAAAACGCGCAGCGGTACGCCTGCGCACTGCTCCAGGCAGTCGCTGCGCGCCGTGCCGGCGTCCGCGGGACAACTTGACTCGCAGGCCGTGCGTTGCGACGCATCCAGGGCGATGCCGCGACTGTCGAAATTGAGGGAGTTCACGCTGATGCCGGTCACCCCCGAAGGCTGGATGAATGGGCGGGGGGGCTGCGAAGCCGCGTCGTCAAAGTAGCGGATCAGTCGGACCTCGGAAGCATTGCGAAAAGTCACGAGGAACCCGGGTTGGTAGAAAAGACCCGCTTCGGAGACGACCTTGGGTTCGGGCACGGCGGCGACACCGATGGGGCGTTCCGGCAAGCCGCCGACAGCAAACTCGAGCTTGGGTCCCACGCCAAAACTGTTTTCACCGTCGCCCCAGGATTCCGCGTCGTTCACGAACAGGGATGCAGCGCCTTCGGTTTGGTGGGTCAAGACCAGCGCGTCCCCACTTTCGGTGCCGGCAATGCCAAAGGGCTCCTGAAGTAGGCGCAATCCCCGAGTGTTTTCCTCGTCGGGATCGTCCCCGCGTCGGTGCCGATCGTCGCAGTCGCCGCCGTTTTCCGCCTGACCGCATTCGAGCTCGAAGGGAACGCTGCCGGTATCGGAGTCGTCCTTGACGTCGATGTAATGCAGGGTGGCGTCGCCGCGCACAGGCAGGAACAAACGCCCGCCGGGCCCGTTGGGCCGAGAACGAAATAGTACGTCAGTGGCAAACGCGCCGATGCCGACGGCCTCCAGCAGGACGCGGTCGCCCCCATCCGGGGGATTCTTCGGGTCGAGGTAGCCGCAGCGTCCCGGTATCAACACGTCAGAGGCGTCGCTCTTGTCGCCCAAGCCACGGCAAGGCTCGCCAGCGTGGGCGCCGCCCGCCGCAACGCACCAGTGGCTCGGCACACCGTCGTTCGCATCACTGGCCGCATTGTCACAGCGTTCGTCGGCGGAGCAATCGGCGTCCGCCTTGCAGGAGCGCGGCAGTAGGCTGCGCATGCGCTCCAGATCGAAGGCTTGGAGCGAACCGCCGTTGTATTGGAGGTCGAAGTCGCTATTGGCCACGTACAAACGAGAGTGACCGGGAGATACGGCGATGCCGACCGGAAAATAGATGCGGGAAAGCGGCGGTTCGACGCCTTCACCGGGATCGAAACAGCCAGCCGAGCACAGGAGCAGTGCTGTGCAGCTAAGGGCACGCAGTCTAAGCATGAGCGCCCGGAGCCTAGTGATCTGTGCAGTGCGCCGCAATCACCTTGCGCGCTCGCCTGCGAGCCTGGATTTTCAGCCTAAATCAAGGATGACGACGCCGCGATCTTCATCGTCGTCATCATCGTCCCGGGCGGGACGGGGGGGAAAGGCGTCGAGGGGTAGTTCCAGCCGGGGCTGGTTCTCCTGGCCACGGCGCGCCTCGTCTTCTTCACGTCGACGGATTTGCTCGATGATGAAGGGGGGTAGCATGGGCGCCTCGCAGGGTTACTACTGCAAATTTAATCCCGTAGGATTCTAGGTCAAGTTTGCGTTTATCTCGTGGTTTCGCCCGGGTCGCGGGCTCTCGCACCCAGTTATAGGGCAAGAACGGCTGATCAGCTCAACCCCAAAACGTTTCTTCTGGGAGATTCTTATCTACGCCGCAGTGCGCTATGCCATCCCTGTGCGCTCCGCACCGGCCAAAACACGCGCAAAGCTGAGACTTTTTGCAGTTTCACTCGCGGCGATGTTTTTTGTCATGGAGCTGCGCGCGGAACCCTTTGCGCCCAACGATACGACTTGGGAAGGAACCTCCGACTTGCTGGCGATCGCGCGGGCGCGCCTCGGCAGCATGCGCGTCGAGCTGGTGGCCACCCTCGATTGGGAGACGCTTCAAGCCGCGGACGGACTCTTGGTCCTGCATCCCGAATCCGAGCTCGAATACGACGAGACCAGCGCGTTCATGCGCGCCGGAGGACGCGTCGCAGTCTTGGACGACTTCGGCAAAGGTGCTGCGCTCTTGGATCACTTCCAGATCCGGCGCATTCCGGCGCCGCTCAAACCTTCACGCATGCTGCGCAACAACCCCGGATACGCCGTCGCCGTGCCCGCTGTGCAACAGGTGGCGGGCCACGAAGAAGGCCGCCATCCAATCGTCAAAGACGTTGGCGAGATCGTCACCAACCACCCTTCGTGCCTCACCCATCCCAACTTGACGCCCGTACTCGACATACCGGCGATCGGCGAGCCTAACGCCACCCTCGCGGTGACCGGCGTGATCGCCAGCCGGGGGCGCCTGTTCGTCATGGGGGATCCCAGCGTCGTGATCAACCTGATGCTGCGCTACCCGGGCAACCGCTCTTTCGCCGACGGGCTCGTCACCTACTTGGTAGAGGACGACAGCTGGGGCGCCCGCGGCGGCAAGCTCTACATCGTGAGTGGCGCGTTCCGGCAGCGAGGCAGTTTCGGAGGCGAGCAGGGCCTGTCGGGAGAAATCCGAGAATACCTCTCGGACTTCAAAGAGATCCTGGGCGATATGCATCAGGACGGGATCCCGGGTCCCCTGGCTTTGCTCATGGCTGCGGTGATCACCGGCATCGGCGCCCTGTGGGTGGGCCGCCGCACGCTCAAACCCTACAAACGCGCGTCGCCGCGCTATGCCGCGGAGCAGCCCTTGGTGGCTCAAGGCGGCGTGGCAGGCCGGGCGGCTGTGCTGGCCGCCCCCACGACCCACCGGGCCCTGCCCATGCTCGAAATCAAGGCGGCCTTGGAGGAGGACCTGGCGCATCGGCTGGGCGTGTCCGAAAAATCTTCGCCGGAACAGCTTCTGGCGGCCGCAGCGGAAAAGGACCTGCTGAGCCCCCAGGGGCTCGACCGGCTGGCACGCCTATTCGCTGAGCTTCGCAAGGCGGAACTGGCTGTAATGGCGGCGCAGCCGCTGCGCGTCACGCCCGCCCAGGTCCAGGCCGCCCGCGCCAGTGCACTCGCGCTGCTCGCGGAGGTGCAAGAGCGTGATAAGACGCGGTCGTGAGCCACGCCCTCGAGCTCAATGAAGTGCAAGCCGCCCAGGAACGACTTGGCGCAGTTCGCGACCAAGTCGCCAAGGTCTACATTGGGGATCCCGGTCCAGTGCAGCTCATGCTGGTGGCGCTGCTCGCCCGTGGCCATGTGTTGCTGGAGGGCGTGCCCGGTGTCGCAAAGACCACCCTGGTGAAGGCCTACGCCGTCACGCTGGGCTGCTCCGTGCGCCGGATCCAGTTCACGCCGGATCTTTTGCCGGCGGACATCCTAGGCACCTACGTGCTTTCGCCAAAGGACGGCACCTTCACGCTGCGCTCCGGTCCCATCTTCGCCAACGTCGTCTTGGCGGACGAGATCAACCGCGCGCCCGCGAAGACCCAATCGGCGCTGCTCGAAGCCATGCAGGAGCGGCAGGTGACCATCGAAGGGGACCGCTACGATCTGCCGGATCCGTTTTTCGTATTGGCTACGCAAAACCCCATCGACCTCGAAGGCACCTATCCGCTGCCCGAGGCTCAGATCGATCGTTTCTTGGTGCGCGTGAACATGGGCTATCCCTCCGAGCGCGACGAAGTCCGCATGCTGCGCGCCCATGGCGTCGTCGCTCCAGAGCCCGATGGCGTGCTAAGCGCCAGCGACGTTTCTCAACTGCAGTCCATCGCTGCGCGCGTGCACGTCGAAGACGACATCTACGACTACGCCGTCGCGCTGTCGGCCTTCACCCGCGCTCACCCCCGGGTCGTGCTCGGCGCCTCCCCCCGAGCCTCCCTTGCCCTGCTGCGAGCGGCCAAGGGCCACGCCGTGCTCTCCGGCCGCGCCTTTGCCACTCCCGATGACGTGCGATTCGTCGCCGGCCCGGTCCTCGGGCACCGGCTGATCCTGTCGCCGGAACTAGAAGGTGACTCCCGAGCGCGACAAGGCGTGGTGGACGACGCACTCAGCCGCGTCGGCTACCGCAAGGCCCCACGCGGCGTATAAATCCCGGGCCGATCGCGTCGGCCTACGGGCCGGTTGACCGCGAGCAGGCGGGTTGGCTCTACTTCCCGTCATGAGGCGGATTTGGGCGGCCACCCTGGCCTTGAGCATCTGCGCGTTCGGTTGCGGTTCGAAACAAAGCGGCGTCGTCGTCGAATCCGCTGCGTCGGAGTCGGGCTACGCTTCCCGCTACCCAGAGGAAATGGCGAAGACGCGCAACGACTTCCTGACCCAGGAAAGCGGTGCACGCACCCTGATGCAGAACCTGGCGAACTATCCCGGCGAATTGGACAAGCCGGACTTCGCCCGGGTCAAGGAAGTCTACTCAGCAGCGGACGCAGCGGGCCGCAGCGGCTCCTACGTGGCGCGCGCGAGGGAAAACCGAAGCGTCGAGTCTTTCTTCGAAGAGGAAAAAGGCGAAATCTCCAAGAAGGTTGCAGGCGCGGCGAACTATGCGGCGAGTCAAAAGGGATGCAAGGCCGAGGTCTACGGACCAGCGTCCCACGCCCTGGAGAAGAGCGTTGAAAAGCAACTAGAAGAGCGTCTGCGCGCCCACAATGAAGCGCATGGCATCATCGATGCGAATGAGGAAGCGCTCGGCAAGGCCAATCGCGAGAAGCTGGAGAAACACGCTGACGAGATCGCTTACGCCAGCTACCTGGTACGCGTCGCTTCCCACGAGAGCAAAGCTGAGCTCGAACGAAAGCTCGCAGAGAGCAAAGACGTGCGCTCCACTTTGGACCGCGTCATTCAGGAGGCTGAGACGGCAGAAGCCGATGCGGCGCGCAAAGAGGGCGACAAGAAGAAGGCCACGGAGCGCAAGGAGCGCGCCATGAAGGCGAAAGAGCAAATCGACGTCGAGGTCAAAGCCGCTGAAAAGCTGCTCAAGGACCTAGACAATCGCATCAAAGCCCTGGGCGAAGAGTACGACAAGGCGTTTTCAGAGTTGCTGAACGCCGTCGACGCCAAAGCATCCCCGGGCGCCTAGCCCGGCTAGCGCGAAGTATCCCCAGTGGGTTGCCCGAACATCACGCAGTCGCGTGTTGTTCCGTGCCGCGACTCGCACGCCGATAGGCACCCGGAGCGCTGCCGATCCAGCGCTTGAATGCCTTGCTGAACGCGGCTTCGGAGTCGTAACCGACGCGATCGGCGATGTCTGCCAAAGTGGCCCGACCCTCCCGCAGCAGTGCCGCTGCCTTCTGCATGCGCCAGCGGGTGATGTAATGCAACGGGGGTTCGCCAACGAGCTCGGAGAACCGTCCTGCAAAAGTACTGCGACTCATGCCGACCTTCGAGGCCAGAGTTGCGACCGTCCAACTCTGCTCGGGCTCCGCGTGGATGATTCCAAGAGAGGACCCGATTTGAGGATCCGTCAGCGCACGCAGCCAACCGCGAGAGTCGTTTGGCGTGCTCGCCAAGTAGCCGCGCACGATCTGAATGAATAGGATGTCAGCCAGCCGATTGACAACGGTGTCCGCGCCGGGACGATCCGACGAAGATTCGCAAGCGATGAAGCGCAGCGTCGACTCTAGCCACGGAATGGCCCTGCCCTCCGCGCTGCGCAAATGCACCACGCGCGGCAGCACCGACAGCACGGGGTGATTGCGCGGGTCCTCGAACTGAAGGCGACCGCAGACCAGGCTGGTCGTTGGACCCGTGCCCGGCACGCGCACGGCACCCCCACAGCTTGCCTGTCCGTTCGACCGGAACAACTCCTCGATGGGACGCGCCAACGTACGCGGGGAGTCCCGGATCACGTGCCCGTCGCCGTGGGGCAACGCGATCAGATCGCCTTCCTCGAGCAAGATCGGCTCCGCCTCGCCCTCGAGCTCGAGCATGCCGCGCCCGTCGATCACCACGTGGAACTTCGAATACTCACCCGCGGGCACCTGGACGCCCCAGGGCGCGCCGAGCTCCAAACGTCCCTGGCAAGCTGCCGAGACGCGCACGGTGTTCAGCACATCAGTTAAGACGTCCATATTCTGCGCTCCTCCCGCTGGTCTTGTACGCTCGGTCAATTTTATTACCCGATAAGAAGCTGACCGTCCAGTCAGCTCGGCACTATTGTGCCTACGTCGCCGAGCTCGTCCCGGTGTCACTCAACCCTTCGGGAGTTCGTTTAATCCAGGAAATCGCTGGCAAGGGTGGGCGGCGTGACCGTGGGCACCCCAAAAGCCTGCCCGAAGGTCAAAAACAGAGAGCCTGGTCCGACCGCGCGGCCGGCCACCACCGGCAGCCCGTAGTCCGCCCGAAACACGATGCGATTGGCCTGCGGGATCAGCGCGCGCAGGCCGAGGCCCACGGACTGCTTCAAGCGCAGGTCGTCGGCCCCGTCAAAGGCGTCACCGACGTCGTAAAAGAACGCAGCGCCAACTTGGCTGCGCAGGATCTCGACGGGCGTTGTGCGAAATTCAAGGTTGCTCGCCACGACGTCCTTGCCCAGAAAGGCTTGGGGCGGATACCCCCTGAGCCGCGTTCCACCACCGATGGTGAAGCGCTCGTTCAAGTAGTTCTCGTAGCGGTTGAGCAGCACCGAATCGTAGACGATGCGCCCCAAGCCAATGCGCGGCGTGACAACGCGAATGTTCGCGCTTGCGAGCGCATCCGTCTGCTCTTGAGACGACAGCTCCAGCGTATTGCTGACGATGGCGCGCAGAAGCCCATCACCGAAAGGAGCCGTATAGCCGGCCGCAGCAAAGGTCCCCAGCATCGAGCGAGAGGAAGCCACGTCACGAAACGCTGGATACACGCGGAATACCAACTCGTGTCCCACGCGGTAGTCTTCCTGCAGTCCAAGGGTCTCGAAGTCCAAGACGCGGGAGTAGTCCGAGGTGTAGCTACGCGCTTGCAACAGCGGTGAAAAGCGCGTGTCGTTGACCGGCAATTCCGTCGCCACGAACTCCCGTGCAGCTAAGGGATCGGCGCCGGAAAGCTGCGTGGGCTTGGCTTTTCGATGATCGACCTCCAGGCCGAAAGACAGGTCGTTCTTGAGGCGCCGGCCGAACGAGCGCGTCAAAAGGTACGCGCCATAGTAGCGGGACGAGTCATATTCGTAGGGAATGCGGTCGTCCGCAGGGGTGATCGCCGCATCGAAAGTACGCTGGTCGGCGCCGATGAAGGAACGAAACACCTCCTGTCGCCACGTCACCAGCGTGCGCCACGCCCATTCGGTTTCGGAAGAGAAGAGTGACGTGCCGTAGGCGAAGCTTCCGAAAGAGCCCTCAGCACTTCCCGAGTCCCGATTGAAGATCAGGTTCGCGCTCACGATGCCCTGGATACGGCTCCCGGCGACACGACGATCGATGAACTGAGCGCCAAGGGAGTAGGTCGCGGGCTCAAGCACGAACAATCCGCCCACCATCGTGTGCGTGCCGAGCACGTTTTCCTCGGCGGGTTGGAGCAACAGACGAGTCAAACGTCCGTCGGTCGCTTCGAAGTTCGTGTTGAGACGCAAGCTCCAGACGTCCTTCGTGATGACGAGCAATTTGATGGTTTCGTCGTAGGTGCCCTGCATCGGCACGATCAGCACCAGGGACAGCTGACGTGCTCCGCGCAAGGCACGCGCGGACTCGTCCACCCGGCGCTGATCGTAGATCTCGCCACGACGAAACGTGAGCTGACGCTCGACCACGTAGGGGCGTGTCGTGGCGTGAAAGATGTTGAAGAACCGCGGATACGGGTCGCGCTCTTCGATCACATCGAGGGTGATGAATCGAATGTCCTCGATGCGTTTGCCCTCCGGGTTTGGCTCAATTTCCGCGTTCTCTTCCCGCAAAGCAGCGTCGATGGTCTTCTGCTCGTACTCCGAATACTCCTCGCCAGCGTGCGCCCGGGGCGCCAGCGCCGTCGCCAAGAGGAGCACCAGGGCGACGTGGAGCCTGCAGCGCTTCAACTCCGGGCCCTCCCCACGGCGGCTGCCGGGCCCGCGCCGGGGGTCGGCACAACTCGGGAGGCCTCGCTTGTGGCACCGACGGCCAAGAAAGCCGTCAGCGGATCGAAGATGTCCCGCGCAACATCGAGGCCGATGGCGAGATCGCCGTGGCCGTAGTCCCGAGCCGAGCCAGTTTCGACTCCCACCAGCACGAACTGGCGCGGGCAGTCCGCCGCATCTGCCCCCCAGGCGTCGTGAGCCGCGCGCACACTGCTCGGCGGCGCTAACTGGTCCGCCGTGCCCGCGAAATAGATGGCTGGCACCTCCAGTCCGCGGAGCGTGGGCAGCACGGGTCTGTCCTCGAAGGTGAGCTCCCCGGTCTGCGACGCCGCCCAGCGCGCAAAGTCCACATGCAGTGGACCGGGAATGTCTGCAACGATGTTTGCCATGGTCGGCGCGATGTCTGCTGCGGCAAGGTTCTTGGTATTCGCGATCACAGAAGGCAGATGCGTGCCCACCCGTCCCGCCAGGGGCGCCGCGACGAGGGACCAGCGTCGTAGTCGCAGAGTCGGCATGGCCCAGGAGGGGATCGCGGCCACCCAGCGGGGCACGCGAAATCCGCCAGGCGCACGCACCAAGGCCGGCGACCCGACGATGGCAACCCGCCTGAGTGCCTGCGGCGGCACGGTCTCGCCGATGGCCGCGTAGAGCACCATCCCGCCCATGGAAAAGCCGACATAGTCCAATTGGGTGCGGCCCGTGCGTTCCAGGATCGTTTCCACGGCAAGGGGCAGGTCTTGCTCCACCATCTTCTCGAACCGAACACCTCGCGCATCCTTGCGCTTTAGCCCGGGCATCCCGCTGCGCAGCGTCACCAGCCACACGTCTCGCCCGCGAGCCGACAGATGGCGCGCCAAGGAGCGGTTTGGCAACGCGTCGTTGTTGCGGTGATTCGCGCCCAGCCCGTGCACCAACAGCACCGGCGGCCCGAGGGGGGTCTCGGGAGGAGGCAAACGCCGCAGCTCGATCCGCGCTCCATCGGCGGTGGGTAACGCCAAGACGTCCGCGTAGTCCTGATCACGGACGAGAACCCTGCGGGAGTGGATGAACTGGGCGACGAGCAGCGCCGTCAGGACCAAAAGCGCAATCACGAGGCCGGTCCAAACGCTCATCGCGGCCGAGCATAGGCGAAAAAACGCTGCGACAGTCTCCGAGTGCGATTTCAGCCGGGTCGCCAGCCGTGCCATGCTGCGCTCCGGCGATGCAGTCCGGGGCAAAAACCAGTTCGTGGGCGGTCTTGCTGGGGGCCAGCCTCGGTGCCGCACTTGCCGTGGTCGGCCCCGGACCGTCAAAGCCGCCGGGCCCAGAGCATGCGCCACTGCCCTTCACCCCTGCGGCCAGCATCGAGCCAGGCGCGGCGCCAAGCACGCGCTCCCGAGCGACCCCCGACGCGCATCCGCCGATCATCGAGCTGAAGGACAGCGCCGTCGCCCCAGGGGCGCGCCCCCCCTCCGATGCGGACGCTCCAGCGCTGTCCCTGGACTGTGCTCGGGGGGATCCCGTGGCCTGCCTCGCCCGAGCCGACCTGGCCGACCGCGCAGCAGATGTGGAGGCCGCGCAACTGCATCGACGCCTCGCCGTCCAGAAGCTGGTCGAACACTGCGCACAGCGCAACGGAGGCGCATGCGCCCGCTTAGGAGAGCTGTATCGCAGGGGCGCCGGAGTTCAGCAAAACACCGCAACGGCGGATGCTTTGGCAACGCGAGCGGCGCTGTTGTGTCAGCAGCGGCCCAGTGCAGGCTGTCCCGCACCCACGCAATCCCGAGTGCCCTGAGTGCCCTGAGCCAGCGGCACATCGAGATTTCTCGCGGCGGCCTTGGGGATCCGCGCTAGCCTCGTTGGGTGCAGATCCATCCCACCAAGACCACCGTCGACATCACTGTCGCCGGGTTCGCGATCATGGCGGTGGGGCTGCTGTTCCAAGTGCCTGCCATGGTCGGCTGGGGTGGAGCATTGATTGTTGGGCTAGCCGTCGCGCGCGCGGTCACTCATGTCTCCGTTGCGCGGATCCGCGCGGCGGGCTTCGAAATGCTGTGGCGCAGCGAACCCCGAGTGCGACGCCTGGCGCGCGGGGAAAGCATCGAACTCGAAGCCGAAGTGCGCAACCGCGACTCCCGAGCAGCGCGCTACGTGGCGCTGCGTCCAGTGTGCTCGCCCAACCTGAAAGTCGAGCTCGATCCGGCCGCCGGCGAAGTACCGGCCAGCGGCCGTTTGGGCGTGAAGATCCGCGTCACCGCGCCTCGAGTGGGTCGGCATGGCATCTTTGGCCTGTCCCTTGAGGTCTTTGGTGCACCGGGCCTATTCGAGGTCCCGCTCACCTTCGCGAACCCCTTTGGCCTCGAGGTACTTCCGCGCGCCTTTGCCTCGCGGCTGCGCTCACCCCGAGGTGGGCGCAGTCGGCATAGCGCCAACGACGGACGCCCGGGGCCGCTGTCCGGCGAGAGCTTGGAGTTGCGCGAGCTGCGCGAGCACCAGCCTGGGGATCCCTTCAAGCGCATTGCGTGGAAAGCCTCAGCGCGCCGCGGACGCCTGATGGTGCGCGACTACGAACGAGAAGAACGAGACGTCGTCTGGCTCCTGCTCGACGCATCCGTTGAGCTCTGGTCTGGCATGCCCGGCAATGCGCCCTTAGACATCGCCATCGACGAAGTTGCCGCGGTTGCCACACGGCACTTGGCGCGGGGCGACCGCGTCGGGCTCTGCATCAGCGGCGCGCGCACCTTGGAATGGCTGCGTCCTGACCGCGGCGCCGCCCACGCCATGAAGATCATGGCGAGCCTGGCGGAGAAGACACAAACCTACGACGCGGATCGTAGCGATCTGGATGAGGCGGACGTCGGCTTCCGTGTGCTTGAGCATCTGCGCCCCCTGGATCCTTCGGCGGCCCGCGGCGTGCGCAGCGCGGAACTCGACCGCATCGCTCGCCGGGCAGAGCGGGTGCGATCCCGAGCGCCGTTCCCCGATGCCGACGCATACGCCGAAGACAAGCGTGGCCGCACCTTGCGCCGCTACCTGGCGGCCTTTGGCTTGCCGTCCCCGGCGCGGCTTGAGCCAGAGCGCAGCCGGACGGACCGCCAAATGGCCACCGCGCTGGGGCGCGCTGCGCGCGACCGCCCGAACCCGAGCCTGATCTACGTTTGGTCCCCGCCCCCGGATATGCAAGCGCGGCCGGAAATCGAGCGCGCGCTCACCAAGCTACCGCGCCGTCGCATCGAAGTGCGCTGGGTTGCCATCCGCCTCGGGGCGCACCTGCCCCGGGAGGGCTCCGAGATGATGCCCGCCGTGGCGGATGCGCTCTCGATCCGCGCACGGGTCGCAGAAGAGCGCGGGGCCCAAGCGCTTCGGAGCCTGGGCGTGCACGTGGAGCGATTGAAAGGCCGCACCCTGCCGCCCCCGCCCCCGAGCCAACCCTGAACATCGGCCACCCCTGCGCGGCTGCCAGGCTGCGGATTCGACCGAATCGATGCACTTAGCCCGCGAAACCTTGGCCCAATCACCGCTCTGGTGACAATGCTCACTGGGGTGGGACTCCAACGGTATGCACGATCCCCCCGCTGAAAGCCCCAAAGCGGCGCTGGTGCGCCTGGGCCTCTCCCCAAAGAAGAGTTTTGGGCAGAACTTCCTGGCCGATCAAAACCTGGCGGCCCGCATTGCGGAGTTGGCAACCCAAGGCGGCAGCGGCGTTGGCGTCATCGAACTGGGCACGGGGCTCGGCGCCCTGACACGCCCCCTGCTGCGTAACGCCGGTCGCGTCATCAGCGTGGAGCGGGATCGCGACTTGATCCCCGCACTGCGCACAGAATTCGCCGAAGCCCTCGACGCTGGCTCACTAGAAATCCTGGAAGCAGACGCGAAGGAAATCGACATCCCGACGTTGCTGATGCGACTGCCCCGGCCCCACGTGCTGTGTGGCAACCTTCCGTACCAACTCACCGGCCCATTGATAGAGCTGGCGGTCGGAGCGGCCGAACGGCTGGATCGCGTCGTTTTCCTCGTGCAGCTCGAGGTCGCTAACCGGCTGTGCGCCGCGCCGGGTTCCAAGGTCTATGGCGCACTGACCGTGTTCGTGGCGGCGCAGTATGCCGCGCGGCGCGCCTTCGTCATCAAGCGTGGCGCGTTTCATCCGCAGCCCGGCGTCGATTCCGCCGTAGTCGTTTTCGACGCACTGCGACCCCCGCGCGCCGCGGAGACCCCGGCATTCCGTGCCTTGGTGCAAGCCGCATTCGCAAAGCGGCGCAAAACTTTGAAGAACGCTTGGAGCGGTGTGCACGGGCTGTCCGGCGAGGCTGTGGCCGCCGCAGCCCAGCGCGCCAATATCGACCTGACCGCACGGGGTGAAATCCTCGCGGTCGAAGACTTTGCGCGCATGGCGCAGGAGATCACGAAATGAACCGTCTGCTCGGAACTGGGCTTGCTGCGATCCTTTGCCTCTCGTGCAACGCCCCAGAGCCCAAACCCTTGCTGGAGCGCGCCGAACTCGGCGTGTTTTTTGGGGGAGAAATCCAAGAGCGTTCGGAGCTTTCCTTGGTGCTGGACCGCGCGCAGCAAGCACAAGGATTTCGCCTGCAGTTTTCTGAGCCGCTGCGCGAACCCCTGACGGTGCGGTGGGAAATCGACATGCCCGGCGCAGGCCGACGCGTGCGTGACACATCCGGTCGGCGAGGTTACGGCCGGCTGACGCGTGTCTCTGAGGCAGAAGCTCGGGTCGGGCTGCGCCTATTCGAGCAGGAAATCCGCTTCGTGCCCGAGGACTCGCCGGGCACTTGGAACGTGCGGGTGCGTGTCGGCGATCAACTGGCCCTAGACCGCGCCATCTGGGTGTACGACCCGCAGCAGCGTCGCAGAGACGAACGCGCGGAACGCGCACGTATCGACGAAGAGCGCACCGCGGAACTGCTGTCAAAAGCCCACAAGTAAGCCGCGCGCCTCCCGAGTGACGCGGCGCTGGTGTACCGTCCCCTCATGCCGCGCTTTCAGGACAAGCCGTCCCCGCAGCAAAGCCGCTGGGGCTTGGTCGTCGCGCTGTACGCTGCGGGAGGTTTTGCCGCGTGCGCCCCCAAGGTCAGCGACACGCCGCCGAAGGTGGCGCCGCAGTTCGACACCGTGCCCGCTGCGGTCGACGCGCCTTGGCGTGTCGAAGCGTCGGAACGGCGTACCCAAGATCTGCCGACGCAGAGCCGCCCCGTGCTCTTGAAGAACGCCCGGCTCTTGCTTGGCGACGGACGCGAAATCCCCAGCGGGCATATCGCGTTTGCCAATGGGCGCATCACGTCCGTGGGAACGGGCCCCGGTACGCCAGAAGCAAATGCGACGGTCATCGACGCGGGCGGCAAATTCGTCACGCCCGGGTTGATCGACACGCACTCCCACATCGGCGTCTACCCGTTGCCCCACGTGAACGCCCACTCCGACGGCAACGAAGCCACCTCGCCAGTGACCCCAGATGTGCGCACCATCGACGCCGTTTGGCCGCAGGATCCCGCCATCGCACGGGCCATCGCCGGTGGAGTGACGACGATCCAGGTCTTGCCGGGGTCCGCCAACCTGGTCGGCGGCCGCGCGGTGACCCTGAAGCTGCGCCGCGCCGTCAGTGCCCGCGACATGGTCTTCGAAGCGGCGCCCGGAGGGCTCAAAATGGCCTGCGGCGAGAACCCGAAACGGGTGTACGGCGGACGTAAGTCCGCGCCGAGCACCCGCATGGGCAACCTGGCTGGCCAACGCAGCGCGTTTCTCGCCGCCCGGCGCCTGATCGACGAATGGGATCAGTTTCGCAAGGAAGACCAGAAGGAACGCAGCGAAGACGCCAAAGAACGCGCCATAGAAAAAGCGGAACAAGAACAGCGCAAATTGCGCGAAGCCTGGTGCAGCAAGGTCCGCAGTCATACGAGTCAGAAGCGATGTGCAGCGTGGAGACGCACCTGGTCGGAGGCTTCTGACGAAACCTCCGAACCCAAGAGTCCCAAGCTGCCGCCCGCTCGCGACTTGGCGAAAGAGACTCTCGCAGCCGCCCTTGAAGGGCGCATCTTGGTGCACGTGCATTGTTACCGCGCCGACGACATGGCGCGCATCTTGGCCCTAGGGGATGAAGTCGGTTTTTCTGTGCGCTCCTTCCACCACGCTCTAGAGGCCTACAAGATCCGTAAGGAGCTAGCGCGCCGGAAGATCGCCGTCAGCACCTGGGCAGATTGGTGGGGCTTCAAAGTCGAAGCCTACGACGGCATTCCCGAGAACATCGCGCTCTTATCCCAAGCGCAGGCCATGCCCGTCGTGCACTCGGACTCCGTCGAAGGCATCCAGCGGCTGAACCAAGAAGCCGCAAAAGCGCTGTGGGCGGGGCGACACGCGGGGATCCCCATCGACACCGGAAAGGCAATCGAGTGGGTGACCAAGAACCCAGCGTGGGCGCTGGGCATCGACGCGCGGGTTGGCACCCTGGCGAAAGGCAAAGACGCCGACGTCGTGCTCTGGAGCGCGGATCCGCTGAGCGTGTACAGCACGGCAGAACGCGTCTACATCGACGGAGTCCTGCGCTTTGAAAGGGGCGCCGCCCCAGACAGCGACTTCGAGGTCTCCCAATGAGGCTGTCCCGACGCAGCGCCATGGCCGCGCTCGCCGGCGTGTGGTTCGCGCACCGGGGCGGTCATGCTGCCGAAGCCGTACACACCATCACGAGCGTGCGGCTGCTCAATCCGGGGCAACCGGCCCGGGACGACGTGTCGGTGAAATTCGCGGGAGAGCAAATCCGCACGGTGGGCGACGGCGGCGCGTCCTCGGGCAGTGGTGTCTTGTCCGGCAAGGGCCTGACCCTCACGCCGGGGTTCATTGATGCCACCACCTCCTTGGGTTTGATCGACATCGGCTTGGAGGATTCGACCAACCGGCTGACTCACCGCACGGACGACCCGATCCGCGCGGCGTTCCGCGCGGCAGACGGCTACAACGCCGGCAGCGCAGCGGTGGCTGTGACGCGCCTAGGTGGCGTGACTTCCGTGGGCGTTGTGCCGGAAGGTGGGCTCATTTCCGGACAGAGCGCATGGGTGGATTTGTTGCCGCCCGGCGCGGAGCGACCCTTCCTGAACGAAGCGATGGGGCTGCACGTGAAGCTCGGCAGTGCGCACATGGACGGCGAACCCATGGGGCGTGGCAGCGCACTGCTGCGCTTGCGCGAGTTTCTCGAGGACGCGCGCAGCTACGGAAACACTCCGGCCGACTACGACAAGAATCGCATGCGCAAGCTCGCGGCAAGTCGTCTCGACCTCGCGGTGGGTCGCGACGTGCTGGCACGCAAGCTGCCCCTCGTGGTGCACGCCGACGCCGCCAGCGACATCCAACGGGTGATCGAGTTGGCTCAGCGTTTGTCTCTCAACGTCGTGATCGCTTCGGGAGCGGAAGCTTGGAAACAAGCCAAACAGCTCGCGGCCGCCAAGATCCCGGTCATTGTCGACCCGCTGAACAACCTGCCGGCGAGCTTCGCCTCCCGCGGCGCGCGCGCGGACAGCGCAAAGCTGCTTACGGACGCTGGAGTCCGCGTCGCCTTCAGCACCTTCGAGAGTCACAACGTGCGCAAACTACGTCAGGCCGCGGGCAACGCCGTGCGCGCCGGGCTGAGCCACGATCGCGCGCTCGAGGCCGTGACCCTCGCGCCTGCACAGATCTTCGGCCAAGACCGCAGCGTCGGCAGGGTAGAGCCCGGCAAAGTTGCCAACCTGGTGCTGTGGAGTGGTGACCCCTTCGAGCTCTCGACACGGGTGGTCGCCGTCTTCATTCGCGGCCGGAAAATGGCGCTGACCAGCCGCCAGACCCGGCTCTTCGAGCGCTACCGCTGAACGCTACTGGCGCGTGCCTTCGAAGTGGTAGTCGAGGCTGCCGTTGACCTGGCTGTCGGCGTTGACCTCAATGGCCAGCACGACGTCAAATACCAGTTTGCCGCTGCCCAGCTTCGCGGAACCGGAACGCACCGTGCCGGTCACGCCGCCCTGCTCCGGTTCGAAGCAGCGCTGGCCCTTGTTGATCTCGAAGGTCTTCTGCGACTTGTTTTTGACCGTCGCGTGCAACTTGCAAATGTCCTTGCCGCTTGAACTGTCAACGGGAATGAGAAACACGCCGCCGTCCGGCCGGTCTTCGACGCGGGTCTTGGCGTTTGCATCCGTCTCCGAGCGATCCGGCAGCCCACTCAGCTTGTATAGGGACGTGTCCTGCCCCACATACACGCCAGCGTAGGCCACGGACGTGGCGGGTGGCTTGGCGGCGTCCCCTTTGGGGGCGTCCGCTGTGGACGTCGCAACGGCTTTTGGCGCATCCCCAGCGCCCGCGTCGCTGCTTTTTGACTTCGGCCGCGCCTTGGGTGCTTGTGCAGTCGGCTTCGGCGGCGCATCCGGGGCGTTTGCTAGAGCCGTCTCTCGCTCGGCGGCACGCTTCTTTCGCTGCTTTTCTTCCGCCGTGAACAGCGGTCCCTTGCCGAGGGGCCTCTCGCTGGGTAGTGGCCCCGCGCAAGCCACTGGCAGGCCCAATCCACCGACGAGGCCCAGACCGCAGAGGCATCTGGAGACGCTCCGCTCTAAGTGCCCGCGCCCCACCGGCCTCACTTGTCTTTGGCTTCGCGCTCGGCCCGGCGGTCGTCGGCTTCGGATTCCTCGTCAACGATGGCCTCGGACAGATGCGGCCCTTCTTCCACGAAGCTTTCGCTGGGAGCCAATCCCAGCTCGGTGCTGCGCACCGTGGCTGGTGGCGGATCGCCGTAGAGCTCCAGCTGAGTCGCGGCCCACACTTCCCGAGCAACCAGCTCCGCAAACTCAATGCTGTCAGGCTCGCCGTCGAATTTGTCGAGCTCTTCGTCGGCTTCCTTCAGATCCAAGCGCGCACGTACTGGGTCCACATCCGCTTTCTTGATGAAGCGATCCGTGAGCAGCACGGCGTGGTTGTTCATGATCTCCACGAAGCCCTGCCCCACGGCTACCCGGGATTCTTCTCCAGCCGTCAGGTGGTACGAGACGATGCCAGTCTTCAGCGCCGCGAGCAGCGGACGATGTCCAGGCAGCACGCCGAACTCACCGTTTACGCTCGGTGCGGTCAGGTCGTGCACGTGCTCGGTCAGGGCCACACCTTCGGGTGTGACGATTTCTAGCAAAATGTCTGGTGCGCCCATGGTTGCCTCAGGATACTTCCTTCAGCTTCTGCGCCTTGGCCTTGGCCTCTTCGATGTTGCCCACCAGGTAGAACGCCTGCTCGGGCAAGTCGTCGAGGGCGCCCGATAGGATCTCTTTGAACGCCTCGATGGTGTCCTTGAGCGGCACGAACTTGCCGGTCAAACCCGTGAACTGCGCAGCCACGAAGAAGGGCTGGGACAGGAAGCGCTGGATGCGGCGCGCCCGGGCGACCGCCATCTTGTCGTCTTCGGATAGTTCGTCCATGCCCAGAATCGCGATGATGTCTTGAAGGTCCTTGTACTTCTGCAGCGTACGCTGCACGCCCAAGGCGACGGCGTAGTGCTCATCGCCGACGATCTGCGGGTCCAGCATGGTGCTCGTGGAGTCCAGGGGGTCCACGGCGGGGTAGATGCCAAGCTCCGCGATGCTGCGGCTGAGCACCGTGGTGGCGTCCAAGTGCGCGAAGGCCGTGGCCGGCGCGGGGTCGGTCAAGTCGTCGGCAGGAACGTAGATGGCTTGCACGCTCGTGATCGAGCCCTTGTTGGTCGAGGTGATGCGCTCCTGTAGCGCGCCCATCTCCGTGGCCAGAGTGGGCTGGTAACCCACGGCGCTGGGCATGCGTCCCAGCAGCGCGCTCACTTCGGAGCCGGCCTGGGTGAAGCGGAAGATGTTGTCGACGAAGAGCAGCACGTCTTGACCCATCTCGTCGCGGAAGTACTCAGCGGCGGTGAGCGCCGAGAGCGCCACCCGGGCGCGGGCGCCGGGGGGCTCGTTCATCTGGCCGAAGACCAGCGCCGTCTTGCTGAGCACGGGCTCTCCGCTCTCCAGCTTGGACTCCTGCATTTCGAGGTACAAGTCGTTGCCTTCGCGGGTGCGCTCGCCGACGCCAGCAAAGCAACTCACGCCGCCGTGCGCTTTCGCCACGTTGTTGATCAGCTCCTGAATCAGCACGGTCTTGCCGACGCCGGCGCCGCCGAAGAGGCCGATCTTGCCGCCCTTTCGGTACGGAGCGAGCAAGTCGATGACCTTGATGCCGGTCTCGAAGATTTCGACCGTGGTGCTTTGGTCTACGAACTTTGGCGCGGGGCGATGGATCGGCCAGGTTTGCTTAGCGTTGACCGGCCCCTTTTCGTCCACAGGCTTGCCGGATACATTCAGAATGCGGCCAAGCACTTCGGGGCCCACCGGCATCTGGATCGGCGCGCCGGTGTCGATCACCTCGGCGCCGCGCACCAGGCCTTCGGTGGCATCCATGGCAATGGCGCGCACAACGCTCTCGCCAAGGTGCTGGGCAACCTCGAGCACCAGGTTGTTCTTGTCCCCGGAAACGTTGGCGTTGGTGGCGGTCAATGCGTTCAAGATGTTCGGCAACTTGCCGTGCGGGAACTCGACGTCGACGACCGGACCGATGACCTGGGTGATCTTGCCAGTGCTGCCCTGAGTGCTTTGCATGAGTGCCATTTTCCTGCTTTGGGGTGCGCCGTCCGCGGCCGCGGACAGCAGTTTGTCGCGCCCGCGTGTACCACGCTCCCTCAGCGCTGCCAACGCCAAGTTTAGCTTCGCAATTTCAGGTACTTAGCGACGCTTGCGGGGGACGATCCGGCGCCGCTTTCCGCGCTTTCACCTTCCCGGGCCGGTTTCATAGAACCGAGGGGAGCCTCGTCGGCTCCGCACCTCACCCCCGGCGCTAGACGCATTGTGCAAACAGCCGCAGCTGCCCGCCGGCGTCCGTGGGTCGCCGGAAGGTCGAGACGGCGCACTGCTTTGGCTCCTCGGGCAGGAGGCCGAGCCGTGCTGCGGACTTTTCGAACAGCCCTCGCACCGTCTTGGCGTAGTGCCCCTGCCCCCGCATGCGCGAAAAGAATGCGCCGTCGTGGAGCGCGCCGCCGCGCACCTCCCGGGTGCGCGCCAGGACTTTGTCCTTTGCCAGCGGCAAGTGCCGCGTCAAGCGCTCTTCGAAGACCTGTTGCACGCCCCGAGGCAGGCGCAGCATGGTGTAGCTGGCTCGGCGCGCGCCGGCATCGGCAGCGCGTTCGAGCACTTTGGGCATGTCTCGATCCGACAGCCCAGGGATCACTGGCGCCACCATCACCGTGACTCCGATGCCCCGCCGCGCCAGTCGTCGGATCGTTTCGATGCGGCGCTGCGGCGTCGGCACGTAGGGCTCCATGCCCCGCGCGACGTCCGCGTCCCAAAACGGAATGCTGACTGCGACCCAGAGTTGCGCCTTATCGTTGAGCTCTTGGAGCAGATCCATATCGCGTTCGATCAACGCACTCTTCGTAATGATGCCGACCGGATTCGTGTAATCCAAAAAAACCTCAAGGCAGCGCCGCGTGAGTTGCCACTTCAATTCAAGAGGCTGGTAGCAGTCGGTATTGCCGCTGAGCACCACCACCTCACCCTGCCAGGACTTCTTCTCGAAAGCGGCCCGCAAGAGCTCCGGCGCGCGGGGCTTGACCATTAGCTTGCGCTCGAAGTCCGTGCCGATGCCGAATCCCCAGTACTCGTGACTGGGGCGGGCGTAGCAGTAAGCACAGCCGTGCGCGCAGCCGCGATAGGGATTCAGGCTGTAGCGAAAGGAGAGATCCGGACTCTTGTTTTCACTGAGCACGCTCTCGCTGTGATCCTCGTAGACCACGAGATTTGCCACGGGCGGCGTGCCGAAATACTCGACGTGCTCCCCGCGGAAGCGCTGCAGCGGGTTTTCGATGGGGATCTGCCGCACCCCCTCGATATACTGAACGCACGCTCAGATCTCAAGCTTTGAGAAACGCGAGGGCCTCCGCGGCGGCGCGCTCCGCTGCCTCCAGCGCACCTTCCATGTAGCCGCAATACTCCCGTGCCGTCTCCGTGCCCGCGAAGCCAATGCGTCCACAACGACTTCGAAGCGCCGAGCCATTCAGGGACAGCACGCCCGGCCGCGGCGAAGCCACTGGGCAACCCAGCGTCCAGGGCTGCTCGGACCAATCGTGCTCGACGTAGTCTTGGACGTCCGCGGCGTCGGAGCCGTAAAGTCGGCACAGCTCAGCGACCGCAACGGTGCGGCGACGCGACGGCGGGAGCGCGGAAAACTCCCGTGCCGGTTGCCCCACGACAAAACCGAGCAGCGCCGCTTGGCGATCGCCGTCGGCGTTGTCGAAGACCACGGCGAAGGGCGGCGCGTCCGAAACCGCTTCGCCGGACAGTCCGCGTGCGCGCCAAAACGGTCTCGCGTACGTGACCAGCACTTTTATCGTGGCGCCCATGGCCGCGCCTTCCAGCACGTGGCGCTTCGCCGCTGGCAGCGGCGGATCGAAGACGATGCGCATCGCGAGTTGTGGAGGCACGGCCACGATGACGTAGCGCGCGCCCACCTCGCCCTTGTCGTGCACGACGCAAAGCCGCGCCTTCCGCTCCACCACCCGACGCACGGGAGCCTCAAGCAGCACCGCACCGCTCAAACGATCCGCCGCCAGTGCCGCCAGCTGCTGTGCCCCGCCAACAATACGGTCTTGCTGCGCGCCGCCCGCCACGCTGACCAGGTTCATCAAGCCGCCGCCGCCGCTGAGGTAGGCCAGGAAATGCAGCATGGACAGCTCCCGAGCTTCGGCGCCGAAGACCGTGCGCACCGCGGCGTCAAAGGCCGCGCGCGCGCCGGGCCTGGTCAGGGACGGCCCCATCACGGCTTCGACGGTCTGCGCGTCCAGCGCCGTGGCGTCCGGGTGTTTCCACGGCGTGCGCGCACTGAGTTTCTTGTGCATGCGCTCCACGCGAGAGAGCGCACGGTGCAACTCGAGCAGTTCCAAGGGGCCGAGCTTGGGAATCGTGCCTGAGTAGGTGCGCAGCGCGCCCCGTACGCTCACGAGCTTCTTGCCGCCGTCGTAGGTGGGAAAGGTTTGCAGCGAAAGGTCGCTGACCCACTGGGCGATTCTGCGCTGCCCGGGGCCGATCCACTGACCGCCAAGATCGAATACGCCGTTGCCCACAGCGCGCGAGAAGAGGCGCCCTCCGACGCGATCCCGCGCTTCGAGCACGGCAACGGAAAGCCCGGCCTGCTTGAGCCGCGTTGCGGCAGCAATGCCCGAGAGTCCCGCGCCGATCACCACCACATCCACCTGAGACTCCATTGCGGCGCGAGTGTGCCACGGATCCCGAGCTCGCCCGCGCTCTTTACAACTCAGGGATGCCGCGGCACGAACCAAGCATGACAGACGGCGTGGACTTCTATTTCGACTACCTCTCACCCTACGCCTACTTGGCGTGGATCGAGCTACGGCGACACGATCCCGGTTTTACCCTCCGGCCCAGACCGGTGCTCTTTGCCGGCCTGTTGGATCATCACGGGCAGCTGGGCCCCGCCGAGATCGAAAGTAAACGACGCTTCGTGTTTCGGGACGTGACCCGACGCGCCATCGATGCCGGTGTGGCGGTACGACCACCTGTAGTGCATCCCTTCAATCCGTTGGCCGCGCTGCGAGTCAGCTTGGCCACGGTTGCCGGAGACGCGCAACTGGCGGTGATCGACGCGCTGTTTTCTGCAACGTGGATGCGCGCCGCACCCGTCGACAGTGTCGAAGCCGTGGCGCGCGTGCTCGAAGAAGCCGGGCTGGACGGGCAAGCGCTCGCCGCGCGCACCGCCGAAGACGCAGTGAAGACGGCTTTGCGCGCGGAAACTGACGCCGCCATCGCCCAGGGTGTCTTTGGCGTGCCCACCTTCGTCGTGAACGAAGAACTGTTCTGGGGCAGTGATCAGTTGGCGTACGTGAAGCGGGCCGTAGAAGGTCGTGATCCCCCTGCGCCGCTGTTGCGCACGCCCGCGCCGCCAGCGGGCGCCGTGAGGCGGCGCGGCGCTAAGTGACCCAGCGCGCCAAGCGGCATTCCAGGGCGCCGTTGTAGATCTCGTGGCGCGTGGCGAAGGGCGGCACCCGCAGCTCTGTTTCGGGGCCGAGCAACATCGCAACGCGGTGTCCCGGCGCCAGCGAGGTCAGTGCGGCTTCGAGGCGACGGAATAGCTCCGGATCCGCAGCGAGGCGCTCGCCGTAGGGAGTGTTGCTGCAGACGGTGCCGGCTGGCAGCGTGCTCTTCAGATCAGCCGCGTCCATGACGTCGAAGCTTGCCTTCGACTCCGCCGCTGCCGCGTACTCCCGGGCCGCCGCCACCACCGACGGATCCAAGTCGGAACCGCGCACTTCCGGCCCCTCGCTCTTTACCCGTGCCCGCGCCTGCTTTCTCAAGCGCGTGAAGTCTTTGAGCAGACGCTTTTCGTAGGAGAGCCAGCGCTGGAATCCGTATTGTTCGCGAAACAGCCCCGGCGCCACGTCTCGGGCGATGTGATCGGCCTCGATACACAGCGTGCCCGAGCCACACAACACGTCTAGGAAGGGGCTCTTCTTGTCCCAGCCACTCAGGCGCACGACGGCAGCCGCTACGTTCTCTTTCAGTGGCGCGGGCCCCGTCGCAGCGCGCAGCCCCCGCTTGTGCAGCGACTGCCCCGCAAGATCGAGCGCTACGGTGGCGCGGCCGCGGTGCAGACGTACAAACACGGACACGTCCGGATCTTCTCGGTCCACATTCGGACGTTCGCCAATGACATCACGCAGGCGATCCACGATGGCGTCCTTTGTGCGTTGCGCGACGAAGTTCGTGTGGCTCAGTCCCTCTGCGGCCCCCACCGCACGCACCGCCACAGTGCGCGCTGCGTCGATGTGCTCTTCCCAGCCGATCTCGCGCACCGCGGCGTACAGGTCCTTTTCCCCGCGCACGCCAAATTCCTCAAGGGTCCACAGAACTCGCCCAGCAACGCGGCTGTGCAAACACACCCGGTACGCGTCGATGAACCGCCCCGCAAATTCGACGCCGCCCGGGCGCTGGCGGGCGCGCGGAGTAGAGAGCTCGCTCAGCTCCTCGAATAGAACCGTCTCGGTTCCCTTGGGAGCCGTAGCAAAGAAACGCACGCGGCGGATTGTGGCATGCTCCGGCCCCAGGACGCACCCAAGGACACGATACCGATGGCCGAATTCCAACACCAAGAGCTGCTACCCCTGGGCCAAGACGACACCGTCTATCGCAAGATCAGCGACGCGGGCGTCAGCCAGTTCTCGGCTTCCGGCCGCAACTTCGTGACGGTGGAGCCGAGCGCCCTCACGGAGCTGACGCACGTCGCCATGCGCGAGATCGCCCATTACCTTAGGCCCGGGCACTTGGCGCAGCTGTCGAGCATCTTGAAAGATCCCGAAGCAACCGCCAACGACCAATTCGTTGCCTTGGACCTGCTCAAGAACGCCAACATCGCTGCCGGCGGCGTGCTGCCCATGTGCCAAGACACCGGCACAGCCATCGTGATGGCCAAGAAAGGCCAGCAAGTGATCACGCCGGGCGGGGACGAAGCCGCCATCGCCCGTGGGATCTTCGACGTGTATCAGCAAAGCAACCTGCGCTACTCGCAGCTCGCTCCGCTGAGTACGTATGAAGAGAAGAACACCGGCACCAACCTGCCGGCGCAGATCGAGATCTTTTCCACCGATGGCGACGCCTACAAGTTCTTGTTCATGGCCAAGGGCGGCGGCTCCGCCAACAAAAGCTACCTCTACCAAGAGACCAAAGCACTGCTCAATCCCGAGAGCCTGGCGCGCTTCGTGGACGAAAAGATCCGCAGCCTGGGCACCGCGGCCTGCCCGCCATATCACCTGGCCATCGTCGTGGGCGGCACCAGCGCAGAGCACAGCCTCAAAGTCGCCAAGCTTGCTTCTGCCCGCTACCTGGACACGTTGCCGCCGGCAGGCAGCCCCTTGGGCCACGGCTTCCGTGACCTAGCGCTGGAGCAACAGATCCTGGAGATCACTCGGCAAAGCGGCATTGGCGCGCAGTTCGGCGGCAAGTACTTCTGCCACGACGTGCGCGCGATCCGAATGCCGCGCCACGGCGCGTCCTGCCCGGTGGCCATCGCCGTCAGCTGTTCGGCGGACCGCCAAGCCTTGGCCAAGATCACCCGCGACGGCGTGTTCCTCGAACAACTCGAACACGATCCGGCCAAGTACTTGCCAGAGACCACCGACAAGGACCTCGACGGCGACGTCGTGCGCATCGATCTCACCCGCCCCATGAGCGAGATCCGCGCCACGCTCTCCAAGTATCCGATCAAAACTCGGGTCTGCTTGAGTGGGCCGCTGGTCGTGGCGCGCGACATTGCCCACGCCAAGATCAAGGAGCGCATCGATCGTGGCGAAGGCATGCCGGACTACCTGAAGAACCACGCCGTGTACTACGCCGGCCCCGCCAAGACGCCAAAGGGCATGGCTTCGGGATCTTTCGGCCCCACCACCGCGGGACGCATGGACGCCTACGTCGATCTATTCCAGTCCCAGGGCGGCAGCCTGGTGATGCTCGCCAAAGGAAACCGTTCTCAGGCGGTCACTGACGCCTGCGAAAAGCATGGTGGTTTCTACTTGGGATCCATTGGCGGCCCCGCTGCGCGCCTGGCCCAAGACTGCATCAAGAAGGTCGAAGTGCTCGAATACGCCGAGCTGGGCATGGAAGCGGTGTGGAAGATCGAGGTCGTCGACTTCCCCGCGTTCATCGTTGTCGACGACAAGGGCAACGATTTCTTTGCGCAGTTCGCCGCGCCGGGGCACCTCAAAGTAGTCAGCTGAGTGCGACGCTCATGGCGGCGAGGGAAGAACCAGCGATCCGCGCGGCCATGTCGCAGCCGATTTGGAAAGGCGTGCAGCGGCGCACTCGCGCCGCGTTGGAGGCGGTGTCGCGCCGGATGGCCCCGGGTTCGTCCGCTGCCATCATGCAACCCCTGAGCATTGGCTGGGTCGGCATGCCGCCACATATGGACACATGCGAGGCGATCGAGCGCGTGCTTGGCGCAGACCGAACTACAGGTCCGGGACAGCTCCGAGTTGTGGCGAGAGCAGACGCTCGCCGAGCACGCCAGCGTGCGTAGCACCTAGCCCGGCGCGCACTGCAAGATGGCCCAGCCACCGACAGGCTGGCCGCTTTGCAGTTGGCTGGAACGTGTCCACACCACCGCAATGCGCGTGCGCGCCGCGGCCGCAGCCACGTGGACGCCGTCGAATCCCTGAAGCAAGGTCGTGTCCACAGTCATTTTCTCGACCGACGCAGCGCTCTTCGAAACCGTGGAGCCCGCACCGGGGAACCGCTGCAGGGTGATCGCGCCCGGCGTGCCCAGCACGGCGACGAGGCTGTCGTGAAGCGCGACAAGCGCTGCGCCTTGAATCGAAGTCGGACCGACGTCGCCAATGGTGGTTGTGGTCGTGGTTCCGTTCTCGAGACGGGCGACCGTGAAGCTGCCTCCGCCTGCGGTGGGAACCAGCGCCGCAACCTGGTTGCCCCAGGCCGTCGCTGCAGCCCAGGGCGCGTTCGGAAGCATCACTTCGGACTGCGCACCAAGCGCGTCCGTGCTGTTTTCGCCGACGTTGAGCACAATGGCGTTCTTGCTCGGCACTTGGCCGACGAACGCACGCAACTGAGCGGTCGTGACCACCTGCCCAAACGCGCTGACTTCGGCGCCCAGGGGGTTGGTGACGGGGACGGACTTGAATTTGGGACCGGAGCCGCTTCCGGGAGCAGCGTTGATAACGACACGTTGCACTTCGTGCGCGACGCCCGTCTGCACCCGATACACGAACTCGAAGTCCGACTGGGCTGCACCCGGTGCGATCCGCCGCGGCAGAGCGCCGCGGCGTTCGAGTTCGCGCCCTGAACTAGCGACCGCGCTGACGACGGCGGCGCGCCACCAGGACACCCGCGCCGAACAACAGCGCGAGGCTGCCGCCGACGGGCGTGCTGTTGTCGGATCCGGGAGTGCGGCAACCGCAGCTGCCGTCATCGCCGGAGTCGACGTTGCCATCGCCGTTGTTGCCCGTCTCGGGAACACACTGGCCAATCGTCGCGTCGGTACTGGTGCATTGGTAGCCGGTCGGGCAGCCGTTGCCGTCCTTGCCCCGGCAGCCGTCCATGCACATATCCGTCACGCCCACGTTGCAGACCTTGCCGCTGGTGGGGTTGCCGCAGTCGGGATCTTTGTCACAGCCGCAGAAGGAGTCGTTGTTCGGGTCCACCTTGCACACGGGTCCACCGGGATCACTAATGCACTGATCCGGAGCGCCGGGGTTGCAGGGCGCGCACTGGCCCTTGATGGTGTTGCAGACGGGCTTCGCGCCGGAGCACATCACGGAGTTGGTGCTGGAGCACTCGCCGCAGCTGCCGTCGGGCTGACACGCCGGCGCATTCGGATCCGTGCAATGCGAGTCGTCGCTGCAGGGCTGACACGTCTTGGTCGTGGTGTCGCAGAAAGGCTTGTTTGCCGGGCAATCCGCGTTGGTATTGCACTCTTCGATGGTGATGATCGTGGGCTGAGCGCCCGGTGTGAGCGGATCGGCATCAGAGAACCAAGACTTCTCCGGGCTGCCGCTCTCGCCGCTGCCCTTGATTTCGCCCTGATTCGGGATGCTTCCGGTCTGCGCGGCCACCTTCACGCGGAAACGCACGGTGACGGTCTCGCCCACGGCGACCTTGCCGCCGCTGGTTCCGCTGGCGCCGCTGCCCACGCGCACACGAATGGTGCGGGTAGCGGCGTCGTACTCCGCTTCGTCGGCGTCCATGGCGTCGGTCTTGATGCCAACGTTGCCACCGGCCACAAGCTCGAGGCTTCCGGGCACGTAGTCCAGACCTGAATCAAGCACGTCGGTCAGCACAGTGCCGACGGACGGATCGTTGCCGCCGTTCTTGGCGGAAAGCACGTACTCGACTTCGTCACCGGGGCGCAGCGCGCCGCCGTTCAAGTCCGTGGCGTTCTTTTCGAAGCCAAGGAAGTCCGGAGCTTTGTTGGTCACCGAAGTGACGAAGCCGCCGAGCAAGAAGATGTCCAAGTCGCTGGAGGCGCCGACGATGGCCTGGGTGTCGCCGGCTTTGACCAGAGACGTCACGTCGGCGGTGTCTAAGTCGTAGCCGCCCATGGTGCCGGGGGCGCCGCTGAGCTTGGGCACGTCGAGCGCGCCGCTCACGGGATTGCCAAGGTAGCTGCGACCGGCGTTGAAAAAGTTGTCGATGGGGTTTTGCGCGTTGGACAGCTTCTGCCCGTTGAAGGTGAAGGAGTCGCCCTTGTAGACGGTGTCTCCTTCGTAGGTGAAGGCGGTCATGCGCGCGGAAAAACCCGGCGGAACCAAGAAGCCGCTCAGAGTGACTTCGGCCTTTTCTTGGCCGGCGAAGCCCGGGTCGATGGAAGTAAAACCATCGAAGAGCGCCAGGTTACGCAGTTCGTCGCCCTTGTTCTCGTAGAATACGACCAGGGTCCACGCCGAAAACGCGCGGTCGACTTCAACGCCAGTAAGCGGCAAGCCTGTCACGCCAGAAACGCGGAAGTCACCGGCGCCGGAAGCGGCGACGATGTTCGTCACGTCCGCGGTGGACTGATAGTAGTACCAATCCGGGTGAGTGGCGAAGCCGTAGCTCTCGACCCAGGAGGCGTCGGAATTCACGGTGTGGACCGCGCCGCCCTTCATGTCGAAGGTCACTTGCTGGTCCGCGCTATTGCCGACCTTCAGCGCCGACCAATACAGCCGCGCGTAGGTAACTTGCGCGCCGGCGGGCAAGGTCAAGGTGGCGCTGGTGCGCGCTTGCTCCGACGTGATCGTCGTGTTGGCCAAGTTGTCGCGCCAGTACAGGTCCGGCGCCGTATCGTCGATCTGGGTCTGCGTGGCGCACGCGGTGGTGGTCCCGCTGGGAGGGGCGGGCAATGCCGTCGAGCAGTCCAGGGCCAGCGTGCTGCCGAGCACGAGCACGTCGCCCTGCTGGTCCGCCTGGTGGCGCAGTTTGGGGGGTGCCGCCGCCGTGCTGGCGGCCAGGGAAGAAGCAAAGAGTCCGAGGGTGAGCGCCGAGTGGGCGCGTGAAAAGCGACGAGTCATGCGCACTCCTTACCACCTACACCTACATCGGACTACCTACGTTTTGTACGATTTTTCCGAAATATCCGCAGTCAAATCCGAAAATTGTGCCGCCAGCGCAATCCGGTGCAGCTAAATGTGGTGGCGAATGCGTATCGCAGCTTGGTGCCGGCAACTGAAGGCGATCGTTCGCGGCTGCGTTGTCCCGACGGCCGTGCCGATGGCGGTGGCCCTGGTGGCCGCAGGCTGCGACCGCGCCGCAGACCGCTTGGGCAAATCGCAGGATCGCGGCGACGGCACGCTGCCGGAACTGACCCTCCCGCGCACCGCGGAGCCGCCGAAGATCGACGGCGTGCTGGATGAAAGCGCCTGGCGCAACGCTGGCGACACCGGCCCCTTTGTCGCGCCGGGCAGTGGCAAGCCTGCATCCAAGTCAAAGGTGCAGGCCCGAGCGCGCGTGCTCTACGACGCGACGAACTTGTACGTCGCGTTCGAGGTGTTGGACGCGGCGCCCGCCTCTGCCTTTGCCCGCGACGCCGTCGACCCGCACATCTGGTCTAAGGCGTCTGGCGTCGAGTTGATGCTCGCTCCCGGCGACTTCACCGACAATCGCGATTACTTCGAAGTGCAGGTCGAAGTGGGCGGCGCGGTGTGGGACACGCGCTTCGACGACTACAATGCACCTGTGCGCCAGGCCAAGGATCCCCAAGACGTGCGCTTCGGTCACCAAGAGTGGAAGAGCGGCATCGAACGCGCGACCCAGCGTCATGGCTGGGGCTACGTGGTGGAACTCGCCCTGCCCTTTGCCCAATTGAAAACCGCGCGCACTCCCACGCCGCCCGCGGCGGGATCCAAATGGCGCATGAATCTTTACACCTTTCGCGATGGGCAGGCCGACGCGCTCGCCTGGTCGCCGATCTTGGGCAAAGGCAACTTCCATCGCGCCAGCCGCTTTGGCGTGCTGCGTTTTGCGCCGTAAGCCGCGGCGAAAAGCCAGACGTGGTATGCCTGTAGGCATGCTGGCTCCCGTAGACGTGCTCACGTTTTGGTTTGGAGAAGTGCAGGACAATGGCACCGCGCAGGAAGGGATCTCCGCGCGCTGGTGGAAGAAGAGCGACGCCTTCGACGCCGAATGCCGCGAGCGCTTTCAGCCAAGCATCGAGGCCGCCCTCGCTGGCAAGCTCGACGACTGGACCAAGTCGCCTGAGGGGCGCACGGCGTTCATCGTGCTGCTCGATCAGTTTTCCCGAAACGTCTTTCGTGGCACGGCGCGTTCCTTCGGCAGTGACGCCTTGGCGCTGACGCAGAGCAAACAAGCCGTCGCGGCTGGCGAGCAATACAAAGTGCCGGTTTGCTACGGCTACTTCATGTTGATGCCCTACATGCACTCGGAAGCGCTAGCCGACCAAGAGCGCTGCGTGGAGCTCTTCCAAGAACTCGCCGACAAGACGCCCGCAGGCCCCGCCCGCGAGTCCGTGTCCGGCGCCGTCGGCTTCGCAGAGAAACACCGCGACATCGTGCGTCGCTTTGGGCGCTTCCCGCATCGCAACGCGATCTTGGAGCGCGAGAGCACGCCTGAAGAAGCCGAGTTCCTGAAGCAGCCAGGCTCGAGCTTCTAAACCTCCCACGACATCCCCGCCGTCGTTGACCTGGGGTGGGTTTGGGTCGTGGCGCTGGGGCGCACTGGGCCACTAATCCCAGGCGTTCGCCGCCCCTTCACGCGGGTGCAGCCGGCACGGACCCGGTGAAACTTTGCGCCAGCGGCCTGGGCACAGCGCGCGCCAGATGCACCAGCCAGTACAATGGCGCCGCTGCAAAGCCGAAGAACACCAGGCCGAAAGACCAGGCAAGCTTGGCGCCGATGGACATATACGCCCGGGTGAAGGCGTGCACGATGAGCCCGAAGGCGAGCAGAAGATCGTAGATGGCGATGAAGAACGCGGCGGCCACGATCACGAACCAGATTTCCCGATCCATCTCCAGCAGCGCTGTGAACGGATCCCGGAGCCTGCCATGGGTCGAAAGCTCACTTTGCACCAATAAATACGCCGCCACGCACGCCACCCCAAAGACGGCAACCAATGGCAGCAGCGTGAGCGCACCGACCAGCAGACGAACTGGGCCCTTCACCGCCCCAAATACGCACGGCGTCGGGAAATCTTCCGCCGCCGCGGCGCACGGGGGTTTCGACGGCGGCGCTCGTGTCGACTCAGATGCCGGTAGGCGGCTCTGCTAGAGTCCGCGCGGACGACGTGACTAGCCCCTACGACGAATCCGTTGAACTGACGCTTTCGTCGGGCCGCAGGGTCCGCGCGATTGTGCGCCCCGACCCGAGCCAAAGCAATCGACCCAAGTGCCTCCTGCTCCATGGCAATCCGGGCTCGGTGGTCGATTGGGAGCGAGTCCTGCCCCGGATCACCGCTATATGCGGCGCGGCGGTAGTCGACATGCCGGGCTAGGCCATCGGGCTTCGCGTCGACGCTTGGCATCCGACGGAGCTACCAGAGCGTGAGAGTCGGAATCAGACTCGGCACCGGGGACACCACTCCAGTGCCAAGTTGCCCATGGTCGTTCTCGCCCCAGCAGTACACGGAGCCGTCCTTCAGTCGCGCGCAGGAGTGATAGCCCCCGAGCGCGATTTCGACCACACTGAGGCCCGGGATCGGCGTCGGGGACAGCTTGTCGTCCGTCGTGCCATCCCCAAGTTGGCCAGCGGCGTTCTGTCCCCAGCAGCGGACAGTGCCTCCGGCCATGCGGGCACAAGAATGTTCGCCGCCGAGCGCGATCTGCTCAACGCCGCTCAACCCGACAACTGGCGCCGGCGACGCCCGGTTCGCTTTGGTCCCGTCGCCGAGCTGCCCGTGAGTGTTGTCACCCCAGCACTGAACGCTGCCATCGGCGATCCGAGCGCAGCTGTGGTTCCAGCCGAGTGAAACTTCCACCACGTTGGCGAGCTTGGGCACTGCCACGGCCAGGGGTTGTCCGATCGTCGTGCCATCCCCGAGCTGACCGGAGTCGTTCTTTCCCCAGCATTGAACCGTCCCGCCATTGAGCCGCGCGCAGGAGTGGCCGGTTCCCGCCGCGATCCCCGCCACGCCGACCACGCCCGGGACTGGGCCAGGAGAAGCCCTGTGGGTCGTGGAACCGTCACCTAGTTGGGCAGAGTAGTTGTTCCCCCAACACTGCACCGTACCGTTCGCCATCCGAGCGCAGCTGTGCATGCCACCTGCCGCCAGTTCCGCCACGCCGGAGAACCCGGGAATGGGCGTCGGCAACAGCTTGTTTCCCCAGGTACCGTTCCCCAACCCTTCGCCACCACCCCAACAATTCACGGAGCCGTCCAGCATGCGTGCGCAGCTGAAGGTGCCGCCTGCCACGACTTGCGCAACGCCGCTTAGCCCCACCACGAACACAGGATAGGGCTTGTCCCAGTTTGGGAAGCCAGCGGAACCGTCACCGACCTGCCCGTCCACGTTCGATCCCGAGCAGAGGACGAGCCCATTACTGAGCCGTGCGCAGGTGTGCTGGCCGCCAACGGAAATCTGCACCGGGACAGGGCAAACGGATCCGGGTGCTACACAGAACGGCCCACAATCCGTGCTGCCCACGCTGCAAGCACAGGTGCCTCCTGCGCAGCCCAGATGGGGCGCGCATACCTTGCCACAGGCACCGCAATTCTCTGAGTCCACGTCGGTGTGTCGACAATGCGCGCCGCACATCGTGCCGGGACATTCGCACACACCCAGGGTGCAAACGGCCCCGAACACACACGCGTTCCCGCACGTACCGCAGTGGCTCACGTCTACGCTGGTGTCCGCACACACCCCCTTGCACACCACGGCCCCACTGGCGCAGGCACATTGTCCCGCCGAGCAACTCGCGCCGCTTGGGCAGACATTCCCGCACGTGCCGCAGTTGTTGGGATCGCCCGTGGTGTCGGTGCAAAGCCCACTGCAGAGCGCCGCGGCACCGGCGCAACCGGTCGCGCCGGCGCTGCCGCCAGTCGCACCCGCGGCTCCTCCCGAGCCGGCTCCCGCCGCGCCAGCGCTGCCTCCCGTTGCCCCGGCCGCGCCCGCGTCCACGCCAGCAGCCCCCGAGCTGCCACCAGTAGCACCGCCCTGTCCGCCGACTCCCGAGCTGCCCGAACTGCCGGTGCCCGCGCCCCACCCAGAATCAGGTGTTTCCCCAGCCGCCCCGCCGCTGCCACCCGCATCTGCATCGGTCTGCATGCCCGGCGCGAGACCGTCGCTGGCTCCACAAGCCAGCGGGAGCGTTCCGAGCGCAACGGCAACCCAGAGCGCCGGCCAACCGCGAATTTTCGGGTACGTCAAAACTTCACCCGCGTCGGGATCGGCGCAGGCTCACTCGCACTGTATCCCCAACAGAACACGGCGCCGTCCGCACGACACGCACAGGTGTTGCCCATCGGCTGCAGAGCAACCTGCTTCACTTCCGCGATGGCAGAAACGAGTGTTGGAGCCAGACGCTCCGTGGTCGTTCCGTCCCCAACCTGGCCGCCGTGATTCTTGCCCCAACACCGCAGGCTGCCATCCTTGTCGAGCGCGCAGTGGTGCGCGCCGCTGGTTGCGATCTGCGCGACATTGCTCAACCCGACGATGGACTTCGGTGAAGAGTGATTCCCGAGGCTACCAAAGTACCCTTGCCCCCAGCATTTGACCGAGCCAGTGCCGAGCAGCGCGCAAGTACTATTGAGGCCGGCAGCTACCTGTATGACACCGGGAAGAAAGGGCACCGTGGTCGGCTTGACTACAATGCCGTCAGTGGGACCAACCCCTAGGCCGCCTTTGTAACTCGTTCCCCAACAGCGAACGCCGCCATCGTTCAGGCCCACGCAGGTATGTCGGGTCCCAGCTGCGACGGCAGCCACCTGTGACACGCCAGGCACTGGCACCGGCGTCGCGTGCATTTTCCAGGTGCCGCCGCCTCCGCCAATTTCACCACTGAGGTTGCTGCCCCAGCATCGAATCGTGCCATCCGACAGGCGTGCACAAGAGTGATACTCTCCGGTGGAGATTTGCTGCACGCCCTCCAATCCCTTGACGGCGACAGGGGCCAGCCTGTCCACGTTCGTACCGTCGCCGAGCTGCCCGTAGAAGTTCCATCCCCAGCAGCGAACTGTGCCGTCGCTAAGCAAGGCGCATGAAGAATCATGGCCTTTCTCGACTTGGACCACGCCCGGCAGACTGAAGGGAGCCGTCGGCGCGACTCCGATTTTCCAGCAACGGACGGTGTCATCTTTGAACCGCGCGCAAGCGTCTCCGGTTTCGGAAAGCGCAACTTGCTCCGCCCATGGACCACATGTGCCCTCAATGCACGTCAAGTTCGTCGCGCACGCATTGCCGCAGCTTCCACAATTCGCGACATCCCGTTCCGCGTCCACACACGCGCCGCCGCACTCCATTTGAGCGTCGGGGCAGGCGCACTTGCCCGCGAGACACAGCCCGCCGCTCAGGCAGGTCTGGCCGCAATCACCGCAGTTACTCGCGTCCGCGTTTGTATCCGCGCACGCTCCACCGCATAGCGTCTGTGTGTCCGGGCACGCACACGTGCCCTTCACGCACACGGCTCCGCTCGCGCAGACACTGCCGCACGCGCCGCAGTTGTTGGCGTCCGTCGCCGCATCGACGCACGCCCCCGCGCACTGCAACTCGGTCGCTGAGCACCCGCCACCCGCGCCTGCAGAGGCGCCCCCCATGGCGCCGGCCCCGGCGCCACCGCTGCCGCCGCCAGCTGCCCCGCCACTGCCGCTCCCAGCGACCCCGCCACTCCCGCCAGCGACTCCACCCGTCTGGGCACCCCCGCCGCCGCCCGATTCAGCGCCACCCGTTGCCGTCGACGGATCACGTTCACTTTTGCCGCAGGCGGTCGTGGCGACCGCTATGGCCACGCTCACGCCGATCGATGCTGCCAGGTTCGGTCCCACGCGCCTATTACTGCACTACATCTTGCTTGCGTGGTCCACGGACAAGAAGCTGACAAGCGCCCGCCCGCTCCCCTGGAAGCGGCAGCGATGGGGAAGGCATGGGGTTTCGCGTCGACGCTGGGCATCCGATCGCGGAGCAACTCGCCGCGCGTGGCGTTTCTATGGGATCTGCAACGCCTCCCGAGGCGACTTGCTGGACACGGCAGTGCCGATGCCTGCCATCACACCCACGAAACCCTCGTGATCCTGGGAAGTCCAGCGAAGGTCGTATTCGGCGAAGGTCGAGATCACGAAGGGGCCGAAGAACATCCCGACCTCGCCGCGAGGCCCGAGGGAGCCGAAGGTGCCGGCGCCGTCGACGCTGCCCACCTCAAGCAAGGTGGCCCCCGCACGTGCGTAGGGCGTGACCCAGGACGAACTGATTAAGTACAGGTGGGGGCCGAAGGATACTTGTTGGATGTCTTCGGTGAACTTCCCGCGGACGTCGAGCCCCGGCCCGACGCTCTCCGCCGACCTGTCACGATCGCTCAGGTTTCCACCGGCGGCCAACTGCACCGCGCCGCCGTAGCGCCCCTGCGTGAAGCGCGTCGACGATACGGCGCCTGCTTGTGCGTCGTACACCATGGAGAAGCAGCCGCTGGACAGCACGCCGAAGAGCATCACGAGAGTGCGTCGCATAAGGGAAGGCCTCCATTTCCAGGATCCCCCGCCAGCGCCCGTGGGTCAAACCCGCGGCGCGCACGCGCCACGACCGAAGACCACTGGAGACCTACAGCGCTTCGAAGGCGCTCAAAGGACGGAAAGCGCGGGCCGCCCAGGCGGTTTCGCTGTGGGGTGCGCCGGATTCGTACCAGTGCCAGAGCTCTGTGTCGAAGGTGTAGCCAGCGGCGCTCAGCACGTCACGGAGTTGGACCGTTTCGCAGTAGTTGTCTTTGGCGCCAGCGGCGTCATCTTGGATCCCGTCGCTGTCGCTGTCGATGCAGCCGCTGCCGGGCCCGCCGCCGGAGTCGAGGTAGATCTTGGTGGTCTGCTTGCCGGCTGTTTCGAAGCGCTCGATGAGAGTTTCTTTGTGAGGGCCGAAGCTGCCCCAGCCGAGGGTGCCGGAGAGACTGGCGGCGAAGTCGTAACGGCCGGGGTGGCGCAGCACCTGGTGGATGGCGATCAAGCCGCCGAGGGATGAGCCCATCACGCCCACTTTGGACGGCGTGCCGTAGCGCTTTTCGACGGCGGGGCGCACCACCTGTTCGACGAAGTCCGCGTAGTCGTCGCCCTTGCCGCCGACGGGGCCGCTACCGATGTTGTCAGAGATGTGGGTGTATTCGTCCATGCGGCCCGCGCCGATGTTGTCGATGCCGACGATCAACGTCTTGGCGCCGGCAGTTTGATCCAGCTTCCAGCCACCGAAAATGGAGGTGGGCTCAAATAGATTCTGTCCGTCGTGGGTGTAGAGGTGGTGCGTGGGTTTGGCTTGGGAGATCCAAAGACGCACGGTGCGCGGCGGGCGGCCGTTGCCGCTCATCTCCGGGAAGCGCTCGCGGTGCGGCGCGGATGAAAGCACCAAGGAGTATTCGCCATTTTGATCCCAGCCGTAGCGACGCGCGTAAGGATCTGCGGCAAAGGTCTGGCCGCCGTCGACGAACTTGTACTTGGCGCCGTCCGGAGTCGGCACGGCGACTGATATCCAGTACATGCCCTGGGTGAGTTGCATGGGCGCAGGCGTCCAGCCGTTGAAGTCGCCGGCCAGGGCATAGGGGCCCTTGCCGTCATCCACGCGAGCGAAAACGAAACCAGCCGGCGAAGGGATGGGGAATCCACCGGCCTGTGCGATGGCAAGCAACCCGTCGCTGGCTTTCGTCGCACCGCTCTTGATGTCGTCGAAGGTCTTGAGCTCTTGGCTCTGCGTGCCGCCGACGCCACCGGAACCCGCGCCGCCTGCCTGCCCGGCAACGCCGCCGCTTGCGGCCGCCGCATCGCCACCGCTACCGGCCGCATTGCCGCTTCCGGCAGTGCCGCCTGTGGCCGAAACGCCACCGCTGCCGCCGCCAGCGTTTGCGGGCTCCGAAGCGTCATCGCCGCACGCTGCGGTGAGTCCAAGCAGTAAAAGCGCCGGAGAAAAAAAGTTTCTTTGCACGGCGCGCGCTCTAGCACGGCCCACGGGGCGCTCCACTGCGCCCGGCGGCCGCAGCCAAAAAGCCCTGCGCCCGCGGACGCCGGCGTCGAATTCATGCGCGGTGCAAGGGCAGTGCCAAGAAATGCAATGCAATCTGGATGCCGTGCTCTAAGGCAACGCAACCCTTGGCTTTGCGCGAGTTTGGAGTATGCCTCACCGCCTGTGATCGCCGAGGACACCATTGATCGGGTTCGCCGACAGACAGGGATCGTGTCCCTGATCGGTGAGTCTGTAAAGCTCGTGCGACGCGGACGCAGCTTCGTCGGCTTGTGCCCGTTCCATAAGGAGAAGACGCCAAGCTTTCACGTCAACGAAGAGCGCGGCTTCTATCACTGCTTTGGTTGCAGCGTTTCTGGAGACGTCTTCAAGTTCGTGATGGAGACCGAAGGCATGTCCTTCGTGGAAGCCATTCGTCGGCTAGCGGAACGTGCCGGCATCGAGGTCGACGAAAACGCCAGCGCGGCGGACCAAGCACGCAACGCCGAAGCCCGGCGGCGGAGGGACGAGCTGTACGACGCTTCGAATATTGCGGCCGCGTATTTCGAGCGCATGCTCTTGGAGCATCCCCTGGGCGCGTACGCTACCAGGGAGCTCGAACGACGGGGTCTGCATGCCGACAGCGCCACCGACGCGGTGGCCGACGCATTGCAGAGCTTTCGTGTGGGGTATGCGCCCTACGGCTGGTCGGGGCTGGCGGATCACTTCAAAGAGCTTGGCCATAGTCCGCGCGCCGCGGAGAGCGTCGGGCTGTGTGTGCCGCGCAAAGGTGGCGGCGGGCACTACGATCGATTTCGGCATCGCTTGATGTTCGCGGTGATCGACTCGTCGGGACGAGTGGTTGGGTTCTCCGGCCGCTGCTTGGACGAACCGTCAGACTCCGAGTTGGCAGAGGCCAAAATTGAACCCTTGATGTCGGCGCGCACGGAGCCGCCGGCCAAGTACGTGAACTCTCCGGAATCGCCGATCTATCGAAAACGCGAGGTGGTCTTCGGACTGTACCAGGCGCGCCAAGCGCTGCGCACGGAAGGGCAGTGCGTCGTCGTTGAAGGCAACTTTGACGTCGTCAGTCTGCACGCGCGGGGCATTCGCAATGTCGTTGCTCCTTTGGGCACGGCGTTCACCAGCGACCAGGCCACTCAGCTGAAGCGCTATGTGCCGACCGTCGTGCTGATGTTTGACGGGGACAGCGCGGGGCAGCGAGCCATCGCATCAGCGCGGGAGCCCTGTCAGCAGGCCGGGCTCATGACGCGGGTGGCGAGCCTCCCTAAAGGCACGGACCCGGACGATCTCGTGCGGGAGCATGGCGCGGAATCTATCCGCCGCTTGGTGCACGGCGCTCAGGGCATTGTAGAGCACTTGATCGACAGCGCTTTGGACAGCGGATTCTCCGCCGGGGACGCCCAGGCGCAGGCCGCCAAGATCAAGGAAGTGGTGGAAATTCTAGCCGCAACGCCAGATCCAGCGGTCCGGGCCTTGGCGGAGCAGCACGCCGACCGCATCGCCGCGCGCCTCGGAATCGCCGACGCGCGAACTTTTCGTGCCTTGCGCGCAGAAATCCTCCGGGCACTGCGTCCGGCCCGCGGAGGCGCCCCCGACGCGCCGTCTCGCCCGGCGGGCACCCGGGCAAGCCGCCCCGAGGACGCGTTAGGAACAGCTATTTTCGGCGCTTTTTTGGACTATCCGGAGCTTCTGACTACACAGGAAGCTGTGGCCGGGGCGGAGTGGTTGACGGGGGACTGTGCGGCGGCAATTGCTGCGCTGCGTCAAGCCTATGACGCCCACATGCTCGAAAAGCCAGAAGTTGTGCTTGCGAAGCTGCCTGCTTCGATCCATCCATTCGCGGCTTCGCGGTTGGCTGCGCCCAAGCACGAGCGGCTCGAGGACGCGAGAGGCGAGCTAATTGAAAACTTGGACAAGTTGAAGCGTCTCGAGTTGAGGCGGCAAAACAGCGAAGAGTTGGAAGACTTGGAGCGCGCTCAAAAGAGCGGAGATTTCGAGCAAGAGATGCAGCTCTTGCGCGAACAAATGCGGCGTGCGCGAGAGCGACACGGGTTCGAAGAGAGGTAGAAAAGTGGCAGCAAAAAAAGCGTCGACCAAGAAGACGAAATCCCCCACCCAGAAGAAGGGGGCGACTGGAACTGCGGCCAAGGCAAAGACCAAAGCCAGCGCGAAGGCGAAGCCCAAGGCTGCCGCAAAGAGCAAGGTCAGCAAGAAGGCGGCGACGCCTGCCAAGAAGAAGCCCACAGCGGCCGCAAAGCCCGCCGCCAAGAAAGCCAAGCCCGCCGCCGCGGTCAAGACCAAAGCAAAGGCGGCCAAAACAGAGAAGGCCGCGAAGCCTGCTGCAAAGGCAGCGAGCAAAGCCACTGCGGCGCCAGCCAAGACCAACGGTAAAGCCAGCGCAGCTAGCGCGAAGGCGCTCAATGGTAAGGGCAGCAAGTCCAAGAAGGGCGATGCGAAGTCGAACGGCAAAGGCAACGTCGACGACTTGATCACCTTGGGTAAGACCAAGGGCTTCCTGACCTACGACGACGTGCACGATGCGCTGCCCGGCGACAACACAGGCGCCGAGCAGATGGACGACGTGCTGTCCGCGCTGGACGACGCGGATATCGAGGTCATCGACGAGGCGAACGACGCCAAGCCCGCGGCCAAGGAAACCACTGCCAAAACCAAGACCAAAGCCGAAGGCGGCTCTCCCGCCCAGCCTGCGACGGCCAAAGCCTCGGAAGAGGACTACTACAAGAGCAACGACCCCGTCCGCATGTACCTGCGGAAGATGGGCAGCGTCGCGCTACTCACCCGTGAGGGCGAAGTCGAGATCGCCAAGCGTATCGAAGAAGGCGAAAACGAAGTCCTCGCGGCCATTCTGAATAGCCCCGTAGCCGTGCGCGAGATCATCGACATCGGCGAGCGTCTGCGCGCCCACAAGATCCGGGTCAAGGACATCGTTCGCGACGCCGAGGACGAGGAGCACGAGTTCGACGAAGAAGAGGCGGACCGTCGCATCATTCGCCTGATCGATCGCGTCAAGCGCATCGACAAGAAGAACTCGGACTCCGCGGAAGAGCGCAAGACCGCCGTCGACGTACGCAAGAAGGCCATCGACAAGGAGTTCGAGGCCAGCAAGCTGCAGTTGGTGGAGACCCTGCAAGAGATGCGTTTGAACAAGAAGACCATCGACAAGATCGTCAAGAAGCTCAAGGGCATGATCGAGAAGGTGCAGCGCGCACAGGGCAAAGCCCTGGAGTTCGAGCGCCAGGCGGGTGCCAGCAAGAACGAATTCAAGAAGCTCTTGCGCGACGCCAAGGACAACGCCGATGGCGAAGCCGTGCTGGCCGACCGCCTGGGCATGGAGAGCGGCGAGCTGGATCTTTCCGAAGTGGACGAGGCCCTCAAGAGCGCTCAGAAAGGCGTGAAGAAGGTCGAAGAAGAGCTGAAGATTGACGTCAACGGCTTGCTCGCGACCTACGACGAGATCATGGCGGGCGAACGCCGCGCGGAAATCGCCAAGGCCGAGCTGGTGGAAGCCAATCTGCGCCTGGTGGTGAGCATCGCCAAGAAGTACACGAACCGCGGGCTGCAGTTCTTGGATCTGATCCAGGAAGGCAATATCGGCCTGATGAAAGCCGTGGACAAGTTCGAATACCGCCGCGGCTACAAGTTCTCGACCTACGCGACGTGGTGGATCCGGCAGGCGATCACTCGGGCGATTGCCGACCAGGCACGCACGATCCGCATCCCGGTGCACATGATCGAGACCATCAACAAGTTGATCCGCACTTCGCGCTATTTGGTGCAGGAGTTCGGACGCGAGCCGACTCCCGAGGAGATCGCCGAAAAGATGGAGCTGCCCCTGGACAAGGTGCGCAAGGTCCTAAAAATCGCCAAGGAGCCCATCAGCTTGGAAACGCCCATCGGTGAGGAAGAAGACAGCCACCTAGGTGACTTCATCGAGGACAAGAGCGTGGTCTCACCCCAAGAGGCCGTCATCAGCATGAACCTCTCCGAGCAAACCCGGCGTGTGCTCAAGACCCTCACGCCGCGCGAAGAGAAGGTGCTGCGCATGCGCTTCGGCATCGGCGAGAAGAGCGACCACACCCTCGAAGAAGTCGGTCAAGACTTCGAAGTCACCCGGGAGCGCATCCGTCAAATCGAGGCCAAGGCGCTGCGCAAGCTGCGGCACCCCAGCCGCAGCAAGCAGCTCAAGAGCTTCATCGAAAACTGAAGCGCTCTCTGAGCCAATGGACGGCGCCGGACCACGGCGCCGTCTTTTTTTTGTCTGTGTCCACGGCACTTGCGATCAGGGCGTCGAGGCCGGCGCGATCTATGTCCTGGCTGCCGACGAATGCGATGGTGGAGCCTTTCGGCGTTTCGCCCCAGGGCTCGCCGAGGGACAGCGCCGCCCGGCGCCCGACGATTTGCAGCACCATGCGGTGCTCCGGTTTGTCAGCAAGGTGCACGATGCCCTTGGCGCGATACACGCTAGCTGGGAGTTCCAGGCTCACCTCGCGCAGCAGCTCCAGCGCCAGTGCCGGCGCAAACCTGGTGGTATGCGTCACGAAGCCAGCGTGATCCACAGGTGCAGACTCGTTCTGAAGCGCGCCGGGCACATGCAGCCCTAGCAGCACCTCCAACGGGACCACGGCGTGTTGGGCGCGCATTAGCCGCGCGTGGGGCACATAGCCACGGAGACGCTGTTCGAGGGCCCTTGTGGCGTCGGCTCCGATCAGATCTGTTTTGTTCAAGATCACCAGATCAGCCACGGCAAGCTGGTCCCGCGCCAGGATGTGGTGCTCGGAATGCTCCGGGGGGAAATTCTCGGCGTCCACCAGGGCAACCACGCCGTCGAGCTCAAGGGGCCAGCGCCGCTGCATCAGTCGGAAGGTGCGGGTCACCGTCCCTGGGTCGGCGATACCGCTCATTTCCACCACAATACGTTCCGGGCGGGGTTCGCTGAGCAAGAGCTCACGCACGCCGTCGATCAAGTCGCCGCGCACGGTGCAACAGATGCAACCGTTGTCCAGCACGATCCGGGTTTCGTCGCGATGCGCGATCAGCGATTCGTCGATGCTGACTTCACCGAAGTCGTTCACGACGACGGCAATGCGCTCACCGTGGTTGCTGGTCAGGATGTGATTGAGCAGGGTGGTCTTGCCTGCCCCCAAAAATCCGCCAAGCAGCGTGCAGGGAACAGCGCCCGTCTGCGCCGTCTCAGTCACCGTCCCACGGCTTGCCGAGCGCCGCGAGTTCCTTGATGGCTTCGTCCCGGTACGGCGAATCCCGCGGACCGAGCTTGAGGAACTCTTGCCAATGCTTCGCGGCGGCGGGGCTGCGCCCCAAAGCCCGGGCCATGCGGTGGTGGGCTTCCCACATCCAACGCGGTCGGGGGTCGAGTTTTTCGCCGAGTTCGATGGCCTTGCCGAGCTGCTCTTGGGCCTCGGCGGGACGGCGGTTGTCCACGAGCAGCCGCCCGTAACGGTAGCGCCAGGTCGGGTTCTCCCCGTCGGCCGCAATGGCTTTCTGCCACTCGGTGATGGCGTCGGCTTCGCGGCCCATGTCCGCATAGGTGTCGGCCAGTGCAGCGTGGGCCTCGAAGCGCGAAGGCTTGAGTTCCAAGGCCTTCGTGAGATCTTTCACCGCGTCGCGCACGGCGCCGCCGCGATGTTTCAACACACCGCGCTGCCAGTAGGCATCTGCCAAGCCCTGGTCGAGTTCGAGAGCGCGCTTGAGCGCGGATTCAGCGCGGCCCATGCGCCCCGCTTCGATGGCGGCCCAACCCACGAACATATGGTACTCGGCGCGGTTGGGATCCAGATCAGAAGCGCGCTCCAGCGTCTTGAGCGCCTCGGCCAAGTTGGAACCACCCACGAGCAGTGCACGGCCGAGACAGTGGTGGGATTCCGCTGACGACGGTCGCTGATGCAGGACTTTGCGCAAGAGCGGCTCGGCCTTCTTGCCCTGTCCGCTTGCTGCGTAGCCGCAGCCTACGCGCAACATGAGATCCGGATCCTTCGGAGCCCGCTTCAACGCTCCCTCGTAGGCCTTCAGGGCCTCTTCGGTCTTGCCGGACGCCTCGAAGAGCAGGCCGCGCTCAAGGGCAAGGCCCGGGTACTCTTTGTCGACTTTGGCGACTTCGTCGAAGTATTTTCCGGCAGCGTCGAATTGCTTTTCCTTGCGGTGCGCGACGCCTAGCCGGAATTTCGCACCCACGTCGTCGGTGTCCAATTTCAGCGCTGCCGAGAGTTCGGTGATGGCATCGGCATACCGACCTTGGGTCATCGCCAAGTCGCCAAAAGCAACGTGCAGGGCTGCGGTTTCCGGCAGCTTTTCCTTGGCCTCGCCCAGGATCTTCTGCGCCTCCTCGACCTGGCCCGCCTGGTTTTCCAGCAGTGCGAGGGCAATGTAGGCGTCGACCACCTCGGCGTCTTTGCCCCCGAATTCAATGGCCTTGCGATACGCCTCGGTCGCTTCTTTGCGGGCTCCCATCGCCTCTTGCACGCGCCCATGCCAGTAGAAAACTCGCATCGACTTTGGGTTCGCGGCGAGCAGCTTCTTGGTCATGGCGTTGGCGTCCTGCAGACGCTCCAGCGCTAGCATCGACTTGGCCACGCCGACTTTGGCGTTCACGCTCTCAGGGTCGGCCTGGGTGCCGGCTTCGAAACGAGCCAGGGCCTCGGAGAAGCGCCCGGAACGGAACAGCGCATCCCCAAGACCCGCGAGGGCTTCGGCCGCCTTTGGATCGATCTTGAGCGCTTCGGCGTAGGCGGTCTCTGCGTGTGAGATACGCGAGCGCGTCAGGTGGATCTCGCCCAGCAGTGTGAAGGCTTGCACCCGCTCGCCGTTGCTCGCAAGCTCTGCTTTCTTGGTGACGTCCTCGGCGAGCTTGAGTGCTTCATCTTCTTTGCGCTCCGTGCGCCAGATGACGTCCGCCACCAGCAGCTTGGCACCCACGTGGTCGGCGTTGCGCTCGCGCGCACTCTGGGCAAACTTCTTGGCTTCCAAAAGCGCCCCGGCGGCGCGCTTGGCCCGAGCCAAGCCAAAGGCCGTGCGCGGGCTTTTTTCGATGGCTTCCGCGGCCTGCCAGGCGCGTTCTGCGGCCGCGGCATCCCGCGCGCCCAGCTCCATCTCACCCTCGAGCACGAGCGCGTCGACGGGCGCGTTGCCTTGACTCTTGATGCCCTGGAGCATTTGGCGTGCTCGGTCGGCCTGTCCCCCCGCCGCTTGCTGTGCAGCGCGCGCCAGGTCGAGCTCCTTCAGGTCTTTCACCTCGACGAGTTCGTCGAGCAGAACTTTGGCGCGCGCGCTCTCTTCGGGGTTGGTTCCAAACCGAAGCTCCGCGATGTACGCGACATAGGCGGCATACGCAGGCAGTGCGGGCAGGCGGCGCGCCTTCTTACGCGCGTCTGCGACCAGCGCCAGCGCCTTCTTTGCGTCCGCAGACGTGTCTTTGCCCAGCAGCTCCCGGGTGCGGGTCTTCGTGTCTTCGAGCAGGCGCTCATGCTCCCCACTCTGGAGCTTGTCGAGGATCCAGTAGGCACCGAAAGGCCCGACGTCTGGCACGAGCGAGAGCGCCGCGCCGCCGACGACAAAGACCACGACACCTGCGGCGATGGCGCGCAAGCCCACGCGCTTCTTCGCTGGCGGGGGCGCGAGTTGGATCGGCGCGATACCACGCGGAGCCCCCGATGCCTGAGGACCGCCGGGCAGCTCCTGCGGGATCCCGCCGAACTCCATGTCGTCTTCGCTACGCGCGGGACCAGGCCCCTCGGCGTCGAGAGAAACCTCGCCGCCGCCGCCCATGTCGAGATTCACCTCCCCAAAGTCCGTGCCGCCACCACCTTCTTGGCGCACGACGCCGCCCGGTTCCCCGCCCAGCGCGGCTTCGGAACCCCACTCCCCCGCGCCAGGAGCAAATTCACCGCCACCGGGGATTGGCAGGCCGGTAGCGTTGGTTGGCAAGCCGGCGGCGTTGGTTGGCAAGCCGGCAGCGTTGGTTGGCAAACCGGCGGCTGGATTGGGGAGACCCGCAGCCGATTGCGGGAGACCGGCGGCGGCAGTGGGAAGACCGGCCGCGGCGGTGGGCAGGCCTGCAGCAGCGGTGGGCAAACCGGCGGAGACTTGCGGCAACGCTGCGGAAGCAGTGGGCAGGTCACCAGCAAGCGCCGGCGGCCCCGCGTCCGGTACCGCAGGCAGGCCCACGCCAGCGCCGCCAGCTCGCGCGTTGCCAGTAGGACTTGGCAGATCGCCACCTCCATACCCCTCACCGGCGATGGGCAGATCAATTTCGCCGAAGCTCGGAGCCCCTCCGACAGACGGGAGATCGATGGAGTCTGGACCCGCAATGGCTTCGGGCTGCCTCGGCGCTGGCAGGCCAAGCTCGTCGTCGAAACTGGGCGCGCGGGGGCGTCCGCCGACCACCGGCAGGTCCAAGTCCAACTCACCCGGTGACGGATTGCGGGGTCGCACGGCTGCGGGAAGCTCTGCACCGGGCAGGTCGAGATCCCCAAACTCGCCGATACCAAATTGCGTTGCCTTGTTGCTCTTGATCGGAGCGGGGAGACCCGGCTCCTCGCGGCGCCCGCCGCCTACTGCGGGCAAGTCCAGATCGTCGAGGTCAATGCTATCCGGCGGCTTCGCCGCGGGTGGCGGAGGCTTGGGCGCGGACGGCGCAGGTTTTGCGGCGACCGGCGCGGGAAGATCTGCCATCGGAGCTGGCCGTGGCGGCGCGGGGCGAGGTGGAGCCGGCCGTGGCGGCCCCGCCGGCGGCGGTCCTGCGACCCCGAGCATGGGGGGCTTCGGCGCAGGGCGCCCAGGAGCCGCTCCACCGCCAAGGGCCCCACCCAGCACGGGACTGGGGCCGGTGGTGCGCGGATCTGTGGGTGGGTCGACCTGGAACGACCCGCCGCACTTTGGGCAGCGCATCTTCAAGCCACCGGATGGAATCCGGCGCTCATCGACTTGATAGGGTGCACTGCAGCTGGGGCACTCGACCTTGAACATCGGCCCTGACTTGCATGGATAGCAGGGAAGCTCCTCCTTTGTCGCGGTTTCTGACAACGCGTTTCCGTGCTACTCGCTCGGCCTGCCATGCAGCGCTGGTCCTCCGTCGTCTTAGGCCTCGTATTTGCCGTAGGCATGGTCGTTTTGGCGGTCTCTGCCCGACCCAAGAGCGCGGCACAGAAAGCTGCGCCCAGTGCAGTGCCCGAACCCGTTGAGCCCCCCGCGGCCGACGTGCCCACGGAAACGCACCCGATCCCTGCCCCGGAGCTCGAGCCCGCGCCTGCGGAGGACGCCGAGGAACCCAGCGCCACGAAGCTGCCCCCGGGCGCCCCAAAAGCCGTGCGATTTGGGGTCATTTTGGTCACCTACCGCGGCGCGCAGTTCGCCAAAGGCGACGCGCGCTCCAAGAAGGAGGCCCAGGAGTTGGCCGCGCAGCTGGCCGGCGAAGCCCAGGAGGACTTCGAAAAGGCCGTAAAAAAGGGCGACAAGGGCTCGGTCCTGAACGCCGGGCGCATTCCCCGGGGAGTGCTCGAGCCCAGCATTGAGCAGGTGCTATTCACCCTGGAAAAGGGCAAAGTTCACGACCAGCCATTGGATACCCCGCGCGGTTTCTGGATCGTGAAACGTACCGAGTAGCCCGTGCATGTGTCGGTAATGCTCGCGATTTCGTCGCGTGTCGACCTACAGTAGAGGCTGCTTCGCCGGCCGATTCCGCATGACCGAAGTCGCCAGACCCCCGAGCGCGGGGCTACAGAGCCCGCCAGATGACAACGCGACGGCGCAGGCCCTCGATAGGTTGCGCGAGGAACTGGACTGGTGCGAAGGCGAAACAACGCGTGCCGTCTTGCTGCACGAGATCGCGCTGCTCGAAGAAGCACGCGGAGACGAATCGAGCGCGGCCCGGGACCACCTGGAAGCCATCAACGCAGAGCCGGAGTTCTCCGAACCCCTCGAACGCCTGATCGCGATCCTGCGCGGACGCGGCTCCCAGAAGAATCTCGAGAAGCTACTGGAGCGACTCGTCGAAGTTGCCGACGGAAGCGAAGAACGTGCTCGCGCTCTGCTGGAGCGCGCACGTTATTTGTACGAAGAGGACCGGGACTTCGCCGGCGCCATCTCGGCGCTCGAAGAGGCGACGACCGAGCGACCGGACGATGCAACACTGTGGCTGCTTCTGGAACTCTGCGCAGTAGACGCGGAAGACCCCGAGCTGCGTACGCGTGCATTGGCAGCACGCGCCGCAGCCTGCAAACATCCGACGTGGCAATCCCTGTTGCGCAGCAGCTCTGCGCGTTTGCGCTTGGACTCGGGAGATGGTGAGGGCGCCCTCGCGGACTTGGACGCCGCGCTCGAAGCGAAATCCGAGGTCACCTTCTTGATCTTGCAGACCCTCGAAGATGTGGCGCGGGAACTGGGCCGCGACGACGTGCTGGCCCGGGCGCTGGAAGCCCAAGCTGCGGTGCTGTCTTCAACCCTCGAGTCTTCAGACGCCGGGGACAAATTCGGCGTGCCCGCACATATGCGCACCACCGCCCATGCGGCAGACGCCCTCTACCGCGCCGCCGAAGCCCATCGCCGGCGCGGCGAAGTTCTGGAAGCAACCACGGCGCTTGAACGCGCCCAAGCGCTGGCGCCGGACGAACCGGTGCTAGCGCGCGCACGGATCAGCCTGGCGCAAGCCGGAGGCGACACGGAAACCGCCGCCACCTTTGCCCGGGCGGCCTTGGAACGCGGCGCCAAAGGAGGTCTCGCGGCGGCGCTCTGGATGCGTGTCGCGGAACGCGCCGCGGAACTCGGCGACGCAGCCGGCGCCCTCGATGCCGTCAATCACGCTCTGGAAAACGATGCGGAGTGCATTCCTGCGCGCGTGCTCCAGCTCGATCTTTGCTCGGCGACGGACCCTGCTGCGTTTGCATCCGCATTAGAAGATGCCCACGAGCGCTTGACCACCGATGAAGCGCGCGCGCGGTGTTTTCTTCTCGCCGCGGATTCTTGGGCGCGCCGCGCTGGGGACACGGCCGGCGCAAAAGCGGCGCTCTCCCAGGCCGGCATGGTCGGGGCGTCACCGGGCACCGTCGCGCGCGTGTCTCGGTACTTGTCCTCACTGACCGGCGAAGCCGCGTGGTACGACGAAGCCACACGACGCCTATTGGCGGCAGGGGCGACGGAAAGCGAGCTTCCGGGGCTTTGGTACGAGCTCGTACGGGCACGCCTGTCACGCGGAGACGTCGACGCGGCTCGACAAACCCTGTCCGGACTCGCGACCGCAGCGGGCGGGGCACGTCTCGCGCACTTGCTTGGAGCCTACGTACTGGCACTGAGCGAACCGAAGACCGGCGCAGACGCCTTGACCGCTCTGGGCGACGCCGCGCTGGACCCTGAGGACAAGCGGGCGCTGCTGTTGGCGGCGGCGCTGCGTGCCGCTACATCGGGCGATCCGGACTTGAGTCTGGCGAACCTGCGCAAGCTCTTTGACGACGACGCTGGGGACACGCTTGCTGCCGTCGCGCTCGCAGGCATGGCCAAGCGTAAAGAAGACTTTGCGCAAGCGGCCGCGACCTTGAGCACGGCGTCTTTGGCGCTGGACGACTCGGATACCGCCGCCGCCCTGGCCCTCGAAGCCGGGATCTATCACTGGCAAGCGGGAGATCGCAGCCAGGCCGTGGACGCGTTCCAGCGGGCGACGGGTCAAGTCGGGCGCTCGGGGCGTGCCCTGCTCTCTTGGGCGCTGCGTGCAGCGGATCCGGATTCGGTGGATGCTCGGCGCCGGGCGTTGGAAGCGTCCGCGGAGCGAGACCCCGCGGTGGCGCGTCTCGAACGCTTCGCCCTGGAGTTGACGAAAGACGCCGACGGTGGGCTGCCGAGCTTCTTGGATGGCGAGCGGGACGCGACGGCGGTCGGCGCTGCAATCTCCCTGGCGCAATCCCTGTGCGTCCCGGATCCAAACGCCGTGTTCAGTGCCTTGGATGAACTCGCCCAACTCGGCAGCGGTGCGCGCGCCGTCGCGCGTGCGATGGAGCACGCCACGCATCTGCGCAACGCTGAAACGCCGGACGCCGTCGCCCTCGCGGACAGCGTCCCCCTCGCCGCCGCCGACGGCACCCGCGTCTACGACTCGCTCCGTGCCCGCGGCACGTCGATGCGCAA